>CAZONI010000174.1:0-5285 GCA_964581175.1 uncultured Desulfobacteraceae bacterium
CAGATTTTCGGTATAGTTCCTCTCACCCACGATATCAATGAGAGCCTGTTTTACCTTTTCATCCATATCATCCTCCAGACAACAGCGCGCCGCATGCTGGTCGTTGCTTGTCATGTTTTCCCCGGAGACGACAGGCAACAGACAACAACCTTTCAGCGATCTTCTTTACCGGCGGCATTTAAGAGCAGGACCACCGGGGCCAGGATCACATGGAACAGCCGGCTGAAGGGGAGATATGCCACAAAGGCTCCGGCCAGGATGGCATGGAGATACCACACATAGCCGTATACCGCCGTCAATCCCGCAGGATTTGAAAAAAAGGTGCTGATCCAGGACCCTAAGAAAGCATACTCTCCATCTCCGGGCACGCCTGTCATGGCCATGCGCATGCCTTCCAGCACGAAACCCACGATCACGATAGCGCCCACCAAGCAGAGGGCCAGAGGGTCCTGTTTGGGGAGACCCGAAAGCTGGGTAAATCGTTTCAAGGTACCCCGGAGAAGGGCCAACACGACACCCAGCAGGAGAAGGACCCCGCTCAGATCAAAAAGGAACGCCGTTATCCAGTAGTTCTTGTCGAGCAGGATCCATACGGTTGCGGATCCGGGTTTCCACACGGACCCGAGGAGACCTGCCATGCCCCAGGTAAAACGAAATAGAAAGGGATAGAAAATAAGGGCGTGGATAAGCCACCTCCCTTCCGACCGTCGGTAAAGCCTCCTCTGGAGCAGGACATCCAGCACGAGAGCGCGAATGACGCTTACCACTCTTCCGAAAAAACCCTTGTGTTTTTTCGGTGGCGGGTCCCCATCCTTTTTCCGAGGCAGGGCCCCTGTAAACCAATATGCCGCTACCATGATCATTCCGGCCAGGAAAATCAGGAGGGAAACGATAGTAGTAGTGTCTCCCACAGAAAAAGTTGCCGCGTGGCAAGGCATACAAATGACGCTTTTGGCCGGGAGAACCATAACGGATGCGCCGATCGCGTTTCCCTTTTTGTGGCACCGGGAGCAATGAACCGCTCCGGAGTTTGTTCCCATGTGATGGACCTGGAGGGGCTCCCCCGGATTTGGCGGAATCTTCCACAAGACCATTTTGGAGACCGGATCGCGAAATGGTATGACGCCGTTCAGATGACACGCCTCGCACGCCACATTCAGGTGGACGGCGTGTGCCTTCTTTGCATCATGACGGGTGTGGCAATCGAGGCAATTTCCCTTTGCCTGCTCCTGGTGATGGAAGGCGGCACCGCCGGGATGGCAGGAAGTGCAGGCCTGGTTTGCATGGGAAGTAGATTTGTATGCATCAGGGTCGATGAGGGGGATGAGGGCGCCGGTCTCCCTCCTGCCCGGGCTATCTCCTTGTGCATGGCAGGTGAAACACAGCGCCTGAATACTCTTTCTCCCCTCGGGCGTTCTGGGATCCACGGCACGGTGACATGCCATGCAGGCTTCATCTTCCTTCGAAAGGGCAGGGAGCTTTGTACGATTTTCATGGCAGGCCCCGCACTGGTCCTGCCGGGGGATCCCGGGTTTGAATTTCCCTATCCGGTCTTTTCCAAGCCGGAGCTGGTAGTGCGGCCTGTGGCAACGGATGCAATAGGCATACTTTGCGGGATCATGGATTTTTTTCCTGCCGTGCTTCCCCTGCTTCAGGTCAGTCTGAATCTCATCGTGACAGGAAAAGCAGCGATCCGGCGCAAAAAAATCTCCACGCCCCTTGTCCACCTCGGAGGGGTCCGGGTGCAGTGTCTTACCCGCGATGCCTTCATGGCAGTCCTGGCATGAAGTCTGGCCGTGGGCCGAGATGTGATACTCCTTTTGATCAATGAGCCAGGAGGCCCTCGAATCGACGGCTCCTAGTGCGAAGACCAGGAAAAACACTATCCATATTGCGCTCTTCTTCAGCAATAAATCACCCTATCACTTGAAAGGCAGACGAAAGGATCATGCCCCATCTTATGCAGCTCAACCTGCCATATAAAGGGTTTTCTATACCCGATTCTGTCTGAGAGGCCGCCGAGTAACGGTCCCCCGACGCCCCATACAATGCACGAAAGGGAAGCCGGAGGATATTTATCACCCTTTACCACCCTCCGAACCTCAGCCCATGTCCGGTCTCTGCAAGACTTTTTCCTTCAAATAGAATCTGGCATCCTCTGTTCTTCCCACCACATTGCTGGAAACAAGGTATTCAAGTGCCTTCGGCCGGTAATCCCTCATCCCGAACCTGAAGATGCCTACAGTGGCATACGGGAGCTTGACTGCAGAAGCATGATCTACGGCTCCTTTCTTTTCAAGGTCGTTGAGGATTGAATCCAATGCCCGCTTCATACTCCAGGCGTGGAACCGCCTTGTGAGCATATAGACGAGCACCAGGACAAAAATACCGACAATTATCTGGCCTGTTTCGGTCATACGTATCCGCCTCAGCCTCGTTCAGCACACAACCCGTGCTGGGAGAAAATTTAAAGTGGAACAACCAGACTTCCGACCAATTTGCCGTGTCCAGTGGAAATGAGCGGCCGTGTTTTGGGTAATGGACGACTGGGTGTACGGTAAAATTCAGTGGATTTTTGAAACCTGCCGGTGCCCGGCAATTACTTGCGGACAGGCACCAACCAGGATGATTGATTCGTCCGGAAGCCCTAGGGCTTTTCCCGGGCCTTTCTTTCCACTTCCAGCGCTCTCAATTCCTTTCGCATGATCTTGCCGGTGGTCGTCATGGGAAGCGCACTCACAAATTCAATTTCCCTGGGGTATTCATGGGCAGCCAAACGCGTCTTCACGAACTGCTTGATATCCTCTTCGAGATCGAGGCCGGGGACCATGCCTTCTTTCAGGACTACGAAGGCCTTCACGATTTCCGTCCTCACCTTGTCAGGGCTTCCTATCACTGCCACCATGCTGACCGCACGGTGTTTCATGATGCACTCCTCTATTTCCGCAGGCCCTATCCTATACCCTGAACTGGTGATAAGATCGTCTTTTCTGCCGACAAACCAAAAATACCCTGCCTCATCTTTTCTAGCCAAATCTCCGGTCAGCCACCAGTCATTTACATATTTTTTTTCGGTGGCCTTTCTATTTTTCCAGTATTCCATACACATAACCGGATCAGGACCCTTGATGCCAATCTCACCAATCGTGCCGGAAGGCAGCGGCATGCAGGATTCATCTACCACCTCCACCCTGTGGCCGGGAATCGCTTTTCCCATTGAACCGGGCCTGACTTCCATTACTTCCGAACAGGTCCCCACCACTAAGTTGCACTCGGTCTGTCCGTAAAATTCATTGATAGTCAAATTCATGACGTCTCTGCCCCACGCCAGGAGTTCCTCCCCGAGTGCTTCTCCGCCGCTTCCGATGGTTCGCATATGAAAATCATGGCGACTGCTCGGGTCTTTCACTTGTCTCATCATTTTAAGCGCTGTTGGAGGCATGAAGGCATTCCGGATTCCGTACTTTGCCAAGAGATGAAATACCTCCTCCGGATCAAATTTCTTGGCACGATGCGCCACCACCGGAACCCCGTAGTGCCAACTGGGCAGCAACACATCCATAAATCCTCCCATCCATGCCCAATCTGCCGGTGTCCAGAATAGGTCATCTTCCTTTGGGAAAAAATTATGAGGGAACTGGATCCCGGGGAGGTGTCCCAACAGGACCCGGTGGGCATGAAGGGCCCCCTTGGGTGGGCCGGTTGTACCCGATGTGTAGCTGATAAAGGCCGGATCGTCCTTTTTTGTCCGAACCGGTTGAAACTGGGTTGAACCCTTTTCTATCAATTCCCAGAAATTCAGCACTTTTTCCTGCTTGAGGCCCCTTGTGAGCACAACGCACTTGAGATGGGGCAGATTTTCCCATATCTCAAGAATTTTAGGCAAGTTGGCCTCATCGGTGACAATTGCCTTGGCCTCGCTATTCGACAATCGGTATTCCAGTGCATCGGTGCCAAAAAGGGTGAAGAGCGGAATGGCGACCGCTCCGATTTTGTATATGGCGATATGAGAAAGTCCGGCTTCCGGCGATTGGGGCAATAAAATGCCCATGCGGTCTCCCTGTCCCAGACCCTGGGCCGAGAGTCCATTAGCCAATTTATTTGAAAGCCTCTTGAGATCCCAGAAGGTATAGCTGGCTACTTCGCCTTTTTCATTCTGGTAGATCAAGGCAAGGCGATATCGCTGCCGGGCCCACTTGTCACAGATGTCGACCCCGATATTGTAGTAATCGGGGATCTCCCATCGAAAGGCCCCGTACACCTCGTCGTAGGTCTTGGCCGGCCGCAACATGACATCGCCCCCCTGTCCTTATTCTGCTTCACACCATATTCGCCAGCCACATGATGCTTCCGGGCCATAGGATCACGATAATAAGGCCCACTTCCATGAGCATCCAGAAGTGATGGACACCCCAGTAGATATCGCCCGTCGTAACCTCCGGCGGGGCGACACCCTTGAGGTAAAAGAGGGCGTACCCGAAAGGCGGCGTCAAAAAGGAATCCTGGAGCATGACCGCCAAGGCCACCACGAACCAGACCCTGTCGAATCCCAGATGGTCGGCGATGGGGAGGAACAGGGGAAAGCAGATCATGATGATGCCGATCCAGTCGATGAACATCCCGAGGATGAAGAGGATGACCATCATGATGATGAACGTCCCCCACTTTCCCAGGCCGAAACCAAGGATAAATTCTTTGACCACGTCGCCGCCGCCTGAGCCCATGAAAACACCGGCGAAGCACGCGGCGCCCACCAGGATGATGATCACCATGGACGTTGTCTTGGCGGTGTTGACTACTGCCTGGGTAAGGCCTTTCCAGGTGAACCTGCCGTAGGCAACGGTCATGATGAAGGCAATCGCCGCCCCGACACCCGCCGCCTCGGTAGGCGTCGCGATGCCGGCGAATATGGACCCGAGGACGCCCAGGATGAGGATCATGGGAGGGACCAGCGACTTCAACGTCATAAAAAATAACTGCTTCCCGGAAATTGCCCTCCGCTCCTCCGGAGTCAAAGCGGGCCCTTTCTCGGGATGAATGTGGCACTTGATGAAAATATAGGTGATATACAGTGCCGACAGGATGAGTCCGGGGATAACGGCCCCGGCAAAGAGCTTGCCCACGGACACGCCGGACTGGTCCGCCATGACCACAAGCATGATGCTTGGCGGGATGAGGATTCCCAGTGTTCCGCCCGCGCAGATGGCGCCCGCAGCGAGCTTCTTGTCATACCCGTATTTCAGCATCACCGGCATGGACAGGAGTCCCATGGTGACCACCGACGC
>CAZONI010000175.1:0-5272 GCA_964581175.1 uncultured Desulfobacteraceae bacterium
CGACAAGTCAACGCAACATCCTGAAAAAGCTGAATATTAAACCTCCTAAACGTGTCCTGAAGGTCGATCTGAAGCCCTAAACTCCTAGGCACTACGCCATCTTGGAGTATTATGCTATCTGATTGTTATTGCAAGGTATTGCCTTTTTCGTTTGTCTATCACTGTCGAACACAGGCTTTTATATCTCCTTGTTTCGTCTTTGATTATCAAACAACAGCAGGCCTGACTGTCGTTGGAAGAAGACCTTCTTCAGCGGCCTTTCAGTGTATGTGTCCAGGCGTCTTGTTGGCCATCTTCGTGTGGTCCTTCTTCCAGTTGAAGTACCGCTGGACTTCTTCGGCTTGAGGGTGAGACGACAGGGAGCATATCTGTTCCCATGTGGCGCACCTAAAATCGACGCCTTCCGGTGTGGTGTCAACGAACGCATCCTCAAACAGACTGATGCCGAGTACGACGAGTTCGGAGCGTGATGGGTAGAACTTTGGGGCGTACTTCTGCAGGAACTCACCTCGCAGTTGAATTTGGTCCTTGTTCTTCATCTTTCCCTGGGCGACGCCGACGCCGGACTGCCACTTGGCTTCGCCAAGGATGAGAGCATTGCTGGTGGAAATGCCCACGTCAATCTCGGGGCCGCCCGGCACAAGGTTGTCGGGATGCGGGATGCGTCGCCAGAGAAAGACCTCCGCACCGCCGGTGTCCAGATGTGAGAGAGCGAGGAGGGACACCACATCGGCGAGCCACGCCTCTAACTCTGACTGCGGCGCCCGCGCCGCAGTTCCGAAGACTGACCACGTGATGGCGTCCTCACTATGAAGGGATTGCAAATCGCAGTAGAATCCGAGGCCGGATGTACAGATCGTCTTGTCTTCTCCCGAGAATGCGCGAATCTGCCGGCTCTGGTACATCTTCTGCACGATTTCGGGAGGAGGCCACGGGCGGTAGTAGCCCGTGCGGATAAGATTGTCGTAGGGATGTGCTGTGACGGTCACACCGCCTTTGCTATGCGCGTACGCGATGTCCCTATTGTTCCAGTCTTTCATCACGTCTTGGCCAACGTAGTGTATTAAGCAGAAAAAATTCTGCGCATCAACACCATATATTTTGCGTATAATACCGTATTACATCAACAAATACTGTTTTCTGTCCTTTCTTGGAAGCGCCGCTATCTTGAGTACTGTACCTGCTTGCATAATCTCTTTGTCACGGAAATGTCAAGGATACACCAAATCAATTTTCATAACCTCAGCCTCTGGGTCCGTGTCTGATCAGATCCAAAGGCATACATGCAAATCGTAAGGCCGCATCTTAGCTTTCACACGTTAAGAATGTTTACCTCTGCACATCACCTGATCTTTCTATTCTGTTTTAGATAGTGTAATTCCTACCTTGGATTTCTTGACAGTGAAGGAGGTTCCCTCATGAAATCCCAGATCAGAAACCAGTTCCTTCGGAACAATGAGGCTGCCTCTTTTTCCAACAGATATTTCTTTTGGGACCTCCTTTTTTCCCGGTGCTCTGCCACTCTTGATTTCTGCAACCTTTCCGGTGTCCATCAAGGCATTTGCATAGGCAACTTTTAACTGGGTTGAGGTTTTAATCCCAAACTTCTCCATGATTTCCTTCTGTGGAGATCCGGAATCGATCATTTTGATAAGTTGTTGGGAATCGACATCAAGTTTTGTACGAGTTGCTTTCTTGGTAGCTGGCATTGGAATTCTCCTTTCATGAGTAGTTTTTCAACTGGGTCATATTTTTACGTTAGAGTCTGAAATTGGAGAAATCAAGGACAAAATTCTCGTAAGAGATGGTTGTTGTATTTGGGGATTGTGATGTACATTACAGAATAGAACTACTTTCCCATCACATTTTGTTACCTTTTGACACTGACGTAATCTTTGTGCTATAGAAGCCGTAGCTTCAAACAGCATTTACACAATTGCATCTCCCAATAAGCCATGCCGATGGATAATAGAAGAAAAGGTGCATTTTCTGGATTCCCTTGGAAGGGCAAATTCACAACCAAGAAGGAAATTGAAGAATATTTCTCGAATCCTGACGGCATTCAGTGCCTGTTGTGTGGAAGGATGCATAAAGCTCTGAATACTCATCTCCTGGTGATTCATGGAATTTCCAACGAGGAGTATCGGGACAGATATGGATTGCCTTGGAGAAGAGGCCTGGTATCAAAAGAGATTTCAAAACGATTAAGCGACAGTCTAAAGAAAAGAATAGAAGATGGCTCCTTCACACCCGTACCGGACCATAAGGCAGCAGCAAAGGCCATCCGGACAGGCCGCAAGAGGAAAGATCAACCGTTTTTAACGAGCATCAAGGCTGATATGGCAATTGGGATGAGCAAAAAGAAAATCAAGTACAGTCGCAAGGATTATGAAAATGTGCTCCCTGTAATGCTAAAATGTAAGATTACATTGAATGAAGCTTGCATGGACAAGGATCTCCCTGCTAGATCAAGCATCTTAGACTATGCTGCATCAAACCCGGAATTCAGAAAAAAACTGTTGGACACATACTATGCACTACCCTATGTTGTCCAGGCAAGGGCAGCTATCTTTTCACCCCAGTTTTATGAAGACCTGAGAAGACTGAAAGGCAAGGGATTCAGCTACAAGAAAATCGGTAGGAGATTAGGGATATCACACAAGACCGTGTCTAAACGTCTTAAGCAAATATCGTAGATCGAAATGTTTTGTCCTGACTGTTCTTATCCATATCTTCTTAGAAATTCTTCCGCCACCTTCTGTGCGATGATGGGTGCATTACCGCCAGCCCTGTTATTGATGAGCACGCTGGTTTCAATACTTTTCTCAATGGCCTTTCTCATGAGATCGGCTGTCTCCAACACCATCTCCGGTTGGAGCATCCCTTCCACGAGCTTATCAAACGGATGAGCCTTGGCATAAGCATCTTCATAGCGCGTTCCGATAGGCGTCATGAGGCGGATAATTCGTTGCCTTCCCGCATTGAAAATTTTCTGATTCGCTTTCGCCAGCTGTTTCCTCAAGGGCGGAAGCCAGGTCCAGTGGGAGAGCACCTGCCCTACCCCGTGCTTGTTGAGCACGTCGAAGACCGGCGAGTTCAGGTATGCTTCGGTCCGCAGCTCGATGTGATACCGGTTGTCCTTGGGAACGGCTTCAAAGAACCTGTCCAGGCCCTCAGCCATCTGCTTTGCCGACACCCTGTCCTGTTTTCGCTGATACTCCTGCTCGAAAATCATCCCGCTGAAAACGGATCCCAGAATCTTGACTGCAGGTTCGTAAAAGCGTTCTATGAAGATTTCAGGATTGAGGTAGGTTTCATTTTGGACATATGATCCACCCCTGCGGACCTTCTGAGCAGTTATCATCTGGGGGACCTTCAGGATGACGCGGTCTCCCTCTTTCATGTGCCGGCGATAGCGCTGGAGCACAGGATGATTTCGACTGGGCTTCCCTTCTTTATCCAGCAGCGGCGAATAGAAGGTGTAATCGATTTCGAGGACTGAGAAGTGCTCGAAATACTCTCGAACACTGTCAACCGGCAGGACCTCCTCCACGAACGACTTTCCTCCAACCTTTTTGGTCCTGCTGCTGGTCCTGCCCTTGTAGCGGTCAGCAGTATAGATCTGGCCGATCCATCCGGCGTACCGATCGCTGGCCGTGCCTAAGAGAATTTTCGGGTGGAGATTTCGGAAGTTAAATTTCTCCAAATCCTGAGCCCAGTCAAAAATGTCAACGGAAGCCTTCTTCATAACCCTCGCCTATGAGAAATTTTCGAGAATCGGACAATGGTCTCTCCTCAGTTTTAATTGTAACCCATCTACTCACTTTTCAACCACATTAATGTGCTTTTTTCCTTGCAAATCGGTCAGCCATCTTTCAGCGTCCTTTCCTCTATTCCGCGTGGTCAGTCTCACTCTGCCGCCCGATTCGAAACCGATATCTGTTTTCGTCATGCTGCCGGAGACATAATCGGCGGAACAGCTCAAGCATTTATGTCTGAACTCCAGGCCTTGAACAATACACCCGAGACTCTATTCACCCTTCCCGCATTCGACTGAGAGATCACAGGACCATTTCTGAAATCCATGAGGACTCTCCGACAGTCGAAGTCCTGAGCCCTGACAAATCCATAGATATATGTGAACACCTCTCCTAAAAAGTCATCTTCTCCAAGTATCCCTTTGTGTCCTGGGCCAGCACCTCGGTGTATATCAAGGTAGTGTCAATGCCGGCATGACCCAGCCATCTCCTGAGAACCAGAGGAGGTACACCGGAAAGCACCGCATTGACCGCAAATCCGTGTCTGAACACATGGGGGTGTCTCCGGTCTTTTTCTATCCCGGCCTTTTCTCCTGCCTCCTGAAGGATCTGATAAGCCCAAACCCGGGTGATAGGAAAAAGCCGGTCGCCGCGTTGGATATGGTGGTTCATGCAGTACGCGGCAATCTTCCCGCACAGTTCGGGTCTGACAGGGACAGTCCTATAAATCTGCGGGGGAGTCCTCTTCTCAAATACCGTCAACCTTTCTCGGGCATCTTCCAGCTTCCGGGCAAGGATTCTGGACTCAGGATCCTGGGCTATTGCCAATTCAAGCCCCCTGATTTCGTTTTTTACATCCTTGGCCTTTCTGGAAAGCCTCCTTTTCTTCTTGAGAGTCCTGATAGTCACAGTCGATTCGTGGAAATTGACCGCTCCAGGCGTGAGTTCCAAGGCTTCGCTCACCCTCGCCCCCGTATTCCAGAGGATCTCTACCAGGAGTTGGTTTCTGCCCTCGAGGGCCGAAAGGATTCTGTGTACCTCGTAGGGCCTGATGTACTTGATCTCTCTGCCGGTCGGGGTTTTGAGGACGGCAGGGGACTGTATCCCATGCCACTCAGCGGGAAGTATTTCGTTCTCTCTCTTGTGTCCCGGCTGTTTCACCCTCATTTTGTCTTCCCCGCCCTTCCCTTCCGTTTTACATCGAAAAGTCCGGGGTTAGCGTACTGCTGATAGGATGGGCATTTGACCCGGTACCGGCATTTCTCGCAGACCACCACAAAAACCCTTGGTTGGTTCTTCTTTCGTACACAGAGGACTGTTGGCCTATCGATCTGCCCTGTCTTAATCTGAGCCTGGAATTTCATATGTGAACCCCACTGCTTTATTAACAATTAACGTATTATACTTTTGTTAATAATGCAAGCCAAAAACAAGGGGATTTTATCCCCTTTTCTGCCCGAAACCGCCTATGCGGCTACGAAATACTTAACATTTTGCCCCAATACGTTGAGGAA
>CAZONI010000176.1:0-5243 GCA_964581175.1 uncultured Desulfobacteraceae bacterium
ACCCGTATTTCAGCATCACCGGCATGGACAGGAGTCCCATGGTGACCACCGACGCACCGATGATACCCGTGCACGCGCCGAAAAGAGTCGACACCACGACAACGGCGATGGCGATGCCTCCATGCACCGGACCGAACAAATACCGCATGGTATCGAACAGGTCCTCGGCCACGCCAGACTGATCCAGCAGCTGCGCCATGAATATGAACAGGGGAATTGCAACCAGGATATAATTATCCATAACGCCGTAGGTCCTGTTCAGGAACATGTAGAAACAGGACGGCCCCCAGCCGAGATACCCGAATATCACCGCCAGCCCGCCCAGGACGAAGGCAAGGGGGTGCCCCATGAACAACCCGATCAAAAGCCCGCCGAACATGCCGGCGGCTATAAATTCTGGACTCATATCGCTTCCCCCTTCACTGCCTGAATGATGCTCCGGATAAAAATCGCGAGGCCCTGCAGCAGGAGCAACGCGAATGTCACCGGGATGACCGTCTTGATTTCGGGAATGACCGGCAAGGCCGCAGAGCCGCTCGTTTCATGGATGAGCCATGAGGTCTTGGCGAAAATGATACCCTGGTAGAAGGCAATGCCGCAGAAGGGGAAAAAGAAAATCAGGTAGGTGACAATGTCCAGGATTCCCCGCACCCTGGGTGAAAAGCGATTGTAGATGATATCTATGGCCACATGCCCCTTGTGAAGCAGGGTATAGGCCGCCACCAGCATAAAATAGGGGCCATACAGGAAATCCGTTACCTCAGGAGCCCATATGTGCGGCGCATCAAAAATCCTTCTGGATATGACCTCGAATACGACCAGGACGGTCAGGGGCACAATGAGCCAGATAAAGATCCTGCCCGACCATTCGCTGATTTTGTCTATGCCCTTCAAAAAAGACTCAAGTCGCATTTCTAAACCTTTCCTTGGATGCATTAGCCGGTTCAAAAGAGAAAAAGAGGCCCCCAGGAATTCCGTGATTCCATTGGAGGCCTCAGTAGACCCTATTTGACTCCCATCTTGTTTAGTTCATCGAGGACCTTATCTACATAGGGCGGCGTTTGCCCATGGCCGAACGGCTTCGACAGCTCGCGCCAGTCCTTGTACTCTTTCAAATACATCATTTGAGATTTCAGGAGCCTGGCGTAAAAAGCGGATTTCTTGGCCTGCATGAGGCAGTACTCGCCGGCAAGCTCCTCCAGTTTCGCGTAACTCCCTTCCTCCATCTTCACGATTTTTGTGCCCGCTTTGACAAATTTCTCTATGGACCTCCCCGAGTCCCCCTCCCAGAAGGCCATTGCCCTCAATGAGGCTGCCTGGGCCGCATATTTCAGAATAATCTGATACTCTTTGGGCAAGGCATTATAGGACTTCAAATTCACCATAACGCCTACCTGGGAAGAAGGCTGAAACCAGGCAGGTGCGGTCCAGTACTTGGTAATCTCGGCAAAGCCCATGGACCAGTCTATACCGGGGCTGCTGAATTCGGCTCCGTCCAGGGTTCCCCTCTGCACTGCCAGGTAAATCTCTCCGCCGGCCAGTTTAATTGGGGCGGCTCCGAGCTGTTGGAGGATCCAGATGGTCGCGCGGGACGGGGTCCTCAGCTTTTTCCCTTTGAAATCCGCCAGGGTGGTAATGGGGCCGGCCTTTTCCGTGGTGCGAAACCCCGACTCGGCAGGCGTGGCGCCCACCGAAAAATAGGTCATCCCGTATTTTCCATAGAGTTCCTGCATAATCGGCAGCCCGCCAAAATCGTACATCCACGTAATGTAATCCATATTGTCAAATCCGAACGGGAATGAGCCAAGGAAATCAAAGGCTGGGTCCTTGCTTACCCAGTAACTGGGCCAGTCGCCGGCCGCATCGACTACTCCCTTGCTGCAGCCGTCAAAGTACTCAAACGCCTTCATGAGCGAACCGGAAGGAAACCATTCAATCTCAAAATTCCCATCGGTCATCTCCCCCACGTATTTGATCAACAATTTTTCACCCTCATAGAGGTTGATTGCCGGGGTCCAGGTGCTGCCCATTCTCCATTTAACCTTTTTTGCCGCCAGGGCCGTAGATCCGAATGCAAGGACGACAGCTATAACAGCCACAAAAATCAACGAGCTATACTTTCTCATTTTTTCCTCCATAGGTAGTTGGGTTCATAACCGTGATCGTAGATCCTTCTGGAAGATCTTGATCCCCTTACCGTATGTTGTTTCACCTCCTTTCTCTTGTGCTCTGTGGTCGTTATCTTTCCTTGTTCCAATACCGGGAAATCCCGGAAAAGCCGACACCAATCTCGTCCAGAAAGGTGCCTCTATCATGCCCTTGAGATCAGCGTTCATCCTTCCGGTCGCCAACCATCCCCACCACGTATGGCCCGTCAGGCACGACGACGGCACGGTGTTGTCTTTCAAGCAGCCTGTCGACGGTGGCCTGAAGATCGTCCACCTTTGCGGCCCCCATCTCGCCCGCATCCCCGGCGGAAAGGCCGGAAGAAAAGACATAGACTTCTCCGGCATGATCCAGGACCTGGTAGATATTCTGGGCGCACCACTGGTCGATAACAAAATCCTTCGGATCACAGTACCCCCTGAAGAATTCCTCCGGACTGCAGACCGTCTTCAGGATCCCGCAGAACTCCGGGCTCCCGAGCCCTTCCCTGCACTCACAAGCCACAACGATAGCGCCCCCTTTCTCAAGAATATCCCTGGCAGAGATCAGGGCCTTGCTGATCTGATAAAAGGTGGCATCCAGGGGGTATCCACCGCCGGACGTGATCACCAGGTCGACGCGCTCTTCCAGCTCGACCACGGAATGCTCCCGAACCATCCGGCAGCCGGCAAGATGGGCCTTGTGGTAGTGGCCGGCAAATACCCCGGCGACCTGCCTTTCCTTGTTGATGACCACGTTGAAGATAAAGTCCACACCGGCCAGTTCGGCCACCCGAAGCCCGTATTCATGAAAGGGGTTGCCGTCCAGGAGGCAGTTGGTGACATTGGGATGGTCGATCATCTTGTAAGAATGCATGAACTTCATGGTCTCAAAGCTGGAAATACCCGGCAGGATGGCCTTGCGTCCCCCGGAATACCCCGCATAGAAGTGGGGTTCGATCAGGCCGGTCAGGATCTTCAGGTCCGCGTCGAGGTAATGGTTGTTCAGTTCAATGGGAGCCCCGTCAATCTCATCCACCTTGCGGTATTCTTCAGATTTTCGGCAGTAATGATTTAAGATCCTGTAATTGTCCATGATGTCCCTGCCCACCATGAACGCCAGTTCTTCACCCAGGTTGGGCCGGTGCATGCCCGCAGCAATGAGGATGGTGATTCTTTCTCTCGGGATGCCGCTCTCTTCCAGCGTTTCGAGGAGGGGGGGGAGAATGATTTTGTTTGGGACAGGACGGGTGATATCAGAGATGACCACACAGGCATTTTTCTTCCCTTGTGCGATTTCACTCAGGGGAGGACTTGCAATGGGATCGGCGATGGCATCCCGAACCGCCCCCACCGGGTCCGGTACCGGTGCAAAGGGTTTCATTTCCAGGAAGTCCACAGAGTCCGGAACATCCAGATCTGTCGTTTTCTCACCATACAGCAACCGAGCCTTCATTGATTCGCCTCTATTTCAGGGTGTACCGAAATCAAATAGACAGGTCCTTTTTCAGGAGAAATGCTCTGGCAAAGTGGTCATACCAATATCAAATTCCGGAAAAAAATTGTCAAGCGAAAATTAATAAAATCCACACAAAAAGCCCTTGCGCCTTGTTTGTCTTTTTGGTATTACCAGTTCATATGAAATCCTGCCGTCAGGAGGGCATCATGTTTCACAAGATATCGTCCAAAAAAATTTCCGACGAAATCATCGAACAATTCAAGACCCTTTTGAGCATCGGGGAGCTCAAACCGGGCGATGAACTGCCCTCCGAGAGAGAAATGGCTGAATCTATAGGGGTCAGCAGGCCTCCGCTTCGCGAGGCCCTCAATGCGCTCCAGGCCATGGGGTTTATCGAAATTCACCCCAGGAGCAAAATCCTTGTCAAATCCCTGACCGAAAAACCCGTTGAAGACGCCCTCAGCCTTCTCATTGCCGATGACCCGGAAAAGTTCTTTGAACTCCTGGATATCCGAAGGGCCATGGAAAGCTGGGCCTCGTTCAACGCCGCAAAAAAGGCAACGGAATCCGACATCGCGCGACTCGAACAGATCATCGCCCGCGATCAGGAAAACTTGCGGAACAACAGGGAAGATGCCAAGACCGACGCGGACTTCCATGTCTCCATCGCCCTCGCCGCCCACAATACCGTCCTCTCCCACCTGACCGCCTCCTGTTACAACATTCTCTGGAGCACCCAGAAGATGTCCCGGGAACAGCTTTTCAGGAAAAAGGAAAACAAGCAGCGTATCGCCGAGCAGCACATGCGTATCTTCCGGGCCATCAAGAGCCGAAACCCCGATCAGGCATCCAGGGAAGCACGACGTCACATCAATTTCGTTGAAGACGAACTCAGGGAACTCCTCGCTTCAACCGCACCTCCCGATTGATCACGCATTATTACCATAAATTCTCAAAGCGGCTGTTAGAAAATGTTCATATACAAGGCATCCGAAGGCCCGGGGAACGAGGCGTACATGGTCAGTACGCCGCAGTGACACGGGACAAGGATAACGCAGTAGATGGATTTTTTCCGACAGCCGCGTCAATTCTTCTTTTCCGCGTATGTAAGCACCATCCCCCCGTCAAAGAGAAGGTCTCCACCGATCAGGTACCTGGCAAAACGGGAAAAACCCAGGATAAAGAGATTGCCGACTTCTATGGGCGTCATCATCTCCTTGATGCGGCTGTAGCCCATCATGACATCGCGCACCACTTCTTCCGGCGTGATGCCCCGCTGCTCTGCCTGTGCCGGAATCTGTTTCAAGGCCAGGGCCGTCTTGACAAAACCGGTGCTCACGGAAAAGGAACGGATTTCCCCGTCCCCTTCCGCGGCAATGGACTGGGTCAGGGCGCGCAGGCCGAACTTGGTGATATTGTATACCGGCTTGTTAATGGTGCACATGTGGGCGTGCACCGAGGCCATGTTCCCTATGGCGCCGGTCCCATCCGCGCTTTTCTTCATATGGGGGATCGTCAATTTGGACAGAAAGAACGGGGCCCGGAGCATGAGCCGCAGCATGTAATCATATTTTTCCATGGGAAAATTTTCAACCGAATCAATGTGCTGGATCCCCGCAATATTTGCCACATACTTGATG
>CAZONI010000177.1:0-5206 GCA_964581175.1 uncultured Desulfobacteraceae bacterium
GTTGGGAAAATCGGGAAAAAAGTGTTGATTAATTTATAAGCATGTGTTAATAAATTGGCGCGATAAGAAAGAGAGCCAAAATTTTGGCAAGAGCTTTTGGCCTGGCGGGATGGCTGCGAGAACAGCGATGGAAGTTCCCAGGAAGAAAAAGGGGTTACCGCCCCAGGCTGAAAAGAATTTTGGCGGAGGCAAATGAATCCCGGAGGGAAGTGATAATGGCCGATGTGAAGGTTTTGGTTGTGGATGATGAGGAAGAGATTCGGAATCATTTTTCAGATTTCCTGCGAAGCCAAGGGTTCGAGGTAGAAACAGCGGACGACGGCGAAGTGGGAATAGAAAAAATCCAGCAGGATTTTTTCGACGTCGCTTTGATTGATCTCAATATGCCCAAGGTGGATGGAATGGCTGTCTTGGATCACCTGGTGCAGCACGATCCGGATTCCATCGGCATTATCCTCACCGGGTATGCCAGCATTCGCAATGCGGTGGAGGCTATGAAGGCAGGGGCCTTTGAATATCTCGCCAAACCCATCAAGATGGACGAAGTCCTCCTCGTGATCGAAAGGGCCCTGGATTTCAGGGAGCTGCGCAGGGAAAATCTGGCTTTGAAGCGCCAGTTAAAGAAGAAGTACAAGTTTCATAATTTTATCGGGGACAGCCAGGAGATGCACGAGATTTTTAGAATTATTGAAAAGGTAGCGGATACAGACAGCACTGTCCTCATACTGGGAGAGTCCGGCACCGGAAAGGAATTGGTGGCAAAGGCTATCCATTACCACAGCTCTAGACGGGAAAAGCCCTTGATCCCGGTCAACTGCGGGGCAATTCCCGAGGAGTTGCTTGAAAGTGAGCTCTTCGGACACGAGAAGGGGGCTTTCACCAACGCCATCCGAACCCGGATAGGTAGGTTTGAACTGGCCAACGGGGGAACCATATTTCTCGATGAGGTGGCTGAGATGAGCCCTCACCTGCAGGTGAAATTGCTTCGTGTTCTTCAGGAGCATGAGTTCGAACGATTGGGCGGTGCAAGGACCATTAGATGTGATGTGAGGATATTGGCGGCGACGAACAAGAATCTGGAGGAATCTGTTGAAAAGGGAAGATTCCGGGAGGATCTCTATTACCGCCTGAAGGTTATCCCAATAAGTTTGCCGCCCCTGAGAGACAGGAGATCGGATATTCCCCTTCTGATACAGCATTTTCTGAACGGTATGACCCGGGTGAAGAAGAAGATGATTAAAGGAATTTCCAAGGATGCGGTGAGAGCTCTCGAACTGTATGACTGGCCCGGCAATGTAAGGGAACTGGAGAATATCATTGAGAGGATGGTCATTCTGACAGAACATGACTACATAGATGTGGAAGATCTTCCGGAGAGAATCGCCGGGAAGACCGTGAGCAGTCAGATGATCCGGACCTTTGTTCCGGATGAGGGCTTTTCCCTCAGCACTGCGGTGAATGAATTTGAAAGACAATTGATCATCAACGCCCTTGAAAAAACAGGGTGGATCAAGAATCGGGCGGCAAAACTATTGAATATGAACCGCACGACCCTGGTGGAAAAGATTAAAAAGCAGGGGATAGAAAGGAGGTTTGCAAACTAATTTCCATCCATAAATGGCTATTTTTCACAATCTCATCGTCAATCTGCGGGATCACTTGTGCGACGTACTAACGTACGTCTCCGCGTGATCCCTTGATTTTCTTGATCTTGCAAAAAATATCTCATTCCTGGATAGGAAATCCGCTGGTGCCCAAATTTTCCTTTGTGAATGGGCACTGCTAGTTTCCCGGAGAATCTTTTTTTTAAAGTTTTTTCCGACCGGTGCCGATAGAAATGGTGGAGAAAAAAGAATGACAATCACCACCTACCAGATTCAAAATGTCCTGCGGACATACGGGAATCAACTGAAGCGCCGGGCAAGTCTGCCGCAGGGCGGTGTGCCGCCTGTTCAGTCTTCGTCAGACTTAGTGGATATTTCCGTTGAAGCGCGCAAAAGACAGGTACTCAGTCAACTGTCCGCAAAATTGATCGCGAAAGTCACTTCCCGGGAACCACAGGAACGTGCTCCAAACGATGGGGCGGGCGGAATGAAAGAGGATCAGGGATCGATATTCAACGAAGTATCTGAAAAACAGGAGAGCATCCAATGAAAGTTGATGATATTTCAAAACAAACAGGGCTTGTCTCTCATTCCGCCGAATCGGCTTCAAGAGCCAAAGCGGGGGGAAACGAGGCCGGAAAAACGAGATCAACGGATAACCGCGAATCAGCCGCACGGATTGAACTCTCAAGGGAATCCGTTGAATACAGGAGAATTGCCGAAGCCGCTGAAACGGAACAGAAGGGAAGGATTGATCGAGTGAATGAGTTGAGAAATGCAATAGAAAGCAATCAGTATGAGATTGATTCTTCACGAGTGGCCGAGAAGATGGTTTCGGAGGGGCTCATGGACGCCTTGAAACCATGAGGTTCATCGCAGTCCATTTTGAAAAGGCCATCTTTCAAGGATGGCCTTTTTTATCCCAGCACAGGGAAGCACCATGACGAAATACGCAAAGGTCCTTGATATCGGGCATATCCTGAAGAACAAGATAATTTTTCTCAATTATAATCGGCTGAGATGCCAGTATGCCTACGATATGGATGCGGAGAAAGCATCTCTCGTCTTTGAGATCATTCCCGTGTTGTTGAGCATTAATGAAGTGGACCTTCCAGGGTATGTCTCCGGAGGGGACTCGGGATGCGGGGTCTATGCAGTCGGTTCATCCTATCAGTTAAGCCAGGTAATAAGGGATTATTTTCCTGAAACCAGACACCGCAGCATCCCGTTCCAGACTTATCTTATAAAACGGCCCGTCATAGAATCCCTTTTTCTCCTGGGTAGTGTGGGGACAGTGGCGCAAACCGCACAATCAGATTTCGATTACTGGGTCTGTGTCGACAAGCGCCGCTCCAGTCGCAGAAGTATCCAGGCATTGGAGGAAAAGACCGCTCAGATCGCTTACTGGTGTCAATCAAGTTTCGCAATGGACGTTCATTTTTTTATCCTGGATCTGCAACAGATCAGGGAAAATGATTTTGGAAAAGTGGACGAGGAGAGTTCAGGTTCGAGCCAGAAAAAATTTCTGAAAGAAGAATGTTACAGAACCATGCTGCTGGTGTCAGGCAAGATACCATACTGGTGGGTTGTTCCTTCCGGCATGGATATGGAATCCTACGAGAAGACCTGGAGAAACTTCGCGTGGAAGGCGCCCATGGACGCCGTCGATTTTCTCGACCTTGGATTTCTTGAGGGTGTCTCAAGAAGCGAATTTCTGGGCAATGCCTTGTGGCAATTGAGCAAGGGAATAAAGGATCCCTTCAAAGCCCTCATCAAGATGGCAATGATGGAAGTGTACCTTTCAGATGAATACCGTGGAGAATTACTATGTGAAACACTGAAAGAACGTGTTTTGGGGGGGTGTCGATTTCTGAAGGACATGGACCCCTACTTGCTCATGGTTGAGACGGTGCTGGATTTCTATCGGAAACAGGACAGGATTTCACATATGGAACTCGTGAAAAAGGCATTCTATCTGAAAGCCCAGCCAAGAATAACGAGAACCAAGATAAGAACGACGGCCGACGACTACAAGGTAGACGTATTTGCCGAACTCATGGAACGCTGGGACTGGCACCTGGACCTGGTAGAAGACCTGAACCAGGTTGGAAACTGGAGTTACGGGCGCCAGCTCAGATTTTCTACAGAAATCAATAGATTTTTTTCTTCTACCTACCGTCGCCTCTCAGAAGGGCTTCACTCCCCGGAAAAGCAGGAAATCGACCAGTACGATCTGGAAGTCCTGGGACGGAAACTCATTGTTCTGTTCTCCAGAAAACGGTACAAGTTGCGCCTGACGCCATTCCTGACCGGCCGGAGAATGATTTTGAACCGGTGCATCTTTCAATACGAAAGGAATCGCGCGAAACAGAAGCGGTGGGATCTCTATGATGCCACATTGTATCCGACAGAGCGGCGAAAGCTCAGATGGAAAATATTCTCCGCGGAAAGTATTGTAAAGGTCGCCGCATGGCTGGTGAATAACGGGCTCTACGACTTCCAGGCGACAGCCGTAGAAATGCCGCCTAACCCTTCGGGCGTACGCTTGACAGATCTGATCGATTTACTGAAGCATTTCCAGTCATTTTTTCCACCGGCCTACTACCACTTGACAGGAGGCACCAGGTTGGATGATGACCCGATCAAAGATCGGATCATGGTGGTTGTCGATATGGAGGAGATTTCCAAATTGAAGGCACCCGCCAGCATAGATATTGTCTACAAGAACAGCTGGGGCGAGATGTTCGCTGAGTCATATTCTTATAAAGAAGGGTTGGAAGTCCTGAAGCGGTATGCAGGAGATATCCGGGCAGGCGAGATGGGACTTTACGAGATCGGATCCAAGCTTCGCGTACATATTCCCCAATCGGCAGGTGAGAGCGATAGGCTTGGCAGGTTGTACGAGAAGATAATGAGGAGTCTGGGCCTGGAAGAGGTGGAAGGCATGGGCATCTTCAGGCCATTGTACGGGCTTGAACGACAAGCCCATTTCGGGTGGCTTGAAGAGAGTCACGCGCAATCCTCATTTCATCTCTGGCAGGAACGGGCAACGGTCGGAGGGCTGAAAAGATGACCATTATCCATAAAGGAAGCCCTCGAAATAGACATTGGTTATCGGTCTTTTGGAAATGGAATTGAGAATCTTTATGACATGGTACCTGAGAGTCTCAAAATCCCTGTTCTTGGCCGCTTTTTTCATTTCCGGTTGACTCATCTCCATCACAAGCTGGTTTTTGAAACGGGGCAGATTCCGGGTCAAGAACAATCGCTGCTTCCGGTCTATGCAGGGGATTGCGAGTTTCATCCTCAGGTAATGTTTTCCGTCAATGGTGCTGTCCACATAACACCTTACCTGATCTCTCGGATGCACAACATTGAGGGCCTTTGAAAGGTTCATTAAGGGTACACGAAGTTCATCCCGGTACCTCCAGGAAACCCAGGTACCCGCCACAAGCAGAGCGGCGATAACGAATAACCCACTTTTTTTGAGAAAATCCCGCCCGTTCCTTTTCGTGTTCATTTATCGTCAACCCATAAGGATATCATGGACAATCCGCTGTTTTCCAGCCAGTGTTTATCCATAAATACATTTTTGGCACTAG
>CAZONI010000178.1:0-5180 GCA_964581175.1 uncultured Desulfobacteraceae bacterium
GCGGTCATGGCCGTGATAATACCTGCTGGTCCACCGCCTATGATAACCACATCGTATCTCATAAGGAACCCTCCTTTATGGTGAAAAAACTAACGCAATAAAACAACAGCAACCGGAAGCGAGCTTCCTGGCCCTTTTGAAGAATCTTTGCGACTCCGCGTAAATTCCTCGAAAGAGGTGCCGACAATTTCCGGATATTGACTTGGATAAACGTGAGAATACCTCACCTCCTCTCGCTCTTGGGCCGAGGCGCAATTCAAAAGGACGGCTAAGTCACTGTTTCCAACAGCTTCTTAGCACAACTCACTGATGGGGTTTTGATTGGACCTTCAGCGGATCGATCATGAAATCAGTTTTTCCCGAATCAAAAATAGCGTTCAGGGTTCTTCAAACAGAAGATGTTGTCCCCTGCCATACACAACGCAATACTCATGCCGAAGGCCATCGAAGGAGTGATTGAAATCTAACCCATTGAAAGTTTTATGAAATGATCTGCAGGATGTAAACTCAGGCTCCTCTTATCAAAAGGAGGAGTGTCAGGGTTTTTTACAATTTGTAACCCTGCTTTTAGAATCTCAGAGAAGTCTTCGCCCTGAGTCTTTGAGCCACCCAATGCGCGCGTCGGGGAATGAATCGATGGATGCGGAATAGGGTTTGAGGTCCAAAAGGGGCGATCCGTCCAGCGCATCCAGGCCGTTCACCCTTACAAGGCGTCCATCGCGTCCCAGAAAATCGACAACACACAACCCGATCGGGTTGGGACGATTCGGCGATCGGGTTGAGAAAACCCCATGTATCTCCGGTCCCCACGGAGTCTTTGTTTGCAGGATGCTTCTATTGCTC
Source organism: uncultured Desulfobacteraceae bacterium (assembly GCA_964581175.1). Taxonomy (GTDB): domain Bacteria; phylum Desulfobacterota; class DSM-4660; order Desulfatiglandales; family Desulfatiglandaceae; genus B46-G9. The sequence continues at coordinate 844 of CAZONI010000178.1, forward strand.
CTGTCCTGCCAGTACAGGACATAAAGATGCGTACACCTGTCAATGTCGAGAAGCCCGGGTTCATAGTCCTCGAATATCTCTATGGTGCACTCCTTCTCTTCATGTCTTCCCTGGTAAGGCGTTCCTCTTTTTTCTTTGTAAGGGGAATAAATTACGCCTATGGGCTTCAAAGAAACTGTTTCCACTGAACTTTTCATCAAATCCGCCCTCCTTAAGCTCGCTTATGATTTACGATGGATTAGCCGTGGGACGACGGTCATGGCAAACTCACCCGCGGGCATCCTGTTGAGTTCACGTCACATCTCCATCTCGGCTCCCAGAACTAAAAAAAGCCACGAAAGCCCTCTTCTGGAGACAACGCCTTCGTGGCTGGTTTCCTGAACGATAACCAAACACCCAGGACTTCATGGCCTGGATATGCTTACAGAATCAGCATATCTCCAACCCATCGTTTTTGTCAATCCCTTCTTTCGGGCAAAGCGGGATGCTCTCTATAGGAGGGTTGAGGCTTTCGGAAGGTGCGGAGGACGAAAAAGGTTGATTCGTAGAGATTTATGCAGTAAAAATGACTTAATAATTTCGGCAGAAGCCGTTTGATTTTGGGCTATCTGAGCGCCACCCATATTTCGGAAGCGATATCGTTATGTTATGAGGTATGCGGAACAGGTCCCTTTAGCGGGATATCCCATTTTTTCATGTACTTCCAGACTGCAGTCCTGCTCAGGCCCAGACGCCTCCCCGCCTCGGCCTTGTTCCACTCGCAGTCGGTCAGGATCTCGACCAGCATTTCAGGGGAGAGTTTTCGATTTGAGAATAATTTCGCCTTGGCCGAAGAAGGAGGCTTTTCAAGGCCTGTTCGATAGGCCAGTTGCCGTATTTCAACCGGCAGGTCGAAAACGTCAATATATTCTCCGGTGCAAAGGACAAAGGCGTGCTCGATTGCATTTTCCAGTTCCCGCACATTGCCGAACCATGGATACTCCATGAGAATCCTCATGGAAGACTGCGTCACTCCTTCTATTTTCTTGCCTGTCTTACTATTCTGGGCATTGATGAAATGACTGACCAGAAGGGGAATGTCCTCCCTTCTCTCACGAAGCGGGGGAATTATAATCGGAAAGACTTTCAGCCTGTAGAAGAGGTCTTCACGGAACTCCCCGGTCCTGACGAGATCACCCAGGTCCTTATTGGTTGCCACGATGAACCTGAGATCAACCCTGCGTTTCTTTGATTCGCCGACCCGTTCGATCTCCCGCTCCTGCACCACGCGAAGGAGCTTGACCTGGACGAAAGGACTGATCTCCCCGATCTCATCCAGAAAAATGGTCCCTCCTTCGGCCTCTTCAAAACGACCTATTCGGTCGCGAACGGCCCCGGTGAAAGCGCCTCTGACGTGGCCAAAGAGTTCGCTCTCCAGCAGGGATTCGGAAAGGGCACTGCAGTTCACAGTCACAAAAGGCATCATCTTGCGAGCGCTGTGATGGTGGATAGCACCTGCTACCAGCTCCTTCCCCGTACCGCTTTCACCCTCCAGAAGGATGGTTGCTTCGCTTTCAGCAGCCGCACTGATGGCTGAAAAAACCTGCCGCACGGCATGGCTCTTGCCGATGATATTGCCGAGTCTGTGGATTTGACCCAGCCTGCGGTTGGCCTCTTCCGCTTCGCGCCGCGCCTTTTTCAGTTCCGAAAGATCGGTCACAGTTTCTACGACACCCTTGATAGAACCCCTTTCATCCTTGACCAGCCTTGCGCTCTTTACTACGGGCACGTCATAGCCTTCTTTGTGACGCAAGAAGCACTCCCTTCCGTCGAGCCGGCCATGCCGAAGAATGCCACAGTCTCCGATACCCGTGGGGCAGCTTTTCTGAAAACACAGGGTGAAGTTCAACAATGTGCATGACCGGCCTATGGCTTCACCGGCAGTATATCCTGTTATCCTTTCTATGGAAGGGTTCCACGATGTTATTCTCCCGTTCTCATCAAGGGTAAATACTCCATCAGCCATGGACTCCAGCAGCAGGCTGGAAAACCCTGGGTCCAATATCCATTTTGTCTCTTTCTGCATGGTGTAAATTGGTCCTTCTGCCCCGCCCGATTCTAGCCCTCTCGGAACAGATCTGAGATTTTGAATGCAAGTAACGTTACAAACCGTTCTCTCACAGCATAGGTAACGTTACCCCTTGAGTCAAGCAGGTTTACGCTTTTCGTCCCATGACCCCTCATGCAATATCCCCTCAACAAAATGATATCGTGTAATTTCAACTGGATATCTCTCTCCCGGTCTCATAAGCGACTGATGAAAGGCGTGGATTCAGGAGATGGCATGATAGTTGAATTTATTGATCTTCAGAGCAAAAGAAATCTGGTTCTTCAATCCACAAATGCAAGGAGGGAAGACGCGCTGGATTTAGAAGAGATAACATCCGATGAGCGGTTGGAAAAGGTGAAAACGAAGGGCTTGACGCTGGTTGATTTTGGGGCGCCCTGGTGCACCCCCTGTCGCTTGCAGGAGCCTATTCTGCGCCGACTTGCCGCTCAATTTGAAGGAAGGGTCCTCGTCGCAGCGGTGAATGTGGATGAGTTTCGCGAAATGTCTTCGAACCTGGTTATCCAGAGCATCCCCACCCTGATACTTTTCAGAAATGGCAAAGAGATCCAACGCTTCGTAGGGCTTCAGTCGGAATTCACACTCTCAGATGCCCTCAAAGGACTCCTTGATCGGTGAAACTCCTATCTTTATGGCCTGATTTTCGCCGAGTTGGATCGGCGTGTCATGAGCGAAGATGAACGAAGTGTGAGGCAGTGATAATGCGGGAATACACCTTGTGGCCGACCTTTCTACAGGGAGTCTGCGGTTGCGGTGATCGGCGGGAGAGATACCGCCGTGGAAGAGGCTCGGAATCAAGAGGCATTTCAAGGGATACTTGGATTTCTGCGCCTGGGCCGGACTTGATCCGGGGATAAAGGTGCCGGGGAAGAGCTTCCATATGGGCAGGCAGGCTAACGACCCAAGGCGAACCGGGAGGGCCAAGGAAACCGTGGAGACCGATCTGGCCTTTTATAAGTTCGCCCTCGACAGTTTGCCGATCGGCATTATCACCGTCAATCCGCAACTGGAAATAACCAGCTTTAATCCCTGGGCTGAGTCGCTCACGGGTTATCGCGAAAAGGAGGCATTGGGTCATTATTGCGGCGATATTTTGCAAGGGGGGATGTGCAAACTCCATTGCCCACTAAGGACAGCTATTCATCAACGCCGTCCGGTTGTTCGGATGGAGAGCACGGTCCAAAGCAAGGCTGGAGGAACCATCCCGGTCAGGATGCAAACGGCAGCCATGATCGATAAAGCGGGCGGTCTTATCGGGGCTATAGAGGCATTTCAAGATATCTCCCAGCTGAAGGCCCTTGAGCGTGAAAAGGACAACCTTATTTCCATGTTCGCCCACGACATGAAGTCTGCTCTGACGATTATAGGCGGATTTGCGCTGCGTCTCTTGAAAAAGACCACCGATTTGGATGAAGAAAAACAGAGGAGATATCTGGGAATTATTCGAAATGAGACGGACAAGCTGGATTTTATGGTCAATGACTTCCTTGAATTTGCCCGTCTGCAGGCCGGGAAACTGAAACTGAATTTTCAGACCACCTCCCTGGATAGGGAATTAATGGAGATTTTTGAGATCTACCAACCGAGGGTCGCCGAGACAGCCATCGTGCTTGAACTGCAGAATGATACAGTCCTGCCCGTTATCGAGGCAGATCCCCAACGTCTGAGGCGGGTCTTTACGAATCTCCTGGATAACGCCTTTAAATTCTCGCCCAAAGGAGAAACCATTACCATATCAACAGAGGAGACCGCAGAAGAAGTTATGATCACCATCAAGGACCATGGCGTAGGCATCGATCCCGAAGATGTTCCCTACATTTTTGATATGTTCCACCGCGGAAAGGCCGGCGGGACAGAGGGGAGCGGCGTAGGTCTGGCGGTCGTAAAGGCTATTGTGGAAGCTCACGGGGGGAGAGTCCTGGTTAAGAGTAAGCCGGGCAAAGGCTCAACCTTCAAAGTGATTTTGCCCAAATTCGAGCGTCCGGAGAATGAGGCGGCAGATTCATGATCCAGTTAGGATAGACATCCTCCGAACGCGTTTTCAAGAATTCAATAACTGAAGAGATTTTATGGAATACCACAAAATCATGTTCCTGCCTCATACAGACAGAAGGCTCTTTCCTTCCGTCGATCACTGAGGACGGAGGCATGGGAGCTTACAGGTTACAAGAAAGCAAAGGAGGCATGCATGGAAAGATTATTCGAGGAACTTACCCTTGGAACTGCCAAG
>CAZONI010000179.1:0-5174 GCA_964581175.1 uncultured Desulfobacteraceae bacterium
CTTTGGCCTTGGCTTCTCCCTCTGCTTTGGCCTTGGCTTCTCCCTCTGCTTTGGCTTTGGCTTCTGCCTCCGCCTTGGCCTCCTCAGCAGCCTTCGGCGCCTCTTCAGCCTTGGGTTTCATCTCCACGACTTTCTGTTCTTTGGCTGGAGCCTTTTCCACCTTTCCGGCTGGTTCAGCAGGCGCTTCTTTCTTCTCGGCCTTGGGTTTCGGGGCTTCCTTCTTGGCCTCCTTCTTGGGCTCTGCCTTCAGTGCTTCTGCGGCTTCAAAAGCAAGAGTGGGTTCGGGTGAAATTGCCAGAAGGTCCGCTTCCTCGAGGGGGAGATACTTGGAAATCCCTGCCACGTCGGCAGCGCTCCCGCCGTTGATCATGAGATCAATATACGAACGGATCATCCTCACACTTTCGGGGTGCCTGAGGATCAGCACATCACTTCCGGCAATGAGATAGCATACCGCACCGACTACTTCCATGAGGATGGCGCGTCGTTCCGGGTCTCCCATGGCGGGTGCATCTTCAATGCTCTCCCCGGCTTCTTTGCATTTCCAGATCTCATTTCCCAGATTGTTGATCATGGCGATCTGCAGTTTATCATCCTCCTGGGTGAGCGCGGCCATCCTGATGCGCTCCATGACCGAATAACTGTATTCTATGCCGTATCCGAGGCCGCCTGTGGTGGGATCAACAAGGATCTTGTCCTGAGTGACGCCCAGATTTCCGAGCAGGATATTCAACTGTTTTGCCAGGTTAACGTCGATGGGAGTTGAGGCCACCACCACGTGCTTGTATCCGAGGGCGCTGGCGCCCACTCCCCTGTGATTTCCCTCCTCCACCGGCGAAAGGGCAAGGTTCTTGCCGTCACAAACCTCGGAGATCTTTTTTAAGACCTCTTCGTCCTTCTGGTTATTGGCCGTACCCCAGACCACCACGGGTACGCTAATGGCGTCAACGACCTTCTTGGCCACCTCGGCTGCTTCCTTCGGGCCCCTGTCCATCCCGTTTGGATCAGTGCTCTTGAGCTGCAGCACGATGATGTTGGCGCCATATTCTTCCACACATTTCTTCGCCCAGGCATCAGGAGATGCTATCACATCCTTAAAGGGTTCTACGGCCCCGGCCGGCCACTCGCTCGAAGGGTCATAGTCCCAGATCTCCATAGCTATCTTGGGAGGATGAGGAACCTGCCCCTCAAAGACATGAAACGGGTAGGAGGTTTCACCGCCCAGAGTAACAGCGGCACCGCCGGTACCAAGCGTGGTCTCCCCTATTTTTCCTGAATAGGCTTGTTTGGGAATTTCAAATGCCAATTTCTCTACCTCCTTAATTGGAATTTAGACAACCTTGCTATCCGCAACGATCTTTCACAACAGCAAGTCTCCGTCCCGTGCACAGTGATCAGGATTTTTCCTCAACCACTCGCCTTCACAGATGCAGTTGAAATTTGACGGTAATTCTTGCGGCGAATTCCTATTGTGAAAAATAGAACAAAATAGGACAAAAAAAAAGCTCTCCTGCTCTAAGGGCATTAAGATAGAGAAATGCCCACCCTATGTCAAGAAATTTCTACAATAATATGAGCCGGTTCGCGCCGACAAACATATCCTCTATATTGTAGTTACAATAATATCAAACACCATATATAGGGATATCTTTCAAACTATTTTATCAAAGATGGAGTACGCTGCCTGGAGAACCGGATTTTCGTTTCCGAGTTCAATCGTCGGTCTCCCTTTCAGATCGTATTCGCGCAGTTCTCTATCTTCCGGCACAATGCCGATGACTTCCAGATGATACTCCTCTGCGGTCTTGATCAAGGCCTCTCGTTGGGCCTCGCCCGCCTGATTCACCACAAGAATCTTTCGAGTTATGTTCAGTTTGAGCTCCTCGGTGAGATTGATAATCCGTGAAGCAGCCTGGATGCCTCTCCGGGTAGCATCAGACACTGCAAGGAGAACATCGATGTTGTTGGTGGTGAGCCGGCTGATATGCTCCATCCCTGCTTCATTATCCATGACGATAAACGGATAATTGTCAATGAGTTTTCCCAGGTATTCCGTCAGAAGGGTATTGGCTGCACAATAGCATCCTGCCCCCTCCGGCCTTCCCATGACGATCAGATCGAACCCCTCGGCCTCCACAACAGCCTGCTGAAGTTTCATTTCCATGAAGACATCTTTTGTCATGCCGCCGGCCACGCCGTGTTTCATTTCTTCCCTTGCGTCTCCCAGCGTCGCTTCCACCTCCAGTCCAAGCACTTCATTCAGATTCGCATTGGCATCGGCATCCACCGCCAGAACCGGCTTTTTTCCTTTTTCCACAAGATACCGCACCAAGAGTCCGGCCATGGTTGTTTTGCCGGTCCCGCCTTTTCCTGCAAGAGCAATACAATACGCCATCATACTCCCTCTCAATCAGTTTTAGGTTGAAATTTCAATACAATTTGTCTAAAGTTTAATGATTTAAAAGAATCTTTCAAGGGTATTTCTGCGGTTATTATGAGAAAAAAAAGGGAAATCTGGAGTCACGTGATCAAATACCTTGAAACGCACCTTTCCCCTGTTGAGATTGAGACGTGGTTTTCCGGTACTTGCCTTCAGGAAATAAATCCGGTCACCGCTACAATCGAGGTCCCAAATAAATTTGTTGCAAAATGGCTGAAAGAAAAATATGCCGGAAAAATACGAGATGGATTCAGTGATCTCTTGGGATCCGCGCCGGAGATTCAATTCGTCCTTCCCTCAAATACCGTCAAAGATACGTCAGCGATAGCGGCCTCGCCGCCGAAAACCGGATACACATTCGGCGCTTCGTTGAATAAAAGACTGACGTTCGAAAACTTTGTGACCGGAGACACGAACCGCTTTGCGTTCCAATCCGCACTGGAGGCCGCAAAAGGCTCTGCCCGGCATCTTAATCCTCTCTACATCTGTGGCGAGCAAGGGCGCGGCAAAACGCACCTCCTCCATGCCATCGGCAACTACATCAAAGTCAACAGATTGCAGGAAAAGGCGCAATACATCACCGCCGACCGCTTCACCTCCCAGGTCTCTTCCGCCCTCAGAAAGAAAACCATGAATCAATTCAAAATGGATCTTGAGAAAACTTCACTCCTTCTTTTCGACGATGTACATCTTCTGTCCGGACGATTCAAGACCCAAAAAGAATTGATCTCTTTTTTCGACGCATTTCACGAGACGAGCAGGCAGATTGTTTTCACGGCAGAACACCCGCCCAATCAAATCCAGAACTTTGTGGAGGGAATGAAGTCTCGTCTCCGGTGGGCCGTCATCTCCAAAATCGATACCCCCGACCAAGACATAAAACTGAAAATCATCAAACAAAGATGTCGGGAGGAAGGAATCCATATTCCGGATGATGCCGCCTTTTTCCTGGCAAATAACACAAACAATATAAAAGAACTGGTCAGGCTTGTTACTCGTCTTCAAACCTACGCGTCGCTCCATGAAAGGCCCGTTGATATCTCCCTTGTGAGACTGGTAACCGGCGGAAAACGAGTTCTCTCCCCTGCTGCCAGCGTCCAACAGATTCAGAAGGTCACCGCACGGTTTTTTGATCTGTCCCTGGCTGACCTTCTCTCGAAGAGCAAGAAAAGGAAGTATGCGTACCCGAGACAACTTGCGATGTACCTGTGCAGGCAGTATACTGACCGCTCTTTCAAGGAAATCGGGATCGCCTTTCGAAAGAAAGATCACTCGAGTGTAATCTATGCCGTGCAACATATCAGCAAGGCTCGGGGAGAGAATGACCGGATCAGAAAGGACATCCTTGAATTGGAGAACTTGATTGCCTGATGGGAGTTTTTTTTCAGGAGATTGACTGATACCGGTTCAAAAACAGCCAGTACCGGGAAGAGATACGGGTGAAGTGACAAAAAGACTGCTTTCTGACGAATACCTGAAAGTAATTTTCACCTTCATTTCCGCTCTGGTAGAACTGTTTTGAACAATTCAACAGTTCCTTATTATTATGATTATTTTTTTTCGTATATACTCATAACAATATACTTCTCAGGAGGTCCCGCATGGAAACGAAAATCAATAGACCAATCCTTTTCAAGAGCATTTCGAGAGTTCAGACGATACTTGAAAAAAGAAGTAATATGCCTATCTTATCCACTGTTCTTCTTACCGCGAAAGGTGAGAAAATCACCATCGCAGCGACGGATCTGGAACTTGGATACAGTCAGGAACTGCCCGCGGAAGTCATCGAAGAGGGCAGCATAACCGTCCAGGGAAGAAAGTTTTTTGAAATACTCAAAGAGAGCAGGAGTGATACTGTACATCTGAAAGAAAAGGAGAACAACTGGCTCTTCCTGACAGACGGTCTTGCACGTTTCAACCTGGCATGTTTACCGGCGGATGACTATCCGAGCATCGTGGAGCCGAAAGGAGTCAAGACTGTCTCAATAGATGCGGACACCCTGAATGAGATGATCAACAAGACCATCTACGCGGTGACGCTTGAAGAGGCCGGTTTCAAGCTTTCCGGGGTATTTACAGAGAGGATCGCACTTGAAGGCACCTATATTCTTCGGATGGTGGCCACCGACGGACATCGGCTTTCTCTCATAGACAACGCCATTCCCGGTATTGAAAACCTGGATGTGGAGCATGGAGTCATGATTCCCAAGAAAGGAATGGCCGAACTCGTCAAGCTCTGCGCGGAAGGCGGGACCGTGCAATTGGGTTTCGAAAAACACAACTGCGTGGCAAAGAAAGATGATGCTCTCCTCGTTATTCGTCTCATAGACACGAAGTTTCCCGACTATCAGGCAGTGATTCCCCGTGAGGCGGGAATTTCCCTGGAAGTGGACAGAATCGCCCTGTTGGAGGCCATGAGGAAAATGGTTATCCTCAGTAATGAAAATTACCGGGCTGTGAAGATTTCGCTGGAAAACGATGTCATGGAGCTGACGTCCACAAACCCTGAACTGGGGAATGCACAGGAGAACATGGATGTGGAGTATTCAGGCGAACGCCTGGAAATCGGTTTCAACGCCCGCTATTTTATTGAGGCACTGCAGGCGATGGAGAGTGAACGGGTTCGGTTGGGATTTATCGACAGTTCCAAGCCCTGTTTGCTGAGAGGCGAGGCAGACGGCGGTTTTCTGGGACTTATTATGCCCATGAGGATTTGAAATGACGAAAGAATCAA
>CAZONI010000180.1:0-5154 GCA_964581175.1 uncultured Desulfobacteraceae bacterium
GTCCTGCCCCTTTTCTTCTCAATCTCCCACCACCGGCAACAACAGTCAAAAGCAGACTTGACCCTTCTCTTGTCAAAAATCAAGGGCTGACCCCGGATTTTCCGGATAATCAACAAGATAACGGTGTATTTTTCGGAAGTCAACCTGAAAAGGCCGACAAGGCGAATAAACCACCCCACCGCAAGCAGCGGGGTATCCCTCTGTTGTCATTCCGGAAAGCCCGCAGGGCTTATCCGGAATCCAGCCTGGCCGCTGGCCGGTGGGCCAGTTTGATCGAGCAGGAAACTTCGGTCTTGTAGCATGAAGTTTCATACAAGATTCCCTAAAAAATTACCTTCACCATCTCAATTTACCTGGTGTGTTATGCCCGTATCCAAAGGCTGGCTTGGTCCGCTGTCACGACGATACCGTCGGCAGTAGGGCCAGAAAGTATCTTCCATGGTGGACTTAACGTCGATGGCTGGTTTGTTTGACTGTTGTTTGACTACAGGGGCATCTTAATGATTTGTCTCTGTGATCAGTGCTTAATTCCCTCTAGAAAATTCTGCCGGGTGCCCGACAAATCAATGGTTGTCTCCAGCATCTTACCGCCACGCAGAAATTTCACCGGGATCTTGTTAATGCCGCCAAAGTGCTTGTTGGCATCTGCAAGGCAATCGCTGTTACAGGCCTCCTTGGTGCCGAACTCCACGATCAAATCTCCGCCCAACAAAAAATCCCGGCCCAGCATCCGTGACGGGACTGAGCCGCCTCTCAAACCCGCCTTGTCTCCGGGACTCCCCTTTGTAACTCGCTCTATGAGCAAGCCGCCTTTCAGGTCGCGGTTCATCAGCGTGGCGATCCCCTCTCTGTTCAAATAGATGCCTTCGATGCCTAACCAGACGCGGTCTTTGAGAGATAAGAGCTGCTTCGCCGTATTGATGGGCACAACAAATCCGATCCCTTGGAACCCCCCTGAAACACTGAGTATCCGGGAGGCTATCCCGATGACCTGGGCCTTCGAGTTCAAGAGAGGACCACCGCTGTTTCCCATGTTGATCGCAGCATCGGTTTGTATGAATTTGGCCTGAATCGAACCGTCGTAATAGCGGTCGAAGCTGCGAATCCCGCTGATGTGCCCGACTGAAAAAGAATCTTCCAAACCATATGGACTGCCTATGGCGTAAACCGATTGCCCAACCAAAAGCCGGTCTGAGTCTCCCAGTTCGGCGTGCTTCAGCTCGGGTGCAGGCGTGATGAGCTTTATGAGGGCTATGTCTGCACCCATCTCGCTGAAAAGAAGCTCTGCCGGCCGCATCTTTCCGTCTCGCGTCTTTACGACGATCTCATCAGCGCCGCTGACCACATGAGCCGCTGTAAGCACATGGCCCTCTTCCGAAATCAGGACGCCGCTGGCAATACCTCCTTTTTTTGCAGCTCCTCCCTCTTGAATCACTTCCCGAGAGGTAAAGATTGTCACCACTGCCGGCACGACCGCTTTGTAGACCTTTACCGATTGGATCTCTTCCCGGGAAAGATAGTCAGGCATGGCTCCTGCTTTTGCTTGCTCACCCGCATGCGCCTGATGCGGGTATGTGCATGGCCAGCCTGCAAAGAAAATAGCCGCGAGAAAAACGCCCGCGACTTTCAGCAGTGCCGCCTTTGTCACCTGTCGGCGTCCATTTGTCGAATTAGAACCCAGAGGTTCATATCTGTACGGCTGTGTGGCTGGATGGGTCTCCTGTCTCATGAATCTTCTCCTTCATAGAGTGTAAAACTCTGAGAGTAGCAAAAGGGGGAAAGCGGCTTGACCAAGACCTTGATCGCTCCGGCTTCACGATTGGTGAAGATTCGGAACCCCTCCTGGATCTGCTCCAGGGGGAACTTGTGGGTGATCATCGGTGCCGCGTTGATCTTGCCGTGGCGCATCAGAGAGAGGGCGCGCGCACAGTTGGCCCGGCTTTCCCCGCGAACGCTGTAGATGTGGATGTTGTGGATACCCATGTAGTTGAAATCGACGGTCACCGGCTCGTGGGAGAACCCGATCAGAAGCACCTTTCCCATCCGCTTGCAGAGGTGCAGAGCCAGGTCCGGCCCCACCTTGCTGCCGGAGGCCTCGATGACCAGGTCCGCCCCGGCGCCCCCGGTCTTCTCCTTGACGAAGGCAATGGGATCCGTCTCGCGGACGTTGACCAGGTAGTCGGCGCCCAGTTCGGTCCCCATCTTCAACCGGTCCGCGATCGTCTCGAGGAGGATGACCTGGTCGGCGCCGAGCGCCTTGGCGATCTGCGTCGCCATGAGCCCCAGGGGGCCCGCTCCGATCACGACGACGGAGTTCCCTGCGATGAGCCCGCCCACGGTCTCGAAGCCGTAGCACATGCATCCGGCATTGGTCACCAGGGAGGCATCGTCCAGGGAGATGCTGTCCGCCACGTGGTACACGGTGTTGATATGGTTGACCACATACTCGGCGTACCCGCCGTTGGTGGTGAAGCCGTTGGCCCTGTGCCCCTTCTTGGTGTTGCCGTAGTTGAGGCACGAGGTGTAGTCGCCCCGCCGGCAGTTGATGCAGCGGCCGCACCCGTAGTGAGCCTCGACCGCCACGCGGTCGCCGACCTTGAACTCGTCCACGCTCTCGCCAACCGCGGCGACCACGCCCGAGTACTCGTGGCCGGGGATGAAGGAGCCATAGGGCGGCTGGCCCTTCCAGGGATGGGCCATCAGAGACACGTCACTGCCGCAGATGGCGCAGGCGTTGACTTTGATCAGGACGTCCACTGGACCCGGTTTCGGCGTGGGCATCTCCTTGACTTCCAGGGTATTGGGGCCCATCAGTACTGCTGCCCGCATCGCTTTGGGTATATCCATTTCTTCCTCCTCACGTTGATATCCTGCTTCTTCAACGATCTTTTCGCCTCTCTGAACCGCGAAACTTACCGCAGCGGGTGTCAGGTCCAACCTCCTGGCGATATCCACTGTCGACATCCTCAATTCAGCCGCAGACCGGTAGCACAGCAAGTCCCTGGCTGTCACCCGGTCCCGCTGCCTTCCCCGAGTATTCTCTGATCGCTTTTTCCCCGCAAAGAACCTGACATTGGAATACCAAAGGCGGGTCGTTCAGGGGGTTGAGTTTACCTTGTGAGGAAATTTTCTTTTCAAAAATTCTGCAGCTGTCAGCACGGGTATCGGGGTAGAGTTGAGTTTCACAAGATGTTCATCCCCTGAGACGATCATCTCTGCACCCCCTTGAAGAGCACACCATACGAACTTGTCATCCTCGGGATCTGAGGCCACAAAATGCTCCCCCGGTTTTACCTCGATCACCTCGAAATAGGGGAGGATCTCATGGGAGAGAAGGAGACTGATCTCTGATTCCGTCAGACGGAACTCGGGGTAGGCTAGAACCCGGAGATACTCTTCAACGATTACCTTCGAACAGAGGGGTCGGAGTTTCCCCTCCTGCCACAATGACACTATTCGACCTTGGACGCCTCCGAACAGGAGACCGCTTACAAGTGCATTCGTATCCAGCACGATCCTGGTCATTTGGATCTGGCCCAACGGACCGCTTCTGCCACACATTCCTCGGAAAGGCCCAGTTTCTGAATCTTTTTCCTTACCCCGGCGAGATCCGCATCAAAGACCTTCACGGGTTTCATCAGGATTACCCCGTCCTTATATTCCATGTCAAAGTACTCGACCTTGGGGAGCTTGGATAGGACGTCCTTCGGAATTGTAATCTGGTTTTTGCCGTAAGCTTTGCAAGCATTCATTGCCTCCTTACTTTCCGATTACGCTGCAATCGTAAATCCCTCCCATTGAGAAGTCAATCAAGTCCTTATCCCCCGTCTTTGCCTGGCTCGAAACATCAACTGAAAATTGATCAGCCCCAAACCGTCAGTCCTGAGACGAGGAAACGGATACGCCATGTTGCCCTTGGTGCCAAGAGGCATTATCGCGGTCCAGTATCCATTAAATGTGTCGAGCAGTTCAAAGGAAGGTTCGAAGATGTTTCGATCAATTTCGCCCTCGGCGACAAGGTCCAGGACGGAGAGGACCACGAAAGGTTTGTGGGGTGCCTGGCATTCCGAAAACTTCGCACGAAGAGTATTCGAACCCAGAGCACCGTCCTTCTCGTGGCAACTCACCTTGCCAATTCAGCATAGGGAGGCGTGTTTCGTAGTGTTTGTTTCTGCAATCCTGCCGTCATTTTTCCGAAAATGTTTATAACTTAAGGGTGTTATGGCTTTATCGGCCTACGCTCCGAATCTGCAGTGTGCCCTTTGCGGGGCTGAAATAGGTCCGGCCCGGGTAGTATCCGCCGGGAACGTTGACGGCGGGGTAGACGATGGAATGGGGGCCCATCAGAGTGCCGGGAGATGTCACCGAGTTGCAACCCGTTTCCGTTCCATCGCCCAGAATCGCACCCAGTTTTCGTCTTCCGGTATCGTAGCGTCCTTTGTCGGAGCGGACTACGATCGTGCCCTTTATCATCCTCAGATTGGCCAGCTTAGTTCCGGCGCCGAGATTCACCTCTTTGCCGAGGATACTGTCGCCGATGTATGCGAAGTGCCCCGCCTTTGCCCCGTCCAGCATAATGGAGCCCTTGATTTCGGTTGCATGGCCGACCACACACCCATCGCCCACCAGGCAATTCCCTCGGAAGTAGGCGCCTTGCCTAACCTCGCAATTCTTGCCGATGACTGCCGGACCCTTGATCATGGCGCCCGGTTCGACGATGCTGCCTGCTCCGATGACGACCCTGCCATCCGAGAGATATGCCCCCGGCAGGATAACGGCAGCGCCTTGAAGCACTTGGCCATGGGCGCCTGCCCGGAGTTCGCCCTTGGGTCCGGTCATAACCGGTCCATCCACCTCCATGACTCTCCCGTCGATAATCGCCAGTGGTCGCTGGACGAGTCCTCTGACATCGGCCAGCGGCCAGGATTCTTGAAAAAAAGACGCGAGGAACTCCGGGAGATGATCGAGTGCCTTCCAGACATCCTCCCCGGGTGGGAATATCCCAGGGTGGGACAGATCCGCGGTATTGAAAAATTCTTCCGGTTTGAGCATATTTTCGACCTCCGGGTTAGTCCTCTTCCAGGGTTGAAGTATCGCCTAACGGCAGTCCCAGTTCCCGTGCCTTCAGCAGGCGCCGCATGATCTTCCCGCTCC
>CAZONI010000181.1:0-5125 GCA_964581175.1 uncultured Desulfobacteraceae bacterium
ATGAATTCTCCATGGAAATGATGGTGAAACGCGATTCCCCGAACTTCTCTCTCGCATAATGGCGTGCAAGCTTTATGGCCGCTTCATTCGCCTCGGCCCCGCTGTTGCAGAAAAAAACGCGATCGGCGAATGAGTGCTTCACGAGCAGTTCAGCAACGTCTGTCTGCGGCCTGGTGTAAAAGAGATTGGAAACATGCACAAGGGTCCTGGATTGTTCTTCAAGCGCCCGGGTGACCACCTCGGAACTGTGTCCCAGGGCGCAGACTGCAATCCCGCCCACGAAATCCAGGTATTCCTTTCCTGCTTCATCCCAGACGCGGCACCCTTTTCCCCGGACAAGCGTAACCGGAAAACGCGCGTAGGTCCGGAACATGTACCTGTCAGCCCGTTCCATGGTGGTCATTTTTTCTGTCACTTTCATTGTCTCTTAACCCCTGTACTTTCAAGGCGTAAGGCGTAAGGCTTTTCTGTTCAAGGAGACTGCCTGTGATTATTCGGTTGCCCTAAACCTTCTGCCTTTTGCCTTTGACCTTTCGCCTTTTCCTTTGGGCGTCCGCCTTATGCCCTACGCCTTAAGCCTCAGTCAGTGCACTATCTCCGTGCCGATCCCCCGCTCGGTGAAGAGTTCCAGCAGGATGGCGTGCTGTTCACGCCCATCGATAATATGGGCTTTCTGCACGCCGCCGGCAAGGGCCTCTATACAGCACTGCACCTTGGGGATCATCCCTCCGGTGATAGTCCCATTCTCTGTCAGGCTTCGTGCTTCCTCTCTACGGAGGGTCGAGATAAGGCTTCCGTCCTTGTCTTTAACGCCGCCGGTATCGGTGAGGAGCACCAGTTTCCTGGCCTTGAGCGAAGCAGCGATACGGCCTGCCACGAGGTCGGCGTTGATGTTGTAGGTCTCTCCTCCCTCTCCGGCGCCCACCGGCGCGATGACGGGGATAAACTCACGTTCAGTCAGGCTGAGGAGTACCCGGTTATCCACCGCGGTTATCTCGCCCACCAACCCCATATCAATAATTTCAGGCGGTCGGTCATCGGCCCTCTGCTTCCTGTATTCCATTTTCCGTGCGGTTATCAATCGTCCGTCTTTTCCGGACAGTCCCACCGCCCGTCCGCCGTTGCCGTTGATGAGGTTCACTATCTCCTTGTTCACCTTGCCAACAAGGACCATCTCAACCACGTCCATGGTCTCCTTATCGGTCACCCTCATCCCGTCCACAAAGCGGGGTTCTATGGATAATTTCTCGAGAAAATTTCCTATCTGGGGGCCTCCCCCGTGGACCACGACGGGGTTTATGCCCACATATTTCATCAAAATGATATCCAGGGCGAAATCCGTTTTGAGTTGATCATCGGCCATGGCGTGTCCGCCGTATTTTACCACCACGGTGGAGCCGTTAAATCGCTGAATATAGGGGAGCGCCTCGATAAGGACCTTGGCCCTGTCACTGTGCGTAATCATACAGCCTCGTCTCCCTTTTTGGCCCGTTGTGCCGGTTTGGTCCGTTTGGCCGGTTGGCCCGTTGGGCCCGTTCGCCCGTTTTGGGGTTCCTCGCTCCCAGTCCTTCTGGGTCCGGCACAATGTCATTATCTCAAGACTCTAACCAACAACTCCCCCCTTTGCGATGGGGGGTTGGGAGGGATTTACCGACCTCCACTTAAATCCCCCTTTTATTATTGTGAAAGGGGGACTTCAAACACCGAAATTCACGACATCGGGCTTTGCCCATACCGCCATGTCTTTTCCTTGCGCCTTATGCCTCGCGCCTCACGCCTTACGCCGCCCAATCGCCTTTGGGTGTGTCACAGAATATACCGGCTCAGATCTTCATCTTCGAGGATCTCCTGCAGTTTGTCCATCACGTACTCTTCCGTAATCATAACTTCTTTTTCCTTCCTGTCGGGGGCATCGAACGATATCTCGTCCAGGAGTTTTTCCATTACCGTGTGGAGTCTGCGTGCCCCGATATTCTCGGTGCGCTCATTCACGCTGCTTGCCAGGGCCGCGATTTGGTTGATTGAAGCTTCGTCAAAAATCAGATCAATTCCTTCGGTGGCCAGGAGCGCCTTGTACTGGGTGATCAGGGCATTCTTCGGTTCAGTCAGAATCCTGATAAAATCTTCTTCCGTGAGGGAATCAAGTTCTACGCGTATGGGAAATCTCCCCTGGAGTTCCGGCAACAGGTCTGACGGTTTGCTGACATTAAAGGCCCCGGCTGCGATGAAGAGGATATGATCGGTTTTTACCATTCCATACTTGGTGGTGACGGTACTCCCTTCTACGATGGGGAGGAGATCCCGCTGCACCCCTTCCCGCGAGACGTCAGGGCCATACCCTGACTCGGCGCCGGCGATCTTATCCAGTTCATCCAGAAAGATGATGCCGTTCTGTTCCGTCATCTGGATGGCCTGCTCCATTACCTTGTCCATATCAATGAGTCTCTGGGACTCCTGTTGGAAGATGATATCCATGGCTTCGGGGACCTTTACCCGCCGTCTCTTCTTTTTCGAGGGGAACATATTGCCGAACATCTCCTTGATGTTGAACTCCATCTCTTCAATGCCGGCGTTGGAGAATATTTCAACCATGGGCATGTTCTTGTTGGTGACTTCCAGCTCGACAAAGCGTTCGTCCAGCTTCCCCTCCCGCAGCATGCGCCGCAGCTTGTCTCGGGTGGAGGAGCTTTCGGGCTTATCCACGCGGACCACCTCAAGGACCTTTTCCTTTTCTTCCTCTCCTTCCTCCCTGGTTTCTTCGCGTTTCTTCGGCAGCAGGATATCCAGTAGCCGCTCCTCCGCCAGTTCCCGGGCCTTCACTTGTACCCGTTCCTGTTCTTCCTGCCTGGCCATGTTGATGGCGAGTTCAGTGAGGTCCCGGATCATGGATTCCACATCCCGGCCCACATACCCAACTTCGGTAAACTTGGTGGCCTCGACTTTCAAAAAGGGAGAATTGGCCAGGCGTGCCAGGCGTCTCGCGATCTCCGTTTTTCCCACGCCTGTCGGCCCGATCATGATGATGTTCTTGGGAGCGATCTCATCCCTCAATTCGGGGGCCACCTGCTGCCGGCGCCATCTGTTTCTGAGCGCAATCGCTACGGACCGTTTCGCATCATCCTGACCGATAATGTACTTATCAAGTTCAGAGACTGTCTCTCTCGGGGTCAAAACCTTCATTAGAATTCCATTGAACCTTTCTTTTTGTGGATGGGCACTACCTCTCCAGTTCATGAACCGTTATATGGTCATTGGTGTACAGACAGATGGATGCCGCTATGGTCATGGCCTCCTGCGCTATTGCGGCAGCATCCAGGTTCGAGTGCTCCACCAGCGCCCGCGCAGCCGCCAGGGCATAGGGCCCGCCCGATCCTATTGCCGCCACGCACTCGTCCGGTTCGATGATATCACCTGTTCCCGATATGATGAAGGTATGGTCCTGGTCCATTGCGAGTAAAAGGGCCTCCAGTTTTCTCAGTATCTTGTCGGTCCTCCAATCTTTTGCCAGTTCCACAGCCGCCCTGGTCAAATTTCCGCTGTAGGATTCAAGCTTCGCCTCGAGTCGCTCAAACAGGTTGAAGGCATCCGCAGCAGCACCGGCAAAGCCCACCAGGACGGCATCTTTGTACATTGCCCGTATCTTGCTCGCCTTGTGTTTCATGATCGTATCACCGAGGGTCACCTGGCCGTCTCCTGCCATCACTGCCCTGCCCTCTTTTCTGACGGCCAGAATCGTGGTTGCCCGTATCTTGGCCTGTTTTTCCTGCATCTTTCTCTCCCGAGCTATTAGGCCCTTATAAGTAAATTTATGTTCAAAATGAGCAGAGAATTTCTGCTGTGCTCATTTTGAATGTCAAATGCCAAAATCCAAATGTCAAATCAATGTCAAATATCAAATGACCAAATTGACGAAAAGCCTGCAAGGCTCTGAGTTGTCCCGTCGTCGCTCCGACACCTGTCCCCTGATCCTTCACCCCAGACTCCCGTCATTCAATGGCTCCTTGGATGCGCTTTGTCATAGACCTCCATGAGCCGGTCCAGGGTGACATGGGTATATTTCTGCGTCGTTGAAAGGCTCTCGTGCCCCAGGAGTTCCTGGACCGACCGGAGATCGGCACCTCCTTCCAGCATATGGGTCGCGAAGCTGTGCCGCATGGAGTGGGGGCTGATTTCCGGAGAAAGCCCGCACTCCAAAGCATAGTGTTTCACGAGCCTGTGAATGCTCCGACTCGAAAGGCGCCCGCCCCGCTGATTCACAAACAGAGGAGCATCTCCATGATCTCCTCCCCATTTGCCCCGGAAATGGCGCGTGGCATCCAGATACCGCTCAACGGCACGCAGTGCCTGCCTGCCCACAGGCACTATCCGCTCCTTATTTCCTTTTCCGGTCACTTTCAACAGCCGCGCCGGAAAATCCATACTGGAAAGGTTCAGGCCGGCCATTTCGCTGACACGGATCCCGCAGGAATAGAGCAGCTCCAGGATAGCCAGATCCCTGCTGCCGAACGGCTTTCCTTTATCCGGTCTTTCCAGCAGTCTGAAGACTTCATCGACGGTAAGATATCCGGGTATATACTTGTCCAGCTTCGGCGAAGAGATCTCCTTTGCAGGATTGCTCTCCAGGATGCCCTTTCTCTCGAGAAA
This sequence comes from uncultured Desulfobacteraceae bacterium, assembly GCA_964581175.1. Classification (GTDB taxonomy): domain Bacteria; phylum Desulfobacterota; class DSM-4660; order Desulfatiglandales; family Desulfatiglandaceae; genus B46-G9. The sequence continues at coordinate 4,645 of CAZONI010000181.1, forward strand.
AGAAAAAAACGACCGGATAGCCGAAAGCTTTCGCGCGATAGTCGTCCGCTTGTACCGGCCGAAGAGATTTCCCAGGTAGGACCTGATTTCCCTGGCATCAATGTCTTTTTTCTGTGCCCCCAGGAAAGTGAAGAAATGGATGAGATCGGCTCGGTAACTCCTTACGGTGTGCTGGGAATATCCCTTCTGCTCGCGGAGCACCCCGAGAAATGCATCCATGAAATCTTTCATCCCAACGCACTCGGCTTTTTTCCCGGCAGCCTCCGCCCCTTTCGGATTCCGCTTTCCGGTGCGGGTCATCACTGCAGCCCCTTGCTCTAAAAAAATAGTAAATATATCATGTTGCTCAGGATTAGCAATCAAAAAATCTTTCTCCTGCATTCTGCGCTTGACTTTAATTTGATTATTGCGGTAGGTTTTTAGACCAACTTCTGGTCATTTTTTCATACATGCCCACACGTGAAAAAGACAAGATTCTATT
>CAZONI010000182.1:0-4839 GCA_964581175.1 uncultured Desulfobacteraceae bacterium
GTGCTTTTATCAAAAATCAGATTTGACGGCCTATTTTGATGATGATCTCCTGAAATATGGAGTGCTTCCTGTGCAGATCGAATTACAAAATAGGTCTCATCCCAATCCTGTCGTACTCAACACAGACGGTATCAATCTGATCGATCCCACTGGAACCAGAGAACCTATTTTGTCATCAGATCAGGTGGTCAGTAAGGCCAAGAAAAGCTATTGGAGAAGTGCAGGGTGGGGAGCCGCATTTGGTCTCGTTGGGCTGATTCCGAGTCTGATAAATGTATCGAATACTAACAAGAAGATACAGGCAGATTATGAATCTCGTAGCATAAAGTGTGGCAACCTTGTTTGTGGTGGTATGACTCAAGGTCTGGCCTATTTTTCGGTTCCCGAGGACTTAAGCAATTTATCCGGATGGCGATTGTCTGTGGATTTGAAGGATATCAAAAGTACAGAGGACATTGTGATGGATTACGGACTTTCCGGAACTCTTATTCCACCAAAAGACCGGAAAGGAAAAACAGAAGAAAAGACGAAGGATAATGGTCAGCCATAGCTTATTAACGAAAGTGAAATAAGTTCGGGAGTGGTACCTGGAGAAAGAGATAGGAGAGGCATATGGGAGGGTCATTTCCGGTAATCAACGGAGATATTCCTCTCTTTCCTCTCAACACAATTTGAAAAAGGCTATGCATTGTAAAGAAACTCAAACACACAAGGAGGTAGTATCGTGAAACGATTGATAACATTTTCATTATTCGTGTTGACACTTTTTGCAGTTTCCACCACTTGGGCAGCAGATATTGATGGGATTTGGCAAGTGGGCAATTTGCCAGAATATATCTCTGTCCATACCTCCGGAACAACTCTGATCGGTGTTGAATATTACCCTGGTTATTTGTGCAATTTTCTTTTGGGTGAACTGGCTGGGAATCAATATCAGATTTACTATTCGGGCAGTGTGGCAAGCTATAGTGGGGTCGTGATGTTGACCTCACCTCGAACAGGTACTTTTCGTCAAAACCTCTGTGTACCATTCCCCGGTGACATCTGTAGATTTCCTAGTGGGGTGTCCATTCCCATTTATAAGGTGTTCCCATAGAGAGGGAATAATGGGGAGCTAGATCGAAAATTTAGGAAGCCGAGCAACAGGATAGAGATCTTTTTCAAGTCCACTTCCTGGAATATTCAGGGAATGCAGATCGTTGACAAGCCCTCTGACCTGTGAGTGGGGCAATTTTCCGTTTCCACAACCTCAAGAGAACTTGTGGTTGATTTTATTCGGCAAGGGTCATACTCCCGTTTGCGGTTTGTAAATATACGAATCTGAGAAAGGATAAAGTAATCGGGAAGTTAGTGGATATCTGAAAAATAGGCGTGTGACTACAGGTTTTGGGAGTGTTTTTCGATACCCTGGATAGGTTTTGGAGGTGGTATCTTTAACGATTGCAAAAGGTTGCGCACTTTGCTGGTGAGTTCATTGGTGCGATAAAAGCCATGTTCGGCCGTAGAAAAATAAGAAATTTGTAGTGCGTCAAGTCCCCGGCGAATTCGGCCCCACGACTTGCCGCAACTGATCTCAGCCAGCCGCTCCATGAGTGTCCTAATCGCCAAATGATGACACAGTAAAATTGAGAAAATAGGGTAACACTCCTGGAAGTAAAAACCTATAAAAAGGAAAGGAGTGTACCCATGGGAAAGAGAGGCAAAGGCAAGGGCAGAGCCGGGAAAGGGAAACCGAGGACCCAGCCCTACCCCTATGAGTTTCGGATCAAGATGGTGCGTTTGTACCTGGAAGAGGGATACAACACCACGGTGTTACGTGAGCAGTTCGGTGTCAGCAGCCACTCGGTGCATCGCTGGGCAAGGGCTTATCGTCAGCATGGGAGCGATGGTCTGGTTGCCAAGCTGGGAACCGGCGCAAAGCCCAAAATGACCAAGGAGGTGAAGGGTCGTATCCTGGTGATGAAAAAGAAGCACCCGGAGTACGGTCCCCGTCGCATAGCCGACGTGCTCAAGAGATTTTTCCTGGTTCCCACCAGCCCTTCGAGCGTGCACAAAGCTCTTTCAGATGAAGGGCTGACAGAAAAGAGGAAATCCAAGCCTGTAAAGAATCCGGCAAGACCGCGATTTTTTGAAAGATCGCGTCCGAACCAGCTGTGGCAGAGCGACATCATGACCTTTCGGCTGGCCGGCCGCAACGCCTACCTGATCGGTTTCTTAGACGACTACTCCCGTTACGTCACCAGCCTGGGGTTATACCGAAGCCAGACTGCAGAACATGTTTTGGAGACCTACCGTCGGGGGATCGCAGAATATGGTGTGCCCCGTGAGATGCTTACCGACAACGGACGGCAGTACACCAACTGGCGGGGCAAGACCCGGTTTGAGAGGGAAATGAAAAAGGACCGGGTCAAACACATTCGATCTCGTCCTCACCATCCCATGACGTTGGGGAAGATCGAGCGTTTCTGGAAAAGCATCCAGGGCGAGTTTCTCTTTCGTGTCCAGTTCGACAGCTTCGAACAGGCGGTAGAAAGAACGGCTTATTGGGTCAAGTACTACAACTACAAGCGACCGCATCAAGGCATTGGGGGCTTATGTCCAGCCGACCGTTTTTTCGAGATCCAGCATGACTTAAAACGCACACTGGAGAAAGGCATCGAGGAGAACGCCCTGGAACTGGCCCTTCGAGGCCGGCCGGTGGATCCCTTTTACATGGTGGGCCGCATGGGCGATCAGTCGGTGGTGATCCGGGCGGAAAAGGGCAAAGTCAAAATGCTTGTGGACGGTCAGGATCAGGAACCGGAAAAAGAACTTGTCTACGATGCAAGAAAGGAGATAAAAAATGAAAGCACCTGGACGTCACCGAAGAGTATTCGACCCGCAGCAAAAAATTACCGCTGTACTGTCGCTGTGGACGGAACGACGGAGTTCAGCGCAGATTTGCCAGGAGCTGGAGATCAGTCCGGCTTTACTGGGTCAGTGGCAGAACCTGGCCATAGAGGGAATGCTGAAGGTCCTGGATCCGATGAAAAAGGATCCCCTGCCGCCGCTCAACTGCCGACTCTCGCGGCTGATCGAAAAGAAGCTGAAGGGTCCCGACAGGAAACTGGAAGAGCGGCTCAAGGCGGTCCAGAGGAGGAAACAGCTCAGCACAACCTAACACGGGATGGCTTTGATGAAAAAAGGTCCTACGACACAGCAGGCGGCCCGACAACGAGCCCAGGTGATCATGAAGGTTCGCTGCGGGCTAATGAACGCCAGCCAGGCAGCCGAACAGTTGGGCGTCTCCCGGAAGACCTATTACAAGTGGGAACAACGTGCCCTGAGTGGGATGTTGGACAGCCTTACCGATCAACCCCCTGGACGTCCGATCCATCCTGTAGACAAGCAGAAACAGGCTCTGGAGAAGCAACTGGCGGAGGCCCTCCGGGACAACGAACTGCTGAAGCACAAAATGGCGCTAAAGGATGTGCTGACGGACCTGAAACTGGAACCCGGCATGGACCGGGCGGGAAAAAAATGAGCGTATAGGGCAGGCGCTGAACATGATCGCTGATGTGAAAAAGAGATATGCTTTGTCCAACAGCGGCCTTGCCTGTGAGCTGGGGTTGAGCTACTCCACGCTGATGCGCTGGAAGCAGCGGTTTTCTGCGGGGAAACCGGCGGTGCAAAAGCCCGGTCCGAAGAAAGTCAGGTCTCTTAACCTCGACCAACTCAGGCAGGAAATCAATGACCTGGACCATGGTTCCAGACGGAGCCGTGGAACAGGCCGGCTGTATGACGTTTATAGGGGCGCCATCTCCAGGCGGGAACTGAACCGAATGATCCGCATTGTCCGAATGGGGAATACCCGTCAGCAAGCTGCACGAAGGTATCACATTACCTGGCTTAAGCCGAATCTGGCCTGGGCTATGGATGATTGTCAGAGGTCGAAGGTCGTTGGCAAAGATACGCTTCATCTTCACAATCTGAGCGATCTTTGTTCCCGATATAAGTTCAGTCCGATGGCCTCAGCGGAAATACCCTGCGGTGAAGAGGTGGCCGGCCATTTGAGCCATTTGTTCTCTCGATTCGATGCCCCGCTATTTTGCAAGCGGGACAATGGCGGGAACCTCAACCATGTGGCGGTAAACGAGGTCCTGGAACAAGCCCTGGTCGTTCCGATCAACAATCCACCCTGTAGAGCGCCATACAATGGGGCGATCGAGCATACCCAGGGTGAGTTCAAAAATTACCTCCGTCGCTGGGAATGGAAAGCAGATACAATCAAGGCGTTCGGCCTACTGGCGGAGACGGCCGCTCATGCACTGAATCATATACCCAGACGCTGCCTGAAGGGCCGTACCGCCTGCAGCGTCTATTTTGGAGACAATCGAATACGCTATTGTAAACGCCAGCGAAAATCCATTTACAATTGGATAAGGGATCTGGCAGCGGAGGTATCCATCCGCGCCGGAAAGAACACGATCTCACCCGTGGCGTGGCGGTTGGCGGCCAAACAGTGGCTGGTGAAAAATGGATTGATCAAAATCCAGAGAGCAGGAAAAGTGTTACCCAATTTTTCTTCAAATTTGTGCCATAATTAGCGATGTCGCACAGTAATGCCAGTCCTGCTCAACTAGCTGGTTCTGCATTTTAAGATGCTCTTGCTAAATCTTTTTCTAAATCTTTTACAGTTTTATATATTCTCCGGTTGAATTGATATTCAATGTCGTTTTCAGACAAAATTTGTGTTTTTAGGTTAAAAATATCGCTTAATAACTTTCTTTTGTCTTGAACAGAAAAGTTGTCAAAATTTGGTATATAACCCTGTTCTTTTTCATTTTCCATATATTTGAT
>CAZONI010000183.1:0-4806 GCA_964581175.1 uncultured Desulfobacteraceae bacterium
CTGGAAATGCTCCTCGCAGACCTGAAATCGGGTGTGGATGATCCGCGAACCGGTGGGGAACTGATGGCTGCCTTTTATCGGACAGATGGCGCCGTGTTTGAGGAATGTGATGATTCCAACGGGACTGTGAGCGATGTGTTCCTCTTTGATGCCAAGGAACTCTTTGTCTCCTACGCTTCAAAATGCCGGAACAAACAATGGTTAAGCGGGTTAATATTTGACCTCAACTTCCCATTCCTCGGCAATTTTTCTTGCCGAAGCGGGGCATCTGGATGCGGCCGAAACCTATCTGCTGGACCACACCGACCAGCTCGACAGGGACTTGGCGGGTTGCTGACTCTGGCTGAAGCCATGGAGGGCTCTGCTCGAAGGCTGTGCGCATCCATCCTCTTCAGGGCGCCGCTGGATTCGATATTGCGCCGGGCCCAATACAAAGCATACGCTCATGGGGGTCACCACCTGAAGAGACTCGACCAGCTTTCCATATCCGTCTCTGATTGGCGTGGCCTTGAAAATCACAGACAAAAAAGGGTGACCCTGTCTGGCCACCCTGGATAAAGGAAATGAAAAAGTATCTGGTCAGGACGCTCGCCTGTTGCAAGACAAAATAATTCATAATCCGGACCTGTCAAGCGCAGCCGTTCCTTTTTCCTCCCCCGTCATAAAGCTGCCGGAGATGGATCGGAAGCAAACGTCAGATTTCATCTTTCGGGTAATGAGCATCAGGAATCAGGCTGCCCTCTTTCCCTGATTGGAGCAGCAGCTTTTTCTCTTTGAGTTTTCTTTGATCGACGAAGGAGAGGCTTCAAGGCCTGCGACGACACGCCACGATCCAAACTATCGAAGTCCCAGTAAACTCCTCTGCTTGACTTAATATAGAGACTTGACATTTCAGTCAAGTAGGTGCATTTTGTCAAGTATGGTGAGTCGTTTTGAAAAACAGGTGTCTTCCGAGGTTCCGGCTTTGCTTGCAAAGCTGCTTGAAATACCCGAGAGCCGCGTCTCTATCCGGAGGGACAAAAAAGAGCCCGAAACCGACTTAGTCATTAAAGCCGATGAGCATACCTTCCTTGTAAATTTCAGGAGCTCAAACGCACGGGCCCCCTTACTCCTCGCGTTGATGAGGTTCAATGAGGAGAGGGGAGATAGTAGGCAAGATGCCATTCCTCTTTTGGTGGTCCCGTACATGGGTGAAACAGGCAGCCGTTTTTGCGATGAGCACAACGTGGCCTGGCTCGACCTCTCCGGCAACGCCCATATTAAGGCCCCTGGACTTTTCATCAATGTTGAAGGCAAGCCGAACCGATTTAAGAGCGCCGGCAGACCTCCCAATCTCTTCGCCCCCAAAAGCTCACGAATAGCCCGTCAATTGTTGATCCAGCCTGATCGCGCCTTGAACCAGCGAGAATTGTCCCAGGCTGCAGACCTGGATGAGGGATATACGAGTCGGATCGTTCGGAGGTTTGAAGAGAGCGGCTTGATTGTACGGGATGAGAAAGGCCTGCTGAAACCCAAAGACCCGGAGCATTTGCTCGATGCATGGCACGAAGCCTATGATTTCATGAGGCATCGCGTCATCAAAGGACACGTGGCTGCCCGCTCAGGCGAGGAACTGCTGCATAAGATAGCTGGTGTACTCGAAAAGCAAGCGCCGGGTTATGCTGCTACCGGTCTCTGTGCTGCCTGGCTCTATTCCCATTTCGCCAATTTCCGGCTGACCACCTTCTACCTTCCCAATACGCCGGGGAATGAATTATTCGATGCGCTCGGCTTTCGTGAGGACGAGAAGGGAGCAAACACTTGGCTGGTCGTACCCAACGATGAAGGAGTATTTCACGGATCAGAGGCCAAAGAAGGGATTCGCTGTGTTCATGGCGTTCAGGTTTACCTGGATCTGAAAGACCATCCGGAAAGATCCGCGGAAGCGGCATCGAGGCTTCGTCAAGATTACCTCAAATGGAAACAGGATGGGTGATAAACCTTCATTCGCTTCCGAATATTCGAGGGAGCAGGCCGAGCTTGTGCGGCAGACCTGTCTTTATGTCGCGACAAAGCTCGGGGATCTCATCGATGAACTCGTCGTGGTCGGTGGACTCGTACCTTCTCTCCTGATCCCGGAGGAGTCGGTGCCGAGAGGTGAAGATATCCATGTCGGCACCATGGATCTCGACCTCGGTCTTTCCCTGGCACTCCTGGATGCCGAACGGTATGAGGAGCTCACCACTAGACTCCGTCGGGCAAGACTTGAACCGGACGTGAATGAAGTGGGAAACCCGACTTTTCAACGCTGGAAGATCAAGGCCTCGGGCCATCCCAAAGTGACCGTGGATTTCATTATCCCACCAAGCCTCGATGAAAACAAAGGAGGCAAGATTCGTCATATCGAGAAGGACTCTGCCGCAGTGATAACACCTGGGCTTCGTCTGGCTTTCATAGACAGGCAAAGACTTTCCTTGAGAGGAATGACCATCCTGGGAGAAAAGGCAAGCCGCGAAATATGGGTTTGCGGTCCTGGTGTGTTCGTCGTGCTGAAAGCACTGGCCTTCGGCATGAGGGGTGAAAACAAAGATGCGTACGACCTCTACTACATGATCCGTAATTACGGCGCTGGAATTGATGATGTTTTGAGGCACCTAAAGCACATCATTCACGAACAGGAAACTCAAGACGCGCTTCAGATACTGCGTCGTGACTTCTCTGAGCCCGACGGAATGGGTCCCCGTCGGGTTGCCGAATTCCTCTACCGCACTCCAAACGAGGAACTGGAGGCAGACGCTGCAGGTTTTGTCCGTGTGTTCCTCAGGCAATGCGATATTATCTGATTAGCCGGTGCTCACCCATATCGTTCCGTCTACATGATTCCCCAAAGCTAGCAGAACCTCATAAGAACATGTCCAAAGCGTTGACATGTTTTTTCGCCTGACTCTACGGCTCAATAATCCTCGGGATCGTATTCCTTGGAAAAAGTTACCCCCCGGATTGAAGCGCTCCCGTATCGCAGTGCCTCTCCTGAAAAAATGACGTATTTGATCTTGCCGGATTGCAGAGCTGTCAAAATGGAAGCAATAGGTTGCATTGGCAAAGAGCCGATAAACTCGGACCGTTTTCCCCGCGAGGTTAAATTGCCTACGGCCGTTGGCTCCCATGTGATGGATTTGGGAGCAGCCACCGCGTCATCCATGGTACGATCGGGCAAGAATGTAATTTGAACTTCCCTTCCCTCTATTTTTTCCGGGCCTAGGAGTTCACCCTTCAATTAGGGCTAAAATACTCCCAATAAGGCCCTTCGCCAAATATGCCATTTGTGTTTAGGCTGAGATCATAATCGACTTCCCAGCCGTGTATGCGCACAGGATAATGATCATAACTTAATACAGTTCTTTGCTTTCTCTTTCGGCTCATCAGGCACCAGGCGATCTAGGTTTTTCATACTCTATCCAGGCCTCGTTTAAAGCGCGTTCCCCAACTCGATTACTCGGTAGCCCCTTCAAATCTACCTATGGCCACCATTGTAGGGACCAGAAAACCCGATTCTTGCGCACAGAGTTGCACACTGAATTTGGGATCATCGGGAGAAACCCTGCGCTGAAAAGATGTTTTTGCTTGACATAGCTGTTGTTTTTAAAGATATTGTTGTCCAAATGGACAATCAAGATATTTGAGGCAACAATGGGCATCGAACGCGAGATCCTGGACTACCTGCAGAATCATATAGGAGAGCTGGTCCCTCTGCAAGGGCTGAGTGTCCGTATTGAGGTGGCACCGCGATCCGAAGAAAAGGGGTGGCGTCCGGATTTCATGGCCCATGTCCTTTACAAGAAATCGCAATTCAGAGTGATCGGGGAAATAGTCCCGCAGCAGAGTTTTTCGATGTTCAAAGCGAAATTAGCACTCTTGAAATCCCACGCCGGCAAAAAAGAAGGCCTGGTTCCGCTTGTGGTGGCAAAATACATTAGCCAAGATCGCAGAAAGCAATGTCAGAAAGAGAATATCTGCTTCCTGGACCTCTCGGGTAATGTCTTTCTTGAGTATAACGGCCTGTATATTGAACGCATCGGTTTTCCCAACCGCTTTCCCGAAAAAAGAAAAGGAAGAAGTCCGTTTTCCGACAAGGCATCCCTTATTCTCCGGGCCGTCTTATCGGATGTCAAGAAGGTATGGGGCGTACGGGAGCTTGCCCATTCCATCGGACTCGATCCCGGTTTTGTCTCCCGGATGGCACAGGAACTTGAAAAAAGGAACTACGTATCCCGTATCGATTCCAAGATAAGACTTCGAGATCCGAAGGGACTTCTGGAAGACTGGGTCCGGGAATACGATTATAGGAGGAATCAGGAGGTGCGATACTTCTGCCTGGCAAAAGGCCCGGAGGAGATCATAGACAAACTCGTCGCCGCCCGGATTCCGGATAACATTCCATATGCACTCGGGCTGCACGCTGGAGCCAATCTTGTGGCTCCATATGCTGTCTATAATGAGGTTCACATCTACATCCAAAACATGGACAGTATCAACCAGCTCGTGAATAAACTGAAATTGAGGGAGGTCCAAGACGGAGCCAATCTCGTATTCCTGTTGCCCTATTACAAGCATTCAGCCTTTTATGGGAAACGAAGCATCAGGAACATGTGGGTAGTTTCGGACCTCCAACTCTATCTTGACCTGTACAACTACCCGATCCGAGGACTGGAGCAGGCCGAACATCTGTACGAAAAAAGATTGAAACATAGCATCGAGGGTTGAAAGGCGTCCATGCCTCAAGATTTCAAAGCCGGGTTCTTAAAAACCCTCTGGATTCTCAGGGAC
>CAZONI010000184.1:0-4782 GCA_964581175.1 uncultured Desulfobacteraceae bacterium
AATTGCAGACATGTAGGCCGCGAACCCGGTCATGAATATGGTATTGTGATCTGCGCCGGGAATAGTCAACAGGCGCTTTTCGCGGGCCCCGCCGGCCTCATAGAGGGCCTTGCCCTCGGCAAAGGGAATGATGTGATCATACTCGGCATGGATGACGAGCGTCGGTTTGTCAAACGCCCCGATCTTTTCCAGGTTTCTGCAGCCGTCTTCTTCCGAGATCCCCATTTGAGAAACAGGCACGCCGATCAGCCGGAGAAGCGGCAGAAAGTGGGCGAATCCGCTCTCGATGATGAGCCCGCTGATCCGGTCCAGGTAATTCACAGCCACTTCAAGGGCCGGGGCGCTCCCCAGCGACCTCCCCATCACCACCAGGGGGCCCCCATATCCTCCCTCTTCGAGCCAATGCAGGAAGTATTCAAAGAGGACGTGACAATCGCGCATCATGGATGTTACCGTCGGTTTTCCGGTTGAGCTGCCGTACCCCCGGTAATCGACGGGCAGGAAATTCATACCCCTTTTCACGTATAACGGACCGATCTCGTCATAATCCGAAACAATTTCCCCGTTCCCGTGGAAAAAAAGGATTGTGGGGGCAGATTTTCCTGCCGGGTGAAAGCGGGCGCCGATGGTCGTGTGATCATCCACCGATATCTGCAGATTCCGGGCATTCGCACCTTCGGACCTGAAAAGAGCGGCTTCGCGGCGGGGATAAAAGAGAAGCGAGAGGATTTCCGGTTTGTCGAAAACCCGGTAGTCAATCTGAGAAATATCCTTCATGCGCGATTCTCCTCAACCCCCCCCGAAAGCCCACGTTTTCCGGCCTGATTTGTTTTCAGAGAAAAGGCTGAGGTACCTGCCGTACCCTTCCTTTTCGAGGTCTTCCTTCGGGATAAACCTGAGGGCCGCCGAATTCATGCAGTACCGCAGACCCGTCTCCGGCGGCCCATCCGTAAAGACATGGCCGAGATGGGAGTCGCCGTGTCTGCTCCGAACCTCGGTGCGGATCATCAACAGCCTGCGGTCTTCCTTCTCCACGATGTTTTTCGCTTCCAAAGGCCTGGTGAAGCTGGGCCAGCCCGTGCCGGAATCGTACTTGTCCCTGGAACTGAAGAGAGGCTCTCCGGAGACGACGTCCACGTAAATGCCTTCCCTCTTGTTATCCCAGTATTCATTGTTGAATGCCGGTTCCGTAACTTCACGCTGGGTCACCCGGTACTGCAAGGGAGTCAGTCTCTCGCGCAGCGCTTTGTCGTCGGGCTTCATAAAATCCGATGGTTCCGTTTTCCCGGAAGCGGCCGCTTCTTCCTTTCCCCAAACTTTCCCGATAAACTGGTCACGGCCGGAATTGTGCCGGTAGAATCGGTATCGGAGTTCATGGTGCCTGTGATATTTCTGATGATAGTCCTCCGCCCGATAGAATTTCGTGAACGGCCTGATTTGTGTGACGATGGGTTTTGCAAAACGCCCGGAGTTTTCCAGCGCCTTTTTCGATTCTTCAGCAGCCCGCTTCTGTTCTTCATCATGGTAAAAGATGGCGCTCGCGTACTGAGACCCCCTGTCCACAAACTGCCCTCCCGCATCGGTCGGGTCCACGTGCCTCCAGAAGAGATCCAGCAATTCTCCATAAGAGACCTTCTCCGGATCGTAATGGACCTGCACTGCTTCCACGTGGCCCGTTCCGCCTCCCGAAACCTCTTCATAGGTCGGGTTGTCCTTCCGCCCCCCTGTGTAGCCGGAAACAACGTCAACAACACCATCCAGTTTTTCAAAATCCGACTCTACGCACCAGAAACAACCCCCAGCAAAGGTAGCTGTCCTCAAAACTTGGTGCTTTTCTTTCATTTCGCTCTCCTCTTCCTGTTTTCCTGTTACTCTGCCCTGGTCCCGCAGGATCCGGCAGCGCGCGCCGCTGCCCGGAACAGAAACGCTTTTATGTTATTTAATATAAGCATTCTTGAGGGGGATGTCTGTAACTCCTCAGACTTCGATGAATTCCCAGCGCATTCTGATCTTCAGAGTGCCCCGAAGCAGGGGAAGGCGGAATAATTCTTGCCTGCGTGGAGGCTTTTCCATAACATGATAAGAGTGGGGTCCTAGAGGGGCCGAACTGTTCCGGTCGTCACGCTGGACTTGATACGGGGGCATCCAGAAATCCCGAGCACTGCAATCACTGAATTCCGGCTTGCTCGTCATCCCGAACCCCGATCCGGGACGGAATGGCAAGCCGCTTCGCGACAGCCCAAACTATCTTCGACTGAAGGCGAGGGATTTCCCCCGGCCCCGAGGAAGACAATAAGAATTCAGGAGTCACAAGAACACTGCAATCACTTCGGAGGTGATAGAAATGGTCCATGAACTGGCAGGAAAACCGGCTCCCAGATCGCTGCTCGCAAATATTCCAAGACTCGTTTCCGCCTACTTTGCACGGAAACCCGACCCCTCCGATCCGGATCAAAGGGTTGCCTTCGGGACATCCGGTCACCGGGGTTCGGCCTTGAACAGCAGCTTCAATGAAGATCATATCCTGGCCATCAGCCAGGCTGTCTGCGAATACAGGAAAGTCAAGGATATCACAGGTCCCCTGTTCATCGGTATGGACACCCATGCCCTTTCGGAAGCCGCCCTGACCAGCGCAGTTGAGGTATTCGGGGCGAACCGGATACCCATCATGCTCCAGAAAGGACTCCGGTACACGCCCACTCCGGTCATCTCCCACGCGATCCTGACTTTCAACCGAAATCGCCCGCAAGGTCTGGCGGACGGTATCGTCATTACCCCGTCCCACAACCCCCCTGAGGACGGCGGATTCAAGTACAATCCCCCTGAAGGCGGGCCCGCATCCCCGGAGACAACCCAGGTCATTCAGCAAAGGGCGAACGAAATCATCGCCAACGGAATGAGCGGGGTGAAACGGATCTCCTTTGAAAAGGCCCTGAAAGCCGAGGCTACAAGGGAGTACGACTACATTACACCGTTTGTGGAGGACCTCAAGAACATCATTGACATGGAAGCCATCGCCGGAGCGGGCCTCCGGATCGGGGTGGACCCGCTGGGGGGCTCGGCCATTGATTTCTGGGACCCCATCGCCGAGAGGTACGGACTTTCCATGGAAGTGGTCAATCGAATTGTCGATCCGACCTTTTCTTTCATGACCGTGGATAAAGACGGAAAGATCCGCATGGACTGTTCCTCGCCCTATGCCATGGCGAGCCTGATAAAACTGAAAGACAAGTTTGACATCGCCTTCGGCAATGACACGGACGTAGACCGCCACGGCATTGTGACGAAGAGCGCCGGTCTCATGAACCCCAACCACTACCTCGCAAGCGCCGTCTGGTACCTGTTCCGGAACAGACCCGGATGGAAAGATGACGCCGCGGTTGGAAAAACTCTCGTCTCAAGCTCCATGATCGACCGCGTCACTGCTCACCTGGGACGGCGACTTATGGAGGTGCCCGTCGGCTTCAAGTGGTTCGTGGACGGGCTCCTGGACGGTTCCTACGGGTTCGGAGGTGAGGAGAGCGCAGGAGCGGCTTTCCTGAGGAAAGACGGCACCGTGTGGACCACGGACAAGGACGGCATCATCATGGACTTGCTCGCCTGCGAAATGACTGCCAGGTCGGGAAAGGACCCTGCTGATCTCTATTCCGACCTTACCGGGAATTTCGGGAGCCCCGTCTACGAGCGGATAGACACCCCTGCCACACCCGAGCAGAAGGAAACCCTGAAGACCCTGTCCCCGGAGATGGTCGGGGCAAAAGATCTGGCAGGAGAAACCATCACCGCGAAACTCACCCAGGCGCCGGGAAACAACGCCCCCATCGGCGGACTGAAGGTGGTGACGAAAAACGGCTGGTTCGCGGCCAGGCCGTCGGGGACCGAAGATATCTATAAGATTTACGCAGAGAGTTTCAAAGGGGAAGAACATCTGCGGAGAATTCAAGAAGAGGCGCAGGCTATCGTAAATGCCCTGTTCAAGGAAACAGGGCTCCTATGAGCTGGTAACGACTTGCGAAAAGAGGAGATTTCGTGGACGAAAAGACAAGAAAGCTTGCAGAAGCACTCGAAAAGCACTGCCGTTTTACTACAAGGCCTGTGGCCGTCAAGCTGGCGAAACAGGGTGAAACCCCACCCGAAAAAACCAAATATCCTGTCAGGGACCTGGGCAACAGGCTCGCAGTCTGCCAGGGCATGTCCATCGCGAGGACGTTCGAATGGACAATGGCCTTCAGGGACGAAGACCATGCCTGCCCTCTCCCGCGAATCTTCATGGGCCACAGAAAGCCGGATACATTCCTGGACGGGCGCCTTGGGGAATTCTACCAGGATGACATAAAATACATGCAAGAAATGGAGGCGTCCTATCCCCGATGGGCTCTGAATACCTACCAGGAGGTATGGCTGTCGCCCGTCAATAGATGCCGGTTTGTTCCTGACCTGGTGGTGGCATACGGGACTCCTGCTCAGGTATTGACCTTGATCCAGGCCGCCAATTTCCGGCGCGGGCCCGGGATCGAGGCCGTCAGTACCGGAAGGTACGGCTGTTCGGCCTGGCTCGCGGGTGCCCTCCAGGCCGGAGAGTGCACCTACATGGTGCCCGGCCCCGGAGAAAGGGTTTTTGCCGGGACCCAGGACCATGAAATGTCGTTTGCGATTCCCTATTCAAGGTTCGACAACCTTGTGGACGGCCTGCAGTATGTGCGCAGCCGGGGCTCCTTCAGGTATCCCGTCCCGAATCTTGGCCTTCTTTTTGAACCCCGGATCCCCGAAAAATATCATGAA
>CAZONI010000185.1:0-4764 GCA_964581175.1 uncultured Desulfobacteraceae bacterium
GTATCAGCTTCGGCCACAACAACGATCAATCTCGGGGTGGTGACCAAACCCGGTTCAGCACAGAACATTGCCGCCGAAAAATTCAAGGAGTTGATCGAGCCGAGGTCAAACGGTGAGATTGTGGTCAAGATCCATCATTCAGGCTCACTGGGCAATGAAACCGAGATTCTGCAGCAGATCCAGATGGGCACCGTGCAGATGGGCGTCATCACGGTGGGTCCCTTTGACACCTTTGATCCGATTGTGCGGGTGATCAACTACCCCTTCATTTTCAAGGACAATGCCCAGGCCGACGAGATCCTGGACGGACCCATCGGCAAGGAAATCCTGACCAGCCTGGAGGATGTCGGCTTTAAGGGACTGGCCTTTTCAGAAAACGGGTTCCGCAACCTGTCCAACAACAAGCGGCCGGTGAGAACCCCCGACGATGTCAAGGGGCTCAAGATCCGGGTAATGCAGTCTGCCCTGCACAAAGCCATCTGGCAGGCGCTCGGCGCAAACCCGACTCCCATGCCCTGGCCGATTTACACGGAGCTGGAACAGGGGGTTATCGACGGCCAGGAAAACCCACTGTGGGTATTTGAGGTCTACAAGATGTACGAGGTGCAGAAGTATGCCTCCATGACCCGGCATGTCTACTCGGGCCATATCGATGTGGCCTCCCTGCTGTGGTGGAACAAGCTGGATGGCAAGACCCAGAACATGATCCAGAAGGCCATGTACGAGGCGGCCGTATACCAGCGCAAGGTCAACCGCGACGGCAATGCCAGGCGCCTGGCCCTGCTCAAGGAAAAAGGCATGCAAATCGTGATGCACCCGGATGTGAACCTTTTTCGGGCAAAGGTCGCCAAGTTGAAAGATATGGATCTGTACAAGGACCCCCGGGTTCATGCCCTCCTGCTCAAGACGTTGGAAGCGGTCAAGTGATGTGACCCCGGCGTGATGCCGGTCGGAGCAAGGCGCACAAGCGCGGCTCCTGTGGTTGGGCGGAGAAGGGAGAATTTTACAGTGGAGAATCTCAGCCGCCGGATCAACACGATAATGGAATACTCCCTTTTTGGTATGGGGCTGTCCATGGCGCTGATCGTGGCTGCTCAGGTCTTCTCGCGATATGTCCTGAACCGGTCCCTTTTCTGGTCGGAAGAGTTGGCCCGCATCCTTCTGGTCTGGCTGACTTTTCTGGGGGCGAGCGTGGCCTACTACCGGGGTGTCCATCCGGGCGTGGACGTCCTGTACAAACGCTTTCCTGGCTGGGGGAGGCGGGCCGCCATGAGCGCGGTCCATTGCCTCTCCCTGGCGTTTTTCGCCGTCATGATCGTCTACGGCGTCCAGTTTGCCCATTTCGTCCGGCTTCAAATAACCCCGGCCCTGGGCCTGCACAAGTGGATCCCCCACAGCGTTATACCTGTCAGCGGCGCCATCATGTTCTTTCACGCCCTGACCTTTTTGCTCAAGGAGATAAGGGGGCCGCAGAATGACGGCTGAAATACTGCTGGTCGGCCTGGTCTGCCTGTTCGCCGTCAACGCCCCCATTGCTTTGGCCATCGGGTGCTCGGCCGTGGCGGCTATTCTTTTCAAGGGCGACCTTTCCCTGATGATGGTCGTGCAGCGCCTGTACGCCGGTACCGACTCCTTTCCTCTGCTGGCCGTGCCGCTGTTCATGTTCACCGGAGTCCTCATGGAGGCGGGCGGCATCAGCCGGCGGATCATCGATTTTGCAAATGCTCTGGTGGGGTGGCTTCCTGGCGGCATGGCTGCGGTGGCCATCGTGTCGGCGATGTTCTTTGCAGGAATATCCGGCTCAGCAGCAGCCGATGCCGCGGCCGTGGGGTCCATTCTCATTCCGGCCATGAAAAATTCCGGCTACGATTCCGATTTCGCCGCGGCGGTTCAGGCCTCCGGCGGATCCATCGGGGTCATCATCCCGCCGTCGATCCCGATGATCATCTTCGGTTTTTTGACCGGCGCCTCGATTGGACGGCTCTTTGCGGCTGGACTGCTGCCGGGCCTGTTGATCGGCATCAGCCTCATTGTCGTGTCCTCTGTCATTTCCAAGCGGAAGGGATACGCATCCAGCAACAAATTTTCCATGTCCGAGGTATGGCGGACCTTCAAACGGGCCTTTTTGGCCCTGGGCGCGCCGGTGATCATTCTCGGAGGGATCCTGGGCGGCATCTTCACGGCGACCGAATCGGCAGCCGCGGCCGTGGTCTACGCTCTGGCCGTGGGGATGGGTGTCTACCGGAAAATCAAGCCGGCCGACCTGGTCGGCCTGTTTCGGGACGGAGCGGTGACGTCGGCCATCGTCATGTTCATCATCGCCACGGCGTCCATATTTTCCTGGATCGCGGCAATGGAGGATATGCCGTCTCAACTGGCCGGTGCCCTGCTGGGGCTGACAAAAAATCCGGTGCTGCTTCTGCTGCTGGTCAACGCTGTGCTTCTCATCGCCGGCACCTTCGTTGAAACCTCTGCGGCCCTGATTCTGCTGGTGCCCATGATTGCCGCCCTGGTGCCCGGCCTGGGCATCGACATGATCCAGTTGGGCGCCATCGTTGTGACCAACCTGGCCATCGGCATGTTGACACCGCCGATGGGCATTTGTCTCATCGTTTCGGGCTCCATCTCCAAAGACAGCCTCGGCGCGGTTTCAAGACGGGTCCTGCCGTTTCTGGCAATTCTGCTTATAGACCTGCTGCTGATCACCTTTGTATCACCGCTGACCATGTGGCTGGCCAACATGGTGACCAAATAATCTTGTGGGTTTGGTTGACCGGTGTTTGGGATGTAAATACCGAACAACCAGTATGTTGGTTTTGCCCGATGCCAAGCCATCGGCATCGACGAAGATCCGCGAGAAACCCGGGTCGGCGGGCCGATCACTGTGCGCTGACGCCGATGATGCTCCCGAAGCTTCTTTCTATCTCCTCGCCAAGATCAACGGCAATCTTCACCAGGTCCTCCGGGGCCAGGTTCAGCCGCTCCCAGTGGCCGTCCTGAATGGGGGGCACATGCTCGTCGCCGCTTAGACCGAGTCCGAGCGCCTTGGCCATAATGTCCGCCACGTGAATGGCCGCCGGTTCATCGTAATTTTCACTCCCCTGATCCAGGTGGTGGTAGTAGAGGGCCGCCACAAGCGTGGAAGGGAAATTCCATTTCTTGAGCAGCATGCCTCCGAATCGACCGTGATCGAACCCGCAGGATTCCATTTCTATCTGGTAAAGCGGCAGGGACCTTTCCCTGCCGGCCTCAAACAGATCCCTGGTCCATTCAGGCAGGTGCGTGGCGAGGACGAGACGCCCGAGGTCATGAACAAGCCCTGAAAGAAAGTGCCTTTCCGGGTTCGGCATTTCACATCGTGCGGCTATACCCCTGGCCATCGTGCCGCAGGCAATGCTGTGCTTCCAGAACTCTTCCATGTTGATGCATTCGACCGGTGTCCGGTTGAACATTTTGAGGAAAGAGGCACTGAAGGCAATGAGAGATATTTCCCGTGTCCCCATCAGGGCAACCGCTCTCTGGACGGTATCTATAGGGAAGGGGAACGTGTAATAGGTGCTGTTCACGATACGCAGCAGATTAGATGAAAGGCTGGTATCCATGGCGATGACCTGGGCCAGATCCTGGGCTGAACTCTTGGGATCATTGATCACCTGCATGAGCTCGATCATCACCTGCGGGAGAGCGGGAAGTTTGATCTCCTTTACCAGCAATTCCATGGGGCTGAGGGGGGACAACTTCGTCCGCACAGGCGTCTTATGCGGAGCTTTCTTCGGTGCCTGTTTTGGGGCAGCTTTTTGTGCGGGAGCCCCCGTAGTCTCCCGGTCCAGCGCAAGATCGTAAAGGGCCTTGATTGCCGGATGATCCAGATTGGAAAGACGGAAACGCTCGGCCAGGCGTTTCTCTGTTTCCTCTGCCGCCGCTTCGGGCGCGGGGTAGGTTTCACTTGTTACGGTCATACGAAATACTCCTTAAGCAGATAGATTCTTAATGGAGAAGAGGTCCCTCCTCTCCAGGACATTGGATCAGGATTGTATCGGATGTCCCGATCGAAGTAAAGTCCTCCTCATTCGTTCCTGAAAATTCATTCCCAGACCGGGTCAGATACCCTGTCGCCGGCGACGTTGCGGTCATTCCTACGAATGCGGAAAAGTATCGACCTCCGGACTGCCCGAGACAGGGATTTCACTAAAGTTCGCTGCTCCCCTATCCGATATTCACATTGTGCCGCAACGCAAGATCGAAACCCCTCCGGGCAAGATCAAGACACGTACACCCATAGACGCACAAACGACAGCATGATTACCGAAACCACACAGCACCATATGCAGACCCGAATAAGCGCCTATCCCATCCTGTTCCTCAATCAACTGGGCAGCCCCTTCATCCGGTTCCTCCACGAGCTGGGGGTTTTCGCGAATTTCACCTGCAAGTCCGGCATACTGATCTTTCAGTATCCGTTTCAAGTCGCCAAAGTCACTCAGCAGACCTTCTTCATCGGGGTGAAATCCATCTCGGTGATACTGCTGGTGGCGGTGTTTACCGGAATGGTCCTGGGTCTGCAGGGGTATCATACCTTGGTAAAGTTCGGCTCCGAGGGTCTCCTGGGAGCGGCCGTGGCCCTCTCGCTCATCCGTGAACTGGGCCCGGTGCTCACGGCCATCATGATCATCGCACGGGCCGGCTCCGCCATGGCCGCAGAAATCGGTATCATGCGCATCTCGGAACAGATCGATGCCCTTGATACCATGGACATCAATCCTC
>CAZONI010000186.1:0-4586 GCA_964581175.1 uncultured Desulfobacteraceae bacterium
AGACTAAGGCCGCTCCACGAGGAGATACCGGTCGGGTTTCAAACGCGCGAAGATGGTGGCGCCGGGGCAAGGCGCCACCATCTTTTTTTTGTATTGGCCCCCCAGGACCTGAAAGAGTTCCAGGCAGCAGGAGCACAGGTGAGCGCTCCGGTCGATGGAGTAGGGGATAATGCCCTCTCCATCCCGGGTGAAGAAGCGGGGATGGATGAAGTTGGCATGATTGGCTGTATGGGATAGGTAGAGATAGTCATAATTCTTGACCTCCGAACCGAGCCTCCTTGCCCACCGGAGGTATATCCTTTTCTCCATATCCTCTATGTGCCTCCACTCAGCAGGCATTTTTTCCTTGAGACGGGGATCTTCAGCGAGGATGATTTTTTCTTCATCCGTAGCAGGCCGGGGAGGGGCAAAGTCTGATGCCGTTATAATGGCCTCTCGTTTCTCCTCGCAGTGTTCAAGCGCAAAGGAGCTGATGATCAGGTAGAGGCCGTTTTTCTCCGAATGACGATACCAGCTTCCCTGCCGGGAGCAGGCAGCGTCCCACACCTCCGGCGCGACACTCGTGATCCTGTTGATAGGATCAAGGGGGGTGCAGACAATGCCTTTTGCAGATTTCAATTTTCTGCCTTGATCCGCGAGCTTTCTTTTCAGTTCCCTTTCCTCCTCTTTGGAGATCCAGTATACATGCTTGATATAGAGTCCTGATGAGTCTTTTCCCATGACACGGAACCGCCCTTCGTTCACCTGATAGACACACCCTTAGGCCCATGGTCAAGGATAGGTCCGGCACTTTTGGGTTGCGCCCTTATATCATGTGTGACATATTTTTCATTGATTTGCAATCGGCGATCGAGGCTGTTCGGTATGCAGGAGTCGGAATGAGAAGGGGACCCGGCTTTTTGCCGGTTGCTGAATGTGTTGTCGTAACCGATGTCCGGGCTCTGGAAGCGCGTGCTGCTCAGGGAGGAAGCCTTTTCTGGAGTGACCGGAGCCTCGGAACGGAAGAAATGGCTTCCTCCCTGAGCCCCCTCAGTGGGGGCCTCATGATGCCTCCCGCTCTGGGGGAGGAGATTCACTGGTTGCCGGGGTTTTTCTGAATGGAATCGTTTTTCAAGGTCAAGAAACCTGAAGAAGTGCTCGCGCTGCTGCATCATTTTGGGCCCTGCGGTGAGGAGGAACTCCAGCTTGAGCAGGCCTTCGGCAGGGTGCTGAGCAGGGATATCGTGTCTCCTGAAGACCTCCCCGGGTTTTGCCGGTCCACCATGGATGGCTACGCGGTGAGGGCAAAGGATACATTCGGTGCGAGCGAAGGCCTGCCTGCCCTGTTTGAAGTAGTGGGTGAGGTTAAGATGGGAGAAGACTCTCCTGATAGTGTAAGGCAAGGACAGGCAATGCGAATTCCCACCGGCGGCATGCTTCCTCATGGGGCCGATGGCGTGGTGATGATGGAATATTGTCATATCCTGGATACACAGACCATAGAAGTGAGCCGTGCCATATCGCCTCTTGAAAACGTGATCCAGCCGGGAGACGACATTAAGAAAGGAGCCACGGTCCTGCGGAAGGGATGCTGGCTGAGGCCCCAGGATATAGGTGTCCTCGCGGGTCTGGGTCTTGAAGAGGTGGAGGTATTCAGGAAACCCCGGGTTGCCATCATTTCCACCGGTGATGAGATCGTTCCAGTAGGAGATGATCCGGCGGATGGTCAGGTACGGGACATCAACCGGTATACACTGGAGGCCTTTTGCTCTGCGAACGGGGCCATTCCCGAATTCCTGGGGATTTGTCCGGATAATTTTGAACGTTTGAAAGGCCTGGTTGAGAATGGGCTCGAATCGGCTGATGCGGTCTGGTTGTCAGGGGGGAGTTCCGTTGGGACCCGTGACCTCACGCTGGCGGTCTTCGAAACCTTTAAAAATTTTGAACTCTTGGTTCATGGGATCTCCATTAGCCCCGGAAAACCAACTATCATAGCCCGTTCCGGCGAGAAACCCCTAGTGGGGCTCCCTGGACACGTGTCCTCCGCGCTGATTGTTGCCGAAGTTTTCATGGCACCGCTTTTGGCCAGGCTTTCCGGTCTGAGAGAAGGCGGGAAGCCCCGGAAAGGACGAGTGTCGGTGCGGTTATCCAGGAATATTGAATCCAAAAGCGGACGGGAGGATTATATTCGCGTCAGGCTCCGCAAGGAGGGAGAGGAGTGGATGGCCGATCCCGTGTTCGGAAAATCGGGGCTAATCTCTCCCCTTGTCGAAGGGCACGGACTGGTCAAAGTGGACGTGAATACGGAAGGGCTCTACAAGGGCGACCTGGTAGAAGTTCTACTGTTTAATGGAGGTGCGGTGTGAAGAGGCAGGTCTACCTGGCCATGAAGACTATCGAAGAGGCCCGAGAGGTTTTTTTTTCCCGGTTTGGCCCTGAATTGCATACGGAGCCGGAATCAGTTGCTGCGGAAGCGGCGCTCGGACGTATAACCTCGGAACCCGTATTCGCCGGACGTTCGACGCCTGGATTTCATTCGGCGGCCATGGACGGCATAGCAGTGAGGGCTGAAGAAACGTATGGGACAACAGAGAGGAGGCCCAAGGTCCTCCAGGCAGGGGCACAGGCCGTCTGGATCAATACAGGGCAGCCCCTTCCCGTATCCTCTGACGCGGTAATTATGGTAGAGAAATTGCATATGCTGGACGACGAGCACATTGAAATTCGGTCTCCCGCATATCCCTGGCAGAACGTGCGCAAGGTAGGGGAAGACATCGTCGCAACGCAACTGCTCTTTCCGCGGAACCATCGTATCCGCGCTTATGATCTTGGGGCCCTGATCAGTGCGGGTGTGTACACGCTGCGTGTTTGGAGCCGGCCGAAAGTGGCCATTATTCCAACCGGTTCCGAGCTTGTTTCCCATCACGATGATGAGAAGGTGTCGTCCCTGAAACATGGACAGATCATAGATTCCAATTCATTTATCCTGGCGGGATTGGTGGAGGAGAACGGAGGAATTCCTATTCGATATCCCATTGTTCCCGATGATGAAAGGGAGATCAGGCATGCCCTGGAAAAGGCAATCACTTCGGATGCTGATGTGATCATGATTAACGCGGGATCATCCGCGGGAAGTAGAGATTTCACTGTCCATGTGATTGACGGCATGGGTGAGGTGCTGGTTCACGGTGTGGCTATGATGCCCGGAAAACCCACCATTCTTGCCAGTGTGGAGGGAAAGCCTGTGATCGGCAACCCGGGCTATCCCGTATCATCTGCCCTCTCCTTCAATCAATTCATCAAGCCTCTGCTTTTCAGTCTCCTGGGACAGGGAAAACCTGTTGAGGAAACGGTCACCGTGAGGCCGTCCAGGGATATTCCATCCAAGCTGGGACTCGAGGAATTCCTGCGGGTCAATATCGGGAAAGTGGGCTCGACCTATGTGGCCACACCCTTGCCCAGGGCCGCAGGTTCAGTAACCACGCTCACCAGAGCAGAGGGAATCATCCGGATACCGTCCCTTTCTGAAGGTGTATCGCAAGATGAAGAGTTGGAAGCGGAACTCCTGGTTTCCCGGGAAGAAATTCTGAATACGGTCCTGATCATCGGAAGCCATGATATGACCATCGATCTGCTGGCCGACGAGATCAGGAAGGCAGGCGGTGCCATACGTGTTTCTTCCGGAAACGTGGGCAGTCTGGGTGGATTGATAGCGCTCAGGAAAGGGATCTGCCATCTTGCCGGATCCCATCTGCTGGATACCCAAACGGGTGAGTATAATCTTTCCTACGTGAAGAAATACCTGAAAGGGATGCAGGTGAACATTTTTCACCTCGTGCGGAGGGACCAGGGCCTGATCGTCAGGAAGGGAAATCCGAAAGGTATTCAGGGGTTGAAGGACCTTTCCAGGGGTGATGTCTTGTTTGTGAACAGACAGGCCGGGTCAGGGACGCGCGTCCTCCTTGATTACAAGCTGGCGCAATTGGGTCTTGAAAGTTCTTCTATCCGGGGATATGACCACGAGGAATTTACGCACATGGCCGTGGCTGTGGACGTGCTGAGCGGTGCGGCCGATTGCGCGATGGGAATTTTCGCTGCCGCCAGGGCCCTGGACCTTGACTTTATCCCCGTCGAAAGGGAGCAATACGATCTGATCATTCCTGTTGAAATGCTTCAATTGGCAGGAGTGATGAAAGTCCTGGAAACGATCCAAACCAGCCGTTTCCGGGAAAGAGTCGCGGCACTGGGAGGATATGATCCTTCACGAAGCGGGGAACTCTGGAAAAAGGTGGAGTAGAGATTTACGAAGAGAAAAGGGCAGGAGAGCAAATGTCACCCCTCAGGATTAAATCAAGACAATGGATTGTGGATGAGGATGATCACATCATCATCGGAGAGGGAAGGAAAGCGATTTTCGAGCACATCCAGGAGACCGGATCCATCAATCAGACAGCCAAGGTGATGCGGATGTCCTATAAGGGGGTCTGGAGCAAGATCAAAGCGACCGAAAAATCCCTGAATATGAAGCTCGTGGACACGGACAGGAAAAGGGGAACCCGACTGACAAAAGAAGGAAAGCAACTCCTGGAGAAATACAGCAGGCTCAA
>CAZONI010000187.1:0-4568 GCA_964581175.1 uncultured Desulfobacteraceae bacterium
GGCTTCAGCTTCCTGTGCTTGCCCATCAGACGGCCTTCAGGGTCGAAGTAGAGCAATGAACAGTAGAGAGTTCCCCGGCTGTACTCATCGTCCCGCTCTATGACGCCGATGGCCAGGTAGACATCCGCTTCTTTCGCTGCCTTGCCGAGAGTCTCCACATCGGGCCCAGGAACTTCGACGGCGTTTTCCCAGTAGCGTTTCCAGACGGAGCGGCCCGCTCCGCTCCGGCTGCCTACCACCATGCCGAAGCTCAATCCCCTGGGATACGCCGGGATAAATGCCTCGGGAAGGAGGACCACCCTGCCGCCCTTGCTCCCCGCCTCCCGGATCAGGTGACAGGCCTTCTCCGTCGTCAGGGCTTTGTCGAAAAGAACAGGCGCAGCCTGCACAACGGCTGCCTTTATCGATTTGATGCCATTTCCCATATCTGATCTCCTTAACGATCTCTTGGCTCTACCCATCCAGCACCTTTCTCACTTCCCCAAGCACCCGCTTAAGCTCGTACGGCTTCTTGATAAAGGCCCTTGCTCCACCGTCAAGAACTTCCTTTACTCGCCCGTTTATGGAATACCCGCTGGCCATCACCACCTTTGCCTGAGGATTCACCTTCAGGATTTCTTCAAGACACTCCTTCCCTCCCATGCCCGGCATCACAATATCCAGGATGACCAGGGAAATATCCTCCGGGTTCTCGCGGTATAGTTCAAGGGCGCTCTCACCGTCAGCCGCAAGAAGAACGGTATAACCGAATTTCTCCAGGATGTCTTTCCCGATATCCCGCAGGATTTCCTCATCATCGACCAGTAAGATGGTCTCGCTGCCTCCTTCAGGCACTGCTGCATTACGGTTCGTCTCGGTTTCATTCCGTGCCGGATCTCCTTCCATGACCGGCAAGTATATTTTAAAGGTGGTCCCTTCTCCAGGTTCACTGTAACACATGATGTAACCACCGTGGCCCTTAATGATGCCGTAGACCATGGCCAGGCCCAGACCGGTCCCGCTTCCTACGCCCTTGGTGGTGAAAAAGGGTTCGAATATATGCTCCAGAGTCTCCCTGTCCATGCCCTGGCCTGTGTCCGAGATACTGAGGAGAACGTACCTGCCCGGCCTTGCCCCCAGGTGTGCCTTGCAGTATTCCTGATCCAGGGTTACATTCTCCGTCTCGAAAACCAGTTTTCCACTATCCGGCATGGCGTCTCTTGCATTGACGCCAAGGTTCATGATGACCTGTTCCAACTGTGCGGGATCGGCACGGATAACGTTCAAATGCTCTTCCAGGTGGAGTTCTATTGCAATCATTTTAGGGATGGTTCTTTCGAGGAGGCCCCGGACCTGGCCAACTTCCTGGTTGAGGTCTACGGGTCTTAGATTGCTTTCCACCTTGCGGCTGAATGCGAGGAGCTGCTGGGTAAGCTCGCTTGCCCTGTAGGCGGCCTTTTCTATCTGGTCAAGCTTTGCGGTGTCAGGGTCGTTTCCGTCCCTTTCCATGAGAAGCATCTGCGTAAAACCAAGTATCCCCTGAAGCAGGTTGTTGAAATCGTGGGCAATGCCGCCTGCAAGGGTCCCGACGGCCTCCATCTTCTGGGCCTGGAGCATCTCCCTGTTCAGTTTCTTGATTTCTTTTTCGGCCAGAATCCGTTCGGTCACATCACGCCCGATGCCGGTGATATACGGTTCGCCTTCTCCCGGCGTTACCAGCCTGCTGCGATACTCGATATAGACCTTGCGGCCGTCTCTCGCAAGATAGCTCGTGACGCCCTCATAGTGCCCTTGTTTCTTAATCGTTTCTATGTACTCAGTATAGAAGAGCGGCCTTAATTCGGGCTTCATGAAATCGGTCGTGCTGCGGCCGACAAGCTCCGCAGGATCACGGTCGAATATCTCCGTCATGGCCCGGTTGGCAGAGAGAAAGCGGCCTTCGAGGTCCTGGGTATAGATCAGGTCGGATACCGAGTTGAACAGATCCCTGTACCGTTTCTCCGACTCGAGAATCCTTCTTTGGGCCTCTTTGAATTGCGTGATATCTTTCGTGACCGCCACCAGGCAATCTTCTTTGCCGTACTGGAAAATCCTGCCAGACAGCAGCAGATCAAGGACTTGTCCGCTTTTCACCCGAAACCGTAATTCATATGCATCGACACTGCCTTTCTCTTTGAGAATATCGATGAATTTTTTCCTATCAACCGGATCGACGTAGAGGCCCAGGTCAAAGGGCGTTTTGCCTATGGCCTCTTCTCTTGAATATCCCGTGATGCGGCAAAAACCATCGTTCACGTAAACGTAGCAGCCATCTTCTACCGTTGATATGGTGACCAGATCCGGGGCGCTTTCAACGGTAAGCCTGAACTTCTCTTCACTTTCCCGCAGGGCTTCGTTCGCCCGTTTGCGATCCGTGATGTCGGTGTAAACACCGACAGCTCCATGCAACTCGCCTTCGATCTGGATGGGAGAACTTGCCACAATGACATACACGGGTGTGCCGTCTTTTCGGTAGCGAATGGTTTCTAAGGGAAATAGATACTGTCCTGACATCACTTTTTCAGTAATGGCTTTTGCCTCATCCACCACATCAGCGCGGCTGACCAGATCATCGAGGTTCTTTCCAACCGCCTCGCTCCGGGTGTATCCGAAAATCTGCTCGGCTCCCGGATTCCACTCAAGGATGTGGTGGGAAGCATCAAGGGTCACAATTGCATCGGGAGCCTCATGCAGCACAGCTTCCAGGTATTCCTGCCGTTTCTTGATCTCCTCTTCCGACCGCTTGCGCTCGATTCCTAATGCCTCCAATTCAACTATCCGGTGGCGCAGTTCTGCAAGTTCGTTTATGAGTTGTTCCCTCGTCTTATCCCCATCCGCCATTTTGCGCCTCCAAGGAATCCGATTAGTTCATACCCGTATGAAATAGGGTAAAACCACGAAACCAACCCCGATGAGTACAAGAAGGTATACGTTTGAGATGAAATAGGGAAATACAAAAAGCGCTACCCCGCAAAATAGGGGGACCACTTTTCGCTGCTTTTTTCCATAAACAAAAAACCCCAGACCAATCGAGCCAAACAACACACCCCATAAGATTGTCGCAGTGCTTCCCATCATAAACGACCGCCTCTATTTCCCGGGAAAAATGAGCATCCGACCACCCAGGACGATGAAGAGCGCCCCTGCCCCGATCCTCATGCAGCCCGCAGGCTCAAAAAGGAAAAATGCAGACAACGCTCAACGACCCCGTTGTTTCCTTGGTGGATTCCGGCTTGCACGTCATCCCGGACCCCGAGCCGGGACGGCATGATGGGGTGGTAAACGCCGTTGCAAGGATACTATAGGGGTATCGGGACGGGATCGTTTTTTCATAAACTTATGATAGGTTGAAAAAGGAAGGGCGTCAATATAAGTATACGGCTATTAGTCCGGCACTATTAGAAGAAAAACAATGGCAACGCCTAACGATCCTGCAGTTTCCGTCATTCCGGCTTTCGCCGGAATGACGGAGTGGTAAACGTCGCTGCGGGGTTAATGGATTCATCAGGCTCGTTCCGGCCGTGGCTTCCGGGTTTGATTTCCCCCAATGATTGTACTATATTTGAGCGACCGTTTTGAGCGGCCAGCGCAGTGCGTCAAATGCTTCTTTGCTTAAATCCCAGGGGTATCATTCGGGTGAAACACCGAATACCCTGAGAAACACTGGATTCCGGGTCAAGCCCGGAATGACGGACGAAGGGGAGGATGGAAAGAGGTCTTCGGCTCTATACCAGCAACCGCATGGAAACCCTGGCGGATCTCCTGTCGCAGGTCCTCCGCACGCCTCTGCCTTCCCCTTTGGAACAGGAGGTCATCGTTGTCCAGAGCGTGGGCATGGAACGCTGGCTCAGGATGCAGCTCGCTCTCCATCACGGTGTCTGCGCCAATGTGCAATTTCCCTTCCCCAACAGCTTCATCCGCGACATCTCCTACAGAGTCCTGGGACAGCTTCCCGAGAAATCCTCTTTCGAACCCGCAGTGATGACCTGGCGGATATTTGATCTGCTCCCGGCCTCCATAGACCAACCCGGATTTGCTGACGTTCGCGCCTATCTGGAGAAGGAAAAAAGGGACTTCAAGCAGTACCAGCTCGCCGCAACCATCGCCGATCTGTTTGACCAGTACCTGATCTTCCGCCCCGACATGGTCTATTCGTGGGAAAAGGGAAAAGGGGGACACTGGCAGGCCGTACTCTGGAGGAAGCTTGTTGAAGACAACGAGGATATTCATCGGGGGGCCCTTCACCGCCGATTGATAGCAACCCTCGATGGAGGCAGCATCCCGGCCCCCGGCATGCTTCCTCACCGTGTATCGGTCTTCGGCATATCGACCCTGCCCCCGTTTCATATGGAGATATTATCAGCCCTTGCAAAAAACACGGAAGTGGACCTCTTCCTCATGAATCCATGCAAGGAATACTGGGGAGAAATTTCTTCCACGCGTGAAGAAGAGGCCGTTCTGAAAAGAACCGGAGAGGGCGAAAGCGGGAAAGAACTCCTTCACCTGGAAGAGGGAAACAGCCTCCTGGCATCCATGGGAATGCTCGGGCG
>CAZONI010000188.1:0-4489 GCA_964581175.1 uncultured Desulfobacteraceae bacterium
TTCTCGTGGTGGAGCCGTCAGCCTGTTGAAAGGGTTCAAAGATGGTTGCCAATTTTGCCTTGGGAATCCCGATGCCCGTGTCCCGCACAGAAACATGAAACGCAAGATCCTCTCCTTTTTCTTCCGTCGCATCGAGTGCTACCTCTATTTCACCTGATTCGGTGAACTTGCTGGCGTTCCCCATAAGATTCACGAGGACCTGCCGGAAACGATGCGGGTCTCCCTTTATCTGCGCGGGAACCTCATTGCCGATTCTGCAGAGTATCTCTATGGGTTTGTCGTGGACCTTGGGACGGATAAGATCGCAGACATCATGGCACAGGATCTCCGGATCAAAGTCTATCTCCTCCAGGTCCATCTGACCTGCTTCGATCTTGGAAAAATCCAGGATGTCGTTAATGAGCGACAGGAGGGATTCCCCGCTCCTCTTGATCGTGCTGGCATAGTCGGTCTGCTCTTCGCTCAACTGCGTCTCGAGGAGCATATCCGTGAATCCGATGACCCCGTTCAGCGGGGTACGGATCTCATGACTCATGTTGGCCAGGAATTCGCTCTTGGCCAGAGATGCCAGTTCGGCCTGGACCGCCATCTGGTTTGCCCGCTCTATGGCGGTTTCCAGCTGGTCATTGGTTTCCTGGAGTTCCGCCAGTATCCCTTTCTCTCGGCCGATCCTTTCAATCTTGGCCTTGAGCTCCTTCATGTCGAAGGGCTTGCTGATGTAGTCGGATGCCCCCGAGGAGATGATGTCAGCATAGGTGTAATCGCCCGTATACCCTGTCATGATGATAAATGCCAGGTCCGGATATGATTTCTTGACCTCTCTCATCAGCTGAATGCCGTCCATTCCCGGCATGGAGACATCTGAGAGGATCAGATCGTACTGTCCGTCTCGGAGCATATTCATGGCTTCCTCTCCATCTTGAGCTGCATCGCTTGGTAACCCGATCTTTTCGAGAAAAGCCATAGCCGTGGACCGAATCATTTCTTCATCGTCGACAACCAGCACTCTATTCATACCTGATCCTGCCATGATTGATGATCCCTTCTCACGTCATTCCGGTTTGCACTTTCATCGACACAGCTCGCCACACTTCCTTGACGGAGCGGGCTGTTCCGGTGTGCAAGATCCATAAAGATTATCGGAAAAAGGGGAAAAATATTGAGAAAAAAATGAAAAAGATGTTACTATTCGCCCGCTGAAACCGCACCAAAGACTGGTTTTTGTTGAAAAGCGGTGGGTGGGACGGTTCCGAAGCGGGGGAAATATGCGGTTTCCCAGCTCCCGGGAACCTTTGCATTTTACTGAGGAGATTGAAAAGGAATGGAAGAGAAGCTGATTGAAATCAGGCAGGATCGGCCGGGATTCGACCAATTTATCGGCTCGTGGCTTTGCCGAAACAAGCTGACCCTCCTGGTGGACGTCGGTCCTGCCAACACGGCGGATCGTTTGCTGGAGAGCCTCGCGGAGCTTGACGTTGAGGAAATAGACTATATCTTATTGACACACATCCATATTGATCACGCGGGTGCGCTTGCGGATGTGCTGGCACGCTATCCCATGGCACAGGTGGTGTGCCACGAGAAGGGCATATCGAACCTGGCGGACCCTGCGAGGCTCTGGGCCGGCAGTCTGGATGTACTGGGGAAAGTCGCTGAGCTCTATGGAGAACCGAAAGCGGTGCCGGCCGAACGGCTTATTGCCCATACGTCCTGCCCGGCAAAGGGAATAACGGTGATCGAAACTCCCGGTCACGCTGCCCACCACTTGAGTTTTGCCTATGACGGTCGATTATTCGCGGGGGAAGCGGCCGGCAATTTCTTCATGGTCAACGGCAAGGAATATCTTCGCCCTGCCACACCTCCACGGTTTTTCTTGCCCGTGTTCTTGGAAAGTGTAGATCGCCTGCTCTCACTGAATGACCAACCCATCTGCTACGCGCACTTTGGCAGGGCCCCGAGTTCCCACCGCATGCTGAAGCGTTTTCGGAACCAGGTGCTTGCATGGGAAGAGTGGATCAGGCAGGAACTCTTTCGTGACAAGCAGGAAATCGAAGAACGCTGTGTGGATGCCCTCCTGGCAAAGGATGCGAATCTGTCGGCATTCGAAAAAATGGATCCGGCAACCAGGGCGAGAGAAAGAACCTTCATCGCGAATGCAGTACGTGGATTCCTTGGCTATTTCCGGGAAGGGTCGCGGTGAGGGCGAGAAAGAGGAATTTTACGAGGAAAGATAATGAAAGACCAGAATGTTCTTGAGAAGGCAAATCTGCGTGCCCTTCTTGAAACCGACCAGGTAGATCGTGTGCAGGATCGGTTGAATATCGTGGATACGTTTCTTGACACAGAAAATCACGTCACCCTTGAAGAACTGTTTCGGCTGCTCAAGGAAAATGGATACGACTACGAGCCATCGTTTGTCCGGCAATGCATGAGCCGTATGGTGGAACTCGGATTCGTCCAGCGGAAAAGATTTGAGGACCAGCCCATCCGGTACGAGCACCGGCATCTGGGTCGCCACCACGATCACCTGATCTGTACCAAGTGTGGAAAAATTGTTGAATTCTCAAATGACGAACTGGAACGCCTCCAGGTACGGATCGCCACATCCCATGGATTTCACATGCTTCAGCACCGCATGGAGATATACGGTCTGTGCGATGAGTGTCTTGCGCAGCGTGCCCCGTTGGTACCACTGTCGATGGCGAAGCCCGGAGAATGGGTGGAGGTAAAAGAGATTTCGACCGGTGCCGGCGGAAGATCGCGCCTGGCGTCCATGGGACTCCGGATAGGCGACAGGCTGGAAATTATCAGTAACGACGGCCACGGGCGGCTCATCCTGGGGCATGACTGCAGCCGGCTTGCCATGGGCAGGGGCATTGCCCAGAAAATTCTCGTTTCCTTGAGCACACTGCCGAACGATGACGTTTGCAAAGAAAAATCGTAGTCACATATTTGTCATTCCCGGCTTGTTCAGATTAAAGAGCGGAAAGAAGCAGTTTGGGGCAGGTCAGGCGATGTGTTTTAAGAGCTTGCGCAGCCGGTCTCTGACGGCTCGTATGGCTCTCTCGGGCCCGGTCCGGTATTCAAGCAGCTTCCTTTCCTGCCTCGACACCGCGCCGGGACAGTGTTTGAGTTTGAGCTTGATAATGGCCAGTTCGTCGTCCCGGAGAAAGCGCTGATAAATCCTGTTCAGCGGAAAGAATCTGCACTCCCTCTTCAGGATTGCCGCTGCCCAGTCAACGATATACGGCCGTCCATCAGCACCCACCAGAATATTGGGCTCCCTTTTCAGGTCGCAATGGGCCACCCCCCGTGCGTGAACCCGGGAGACCAGTTCCTCGCATGCCTCGAAGAATGCCCCTGACACGTAGCTCTCTTTGTCCAGGTCACTCAGATTGGTGCCGGGAATTTCCTCGATCACAATAGCAAGTCCCTCGATGGTCCGATAGAGCCTCGGAACGCCTTCGAGACCCGCCACCTGCCGGTAAATCCTGCTCTCACGCCACACGAGAAAGCGGCCTGCCAGATTCCTGAAGAGGAAACGGTTGGAACTGAAATCCTTGACCACGGCACGCACACCGTCCTCTTCAACAATCCTGAGGGCCGGTCTGGTGGGGGATGCAGGCCGCAGGATCGCTTTTTGCCTGCGGGAAAGGTTATGGAGTTTCAGAGATTCAAACATGGTACAACGGCCTCTGCCGGAGTTTTCCGCGGAAGCGGACAGTCCGGAATGACAAATGTCAAAGCTCAAATGTCAAATAAATGTCCAATGCCAAATGATAAAATATATTGCTCGAACCGCATGACTTCTTTTGATGCTGCCAGTCAGTTTTTTTGGTCATTTGATATTTGACATTGATTTGGCATTTGGATTTTGGATTTTGACATTAGGGGGTATCATTGAAAATATCTTGTCGTTTCCTGAGTGCAACTGTGCTCATAAGAGGCTACTCAGAATGGTATTTGAAATAGGCGGCGCAGGTGCCCTCGCTGGAGACCATGCACGGACCCACCGGAGTGCGGGGTGTACAGGCCGCACGGAAGAGTTTGCACTGCACCGGCTTGGCGACTCCTCGAAGCACCTGGGCGCACAGACAACCGGGAGGCTCTTTCGCGGGAGGAACGTTCAGATCAAACCGTCTGCCGGCGTCATAGGCAGCGTATTCCTCCCGAAACGCCAGGCCGCTCAAGGGAATGGTGCCGAGCCCCCTCCAGGGGGTATCACATGGTTCAAAGACCTCATTCATGATCCTGAGTGCGGTCGGATTTCCCTCGGGAGAGGCACCGCGCACGTACTGGATCTCTACCCGTGCTTCGCCCGCCTCGATCTGCCGGACGAGCATCAGGATTCCCTGCAGGATATCCAGAGGTTCAAAGCCGACCACGACGCAGGGCACCCCGTACTGATCCACTACCGACTGGTAACTCGAAGTTCCGATGATGGTCGTGACATGACCCGGGCAGATGAACCCGTCTATGTCAAGATCGC
>CAZONI010000189.1:0-4452 GCA_964581175.1 uncultured Desulfobacteraceae bacterium
GGAGAGTGCGTGGTGATTTGCCCCAGAAAAGCATTCTCCCTGGTCGAGGGCAAGGCGGTTCTGGACGAGGAGAAATGCGATCTGGATGGAATCTGCATCCCTGCTTGTCCGAATCAAGCGATCAGCTATTCGGAGGAAGAATAACCTCCACCTCCTCGCTTCTCTTTCTTAATTCCAATATCTCCCCATGTTTTCTCATCCCACGAGATTCCGAAACAGGGGGACCCGCCCGTGGAGCGGAGTTCCCATCCGAAGCAGGAACAGCAGCAGCCATCTATGGATGGAAACTAAATAGAATTTCGCACCAATATACTGCCTAAACCCCATGGAACATCCAGACAAGGCAAGTGATAGTAAAGATCCGGGGTTCAGAGGGTTCTGCTTTGGGCTGCCCCGGAACGGGCTATATCCACTACGAGGTAACGGTACAGGGAAGTCAGGAGACAGGAGCCAGAAGAATCTTGAAGTCGCTTCGCTCCAACAGATTTTTACTCTTGGTCGAGCAACAGGCGAGACCTTTATCCTTGATTCTGAATTCTGACTCCTGGATTCTTCGCCGGAATAGCACGGCATAACCTTTGATCTCTGATATGACCCCCAGGACCAGATTTTCCAATGAACAAAAAGACATGAGGTGATCAATGGGCTTCCAGAGGCTGACATTTGGGAATCAGGAGGGGAAGCAACTGGCAGCGCGTCTGGAGCTTCCGGCGGACGAAAAACCCAAGGCCTATGCAGTCTTCGCCCACTGCTTTTCGTGCTCCAAGGGCCTGAAAGCCGTGGTACATATCAGTCGCGCCCTCTCCATGAAAGGGATTGCGGTACTGCGTTTCGATTTTACGGGCCTTGGAGACAGCGAAGGGGAATTTTCAGAAACAACGTTTTCCACGAATGTGATGGATTTAGTCGCTGCGGCCGATTACCTGAAGAGAAACTACGAGGCCCCGAAACTCCTTATCGGTCACTCCCTGGGCGGCGCCGCCATCCTTCAGGCCGCGTCGCACATCCCGTCCTGCAAAGCATTGGCCACCATAGCCAGTCCTTCCGACCCTTCCGATATCTCAAGAATCCTTGGAAGCACCAAACAGCAAATAGAGGCCGAGGGCGAAGCTGAGCTTACCATTGCCGGGCGCTCTTTCCGGATCAGGAAAGAGTTTCTCGATGACCTTGAGCACGTGAAAATGAAGGACACTATCCGGAATCTGGACAGGCCGCTTATCGTGCTCCACTCTCCTGCAGACCAGGTTGTCGGCATCCAGAACGCGATCGATATCTTTGAATCCGCCGGCCAGCCCAAGAGTTTTGTTTCCCTGGACGGGGCCGACCACCTTCTCTCCGACAACAGAGATTCCCGGTACGCGGGATCTGTTCTGGCCGCCTGGGCCTCGAAGTATCTCGACCTGATGGAAGAACCGCCTCAGCAGAGAGATCTCAAAGACAACCGCGTCCTGGTACGCAGCGGCAAAACCGGCTTCCAGACGGAAATAATCGCAAACGGGCACCGGTTGATCGCCGATGAGCCCATACCTGCCGGCGGAGCTGATACAGGGCCGTCCCCATATGATTTTCTGGTCGCATCTCTCGGGTCCTGCACCGCCATGACGATTCGGATGTATGCGGATCGCAAGCAATGGCCCCTGGAACAGGTAGTGGTGAGATTGAAACATGAAAAAATCCACGCAGAGGATTGCCGGAGCTGCGAAACCAAGGAAGGAAAGCTTGACCACATCACGCGAGAGATCGAACCGATCGGTCCCTTGAGCAAAGAGCAACGCGAAAGGCTTGTTCAAATTGCGAACAGATGTCCGGTTCATCGAACCCTCACGTCTGAAATTACCATTGAAACCGGCTTGAAAGCCGAATGAGCAATTACGTGCGGGCAGACCGGAGAAGGATGATTGCAAAAAGCTGATTGAGGAAGGGAGGTGTCGCTATGCCGATATTTCTGATGTTCGGGAAGTACTCTCCAAAGGCGCTCACGGGGGTCAGCTCCCAACGAACCAAACAGGCCGTGAAAATCATCGAAAAACATGGTGGAAAGGTGATCTCCATGTATGCCGTGATGGGACAACATGATCTTGTTTTCACCCTGGATTTGCCCAGTTCGGAAGAAGCGATGTTAGTCTCGGTTGAACTCAACAAACTGACCGATATCTCTTTTACAACCTCACCGGTAGTGGATGTTGAGCAGTTCGATAAATTGATGAGTAAGGTCCAGGATCTTTGACTGCTTCCTTGCAAGGAAGCAAGGCAAGATGGACGCCAAAACAAGAAAGGAGAAAATCATGGTTGACGTAGAGAAAGTCGGGCAAATATTCAAATGTGAGATCTGCGGCAATGTTGTTGAAGTGAAAGAGGCAGGGGGAGGAGAACTGGTCTGCTGCGGAGAACCCATGGTGCTCGTAAAGTGATGACAGGATAGGGTGTAAAAGGAGCCTGAAGATCTTGACTTTTACACCCTATTCGATTCTGTACATCTCATCAGGTTCGAGGCGCTTTCCCATGCTCATGACGTCGTCGATCTTGAACCCGATGCTCTTGTAAAATTCGATTGCCTTCTGATTTGTTGTTCTGATTTGCAGGTTGACCTTCGGGCATCCGGCATCGATCAGAATCTTCTCTGCTCTCTTCATTATTTCTCTGCCGTACCCTTTCTTCTGAAGCAGGGGAGAAACTGCCAGATAGTTTATCCAACCCCGATGGCCGTCGTATCCGATCATGCAGGAAGCAATCACCTTTCCTTCAAGCTCACCCACCAGGAACCATTCCGGGTTCACCCGCAGTTTTCTTTCGATGTCTCGAAACGGATTGTTGTGCGGAACTACCAACCCGCAGTCCCTCCAGAGTTGGATCACATCTTTTCGGTCACTGGATTGATATGGTCGAATTTTCACGATTACCTCTCAATAGCAGGCCGTTCCAATTCCCGGATCGGGAGGGCCTATCCGGGTCCTTCATCAGAGATGGAAGGTTTAATCAGGATTAAGGTTCGATTTTTGAGCCCAGTACCTGGAGGAACTGCTTCATCCATTCCGAGTTCGCAGACCAGGCAGGCGCAGACACAAGGTTGCCCTCGGTATGGGCATTTGAAAAGGTCTCATTATTTGGAATCCAGGTCCCTCCAGCCAGCTCTACTTCAGGCCTGACCGCAGGGTAAAAGGAGCATTTCCTGCCCTTCAATGCCCCGACTGCGGAAAGGAGCTGTGCCCCATGGCAGATGGCGGCAATCGGCTTGTTGTTTTCAGCAAAATGACGGACAATTTCCAAAACACGGTCATTGAGCCGCAGGTATTCCGGAGCCCTGCCGCCGGGGATAACCAGGCCGTCGTAGTCTCCAGGATTCACCCCGTCAAAGTCGGCATTGAGCAGGAAATTGTGTCCCGGTTTCTCGCTGTACGTCTGACCACCTTCGGAATCGTGAACAGCGGTCTTAATCGCCTGCCCCGCCTTTCTTCCCGGGCAGACCGCATCTACTTCATGGCCTACCATGCTCAGGACCTGAAATGCAAACATGGTTTCACAATCTTCGACAAAATCACCGACAATCAGCAGAATCTTCTTCTTTGCCATCGGTCTTTCTCCTTTCACGATTCCCGAATCTGAAGAACACCGTATCATCACTTTTCCAATAGAGGATACCCCTCCCGAGGAGAGGAAGCAAGGTGCAATCAGGCCACCTGTTCGTCATATCCTCCTTCCATCCCTCCGGCAGCGGCGCGCGAACACCTGCCGTTCGCCTTTCTACGGACAGTCGCTGTCAGGCACCCTCCCCGCCCTTGCAACGTCTTTCGCGTCCGACCTGTCTCCGGAATCAGATCTGCTTTTTTTGTCCTTGAAGTGTCCTGTGAAAAGGCTGAAGGTGGCGCCTGCGATCGGCCGGATCTGGCTGATCCGGAAGATCAGCTCCCGGTGACGGATGGGCTCGACCGGGCGCACCTCTTTGAAGCGGGGCAGGAACACGGCGGCGGCGATCAGCCGCATGATTCCGGAGATGAGGAATATGAAAAGCAGCACGGAGGACGGTTTCCAGGTCCACGCGCCGATCGCCAACTCCCGGGGAAGATGCCCTGCCAGGTAGCCGCCTGCCGAGGATCCCAGAAAGATGCAGAACCCGTTGACGAGTCCCTGATACGCCACGCAGCGGGCCCGCTTGGGCGGGGTGACTGCATCGAAGATGAAGTTGGTGGAGGCCAGGCTGAACCCCGCCCAGGTAAAGCCCGAGAATGCCTGAATGGCCATGAGGTAGAGGAGCTTCGGCGAGAATAGCCAGAGCACCGGGACGATGCAGACGCCCCAGCCGCAGAGGTTGAGGATCTTCTTGTTGCCGAAGCGGTCGCTCAGACGCCCCCAGGACTTGAAGGTAAGGAACTGGATCATCACCATCACTGCAGTGACCATGGTGAACTCCAGGTAGGGAAGCTTCAGGTCCCTCAGCATGTAGAGTGCGAAAAA
>CAZONI010000190.1:0-4280 GCA_964581175.1 uncultured Desulfobacteraceae bacterium
ATTTGCGCCCCAAGTAAGATAGGATCAGCGTCCGGTTCGATGCACACCGACCCGTGCCCGTTCGATAAAGGAAGGACAAACTGAAAGAAATTTCCGTATCGAATTAGGACATATTCGGTACCACCGCAGTCTATGTTGCCGCGTTGCCGCGCTAGTGTCAGTATCCCAGGGTTTACCAACAACTCCTCATACCTTTCTGACTCCGAGCTACTCGCACCTTCTGTTTCCTTCTTAGCCGCGGATTGGAGCTTACCATCCAAATACACCGCCACGTATCGAACGGCCTCGGAAAAATCCATTAGATCACTGATCAGTTGCTTCAATTTTTGACCCTCTACCCGTTAATTAACGTCGCAATCTGGCCTGATATTAGAACGAAGTCAATATTATCAGGTAGGCCGATTATCCGTATGTTCCTTTTCAACCATATTTGCATAAACCCATGCTTCATGGATAAGGATATCAAGTTTCCTATCGTGTTGGTATTGATAAGTTATTCTCGAAACATTATCGAGCTGTTGGATAATACTAGTCGTTACATTGCAGTCCAGTTCCGGTTCAACGATTTGGATACGAATTGGCTGAGGGAAGTGCGTTTTATAGTGCTTCCCTGCTTATGAGTTTAAATTAGTAGGCTGACCTGCACTCGACTCCCAATTCGACACAATCATTTGCTATCCTGCTCCCAATGAGATTAAAGTATTCGTCTGTATTCTTCTCTCTCCATCCATATTTTTCGTAGATCTTATCAGCGTGCCGATAGTTCATACGGTCGATAATGATGTAGTCAACTTTTCCTGCCAGTATCCTGATCAGATTCTCAGCTTCAGGTAGGATCGGTGCAATCATCACGTAAGTCTTGATTCCATTTTGATGCAACGTTTCGATAGTTCTCAGCCGTTCCATAATAGACGGCGCATTGAGTTCAAATACTTTTCTAATCTCATCATTCGAGGTAGTGATTGAAAGCCCGACATCGACTATTTTTGATTTTTTGAGTATATCCATATCTCGAAGAACCAAAGGTGATCGTGTCTGAATGACCACTGGCCAGTTGTACTGCACGAATATATCAAGACATTTTCTACTGAGTCTGTATTTTGCCTCCAAGGGCTGATATGGGTCACATACCCCGCTCATCCATACTGTCCCCTTCTTTTTCTTCTTAATTTCTTTCCTCAATAACTCAGCTGCGTTGATTTTTACATCTACAAAATCCCCCCAGGATTCTTTATGTCCGGTGAATCTTTTCATAAATCTGGCATAACAGTAATAGCACGCGTGTTGACATCCGACATAGGGGTTAACGACATAGTCATAGACTTTTGATGTAGAAAGGATGGACTTGGAATGTATTTCT
This sequence comes from uncultured Desulfobacteraceae bacterium, assembly GCA_964581175.1. Classification (GTDB taxonomy): domain Bacteria; phylum Desulfobacterota; class DSM-4660; order Desulfatiglandales; family Desulfatiglandaceae; genus B46-G9. Next base: position 1,361 of record CAZONI010000190.1, read on the forward strand.
TTTATCTTCACTTTTGTATAACAGCTCAACATCGCGCCTGAGTGTCTTTGGAAGGACACCGTCTTCGGCGGCCTTTCAGTGTACGTGTCCAGGCGTCTTGTTGGGCATCTTCGTGTGTTCTTTCTTCCAGTTGAAGTACCGCTGAACTTCTTCGGCATGAGGGTGAGACAACAGGGAGCATATCTGTTCCCATGTGGCGCACCGGAAAGCGACGCCTTCCGGTGTGTTGTCAACGAACGCATCCTCAAACAGAGTGATGCCGAATACGACGAGTTCGGAACGTGATGGGTAGAACTTCGGGGCGTACTTCCGCAGGAACTCGCCTCGCAGTTGAATCTGGTCTTTGTTCTTCATCTTCCCCTGGGCAGCACCGACGCCGGACTGCCACTTGGCTTCGCCAAGGATGAGGGCGTTCCTGGTGGAAATGCCCACGTCAATCTCGGGGCCGCCCGGCACAAGGTTGTCGGGATGCGGGATGCGTCGCCAGAGAAAGACCTCCGCACCGCCGGTGTCCAGATGTGAGAGAGCGAGGAGGGACACCACATCGGCGAGCCACGCCTCTAACTCTGACTGCGGCGCCCGCGCCGCAGTTCCGAAGACTGACCACGTGATGGCGTCCTCACTATGAAGGGACTGCAAATCGCAGTAGAATCCGAGGCCGGATGTACAGATCGTCTTGTCTTCTCCAGAGAATGCACGAATCTGTCGGCTCTGGTACAGCTTCTGCACGATTTCGGGAGGAGGCCACGGGCGGCAGCCCGTGCGGATGAGATTGTCGTAGGGATGTGCAGTGACCGTCACACCTCGTTTGCTGTGCGCGTACGCAATGTCGCTGTTGTTCCAGTCTTTCATCATGTCTTGGCCACATCCGCTCAGAATTTATTGAAGAATTCTTTTGGTATGCCTAACATTAACAAATCAAATAGGTTTGAGCAACTTTTTAGCAACTATTTAAAAAGGAGGTTTATCATGAAAGTCTTACAGGCAAGGGACTATTTTCTTGATTACCAGAAGATGAACGCGAAAAAAAAATACCATGAGGAACTATGAGCCGTTACTTTCAAGATTCTGTAACCAATTTGGTCACAGAGAAATGAGTTCCCTTACTACCGACTCCATCCTATCATTTTTGAAAGATGTCACCCACGGGACAAAGCAAACAACTAAGAAACTCCGATATTCTCTCCTGTCCGCCTTTTTCAATTTCATCCGAGACTCTGAGGAGGTTCGCTGCCACATACGCATCCCGCGCCGGAACTCCCCTTGAAATCGTGAGCAAGATCATCTTGCGCCATAGTAACCTCGCAACGACCCAAAGGCATTTGGGAGAGATTAGCGAGATAGAAGCCATGAGGTGGATTGACAGGCTCCACAGCTGATCAAAAACGGGGTGAAGAATTAATCGCTCCACCCCGTTTCCATCTCAAGAATGCGATCCTGGTTATTTCTTGCTGAACTTCCTCCTAAACCCTGCAAGACCGAGTAGGCCGGAGGCGAGTAGGAGCATGGTAGTGAGTTCGGATGCTTTCCTTCCGGTTCAATCGGATTTGGAAAGGTCATTTCAGTGGGATGGGCGGTTTTCGGGCGATCGAGAACGTCTGCCGGAAAAGAGGTGTGAAAGCAAACCGTAAGGAGTATTCCTGCTGCCTGCCCGTAGAGTCTTTGAATCCACCGGCCTCTCATGGGAATCCCTTGCCGGTCTTAAAACGGATTCTGCCTTGGCCTCAGGAAACGTCATCTTGAGCCAGGAAATCAGCCTCTCATTTCCCGTGGAATCATCGAGTAGTCTCGCCACTTTCTCACCTTCCTAATATTTAATATTTCGGCAATATTCATGCCATAAATCATTATTATGCGATAATTATTTTTCTTAATTAATTTAGTAAGTTATGGGGAACGCTCAATAAGAGAGTCTTAAGTGTGTAAAGAGATACCGCCAAAAGTATGTAATTCTTTTTCTTTGTTGGCAAAGGGTTACATATTTTTGGCGGTTTGGATGGGGAAAAAAAGAGTATAAACGGTTTGATTCAAACCGAACGCGTGGCAGGAAATGAGAGATAAAAAAGACGGCTCTTGGAAGGAATTTATCCTTAACATTGGGGTGCCTAGCAATGACCTCTGGGTCGCTACTTCTTCGCATATTGCTATTTCAGAATATCCCTCGTTTTTGTTGCAACTGCCGTTGCGATACCTGAAAATTGGCCGATTTAATCATTCCCAAATGAGCATGAGTGTCAGGAGGGGTCTGAATGTTCCTCGGATCTCTGTAAAGCCAAATGCCAGTTTTCACACATTTTGCATCAGTTGTCCCGTGGTCATGGTTTTATCTTAATAGGAGTGCCCACATCTACGGATTCCCAAATCACGTCCATGGCTCTGTTTGATACAGCTATACAACCATGCGTCCAATTAAAATGCTGTGCAATCCAACAAAGTCGGCCAAATCCATTTTTCTGGCCATGTATCATGATGAGTCCTCCGGGATTGACCCCCAGCTTTTTTGCCCGATTTTCATCTTCTTTATTGGGATATGAAATATGAATCGCTTTGTAGAAGGCGCTATCAGCCTTCTTGTAATCCAGAATGTACCTTCCCTCCGGTGTTCGTTCATCGCCTTCTTGCAGTTTAGGCCCTTTTGGATTCGCACCGAAGGCCACCTTGTATTCACTCAAGACTGTTTTATTCTTGATCAAGTATAGCTTTGATCGGGATTTCACTACCAGTACCATATCAGCTTTTTCAGCTCCAAAAGTGAAATTGGGAATCAAAAGCAGGCAAATAATTATAAATATTCTCATTAGGCTACACAGAACATAAAATGTGTATGATCCAACGCCTTCCCTTCACAACCTTGAGTTTTGACGACTGAGAAGCATAACATTGCCGCCGGCGCAACCCTGTGCGGGATGCGCGGCTACCT
>CAZONI010000191.1:0-4254 GCA_964581175.1 uncultured Desulfobacteraceae bacterium
CCAAATCACCCGGTGAAGTTCATGATGCGAAAATTAGATGGTGGATCAGGGGGGCATGATCTCTTTACTTTTCAAGCGGGCAGTGCTATATAATAACGATAACTAAATCAGATCACAGTAAGTTGAAGGAGTGTTGACCATGACGGAAGAGGACAAGAAAGAAGAAGCGAAAGAAGAAGAAACTACCGCGGAAACCAAAAAAGAGGCTAAGGCAGAGGAAGAAAAGCCCATTGACAAAATGACCGCCAAGGAACTCAGGGAGGTCGCCAAGGAAATCCCCGGAGTGAGCGGTGTACACGCCATGAAAAAGGAAGAACTCCTGGCGGTAGTGAAAGAGGCGAGGGGCATCAAGGACGAGGTCCCGCAGAAGAAGAAAAGGGTCAAGGCCGCCAAAAAAGCGTACACGGTCAAGGAGCTCAGAACGAAGGTCATTCAACTCAAGGCAGAAAAAGTAAAGGCCAGGGAAGAGAAGGATAAGGCCAAAGTAGGGGTCCTGCGCCGGCGAATCAACCGGATGAAAAAACTCACCAGAAAAGCTGCCCAGGCCTGATTGGGCTTTTGCACAAGAACAGGTCTTGGGGACGGTATGTGCCCCCGAGGCCTTTTTTTGTACACGAAATTGGGTCCGCGAACTCTACCTGCTCGCTGTGAGAGTCAATGAATTGAAGGAAGTATGGGCGTCAAGAGACAGGGGACAATAGGAATTATTCCAGCAGCCGGTCTTGGGTTGCGGATGGGCGGAAAGAGGCCCAAGCAATTCCTGGAGATTAACGGGATGCCTATTCTGGCATCGACCCTCAGAACATTTCAGGACTGCGAAGCGGTGGATAAGGTCATTGTAGTCGCCCCGGAGGGGGACCTGGAGAGCTGCCGCAGCGACATCGTGGAACGGTACCGCCTGGATAAGGTCGTGGATGTGGTCCCGGGGGGCGAGCGAAGGCAGGACTCCGTTTATTCGGGGATCAAGGCCGCCGGAAAGGATTTTGCGCTGGTGGTGATTCACGACGGGGTGCGTCCCCTGGTCGAGCGGAGACTTATCGAGAAGGTCCTGCTTGCAGCGCAAGCCTGCGGTGCCGCCGTTGCCGGGCTGCCGGCCAGGGAAACACTGAAAGAGGCGGATACAAGCGCACGGGTGATCAGGACCCTCGAGAGACTCGGGATATGGCTCATTCAGACCCCTCAGGCATTCTCCTCGGAGATAATATGGGAGGCCCATGAAAGGGCGCGGCAGGAAGGATGGCCAGAGGTCACGGATGATGCGGCCTTGGTTGAAAGGCTCGGTGTTCCGGTGCAGATCGTTCATGGCTCGGAAAGCAATATCAAGGTCACGACCCCTTTTGACCTTGAGCTGGCGCGTTTTTTCTTGGAGCGGAATGTGGACCACGACGGATAAGGGAGCCGGAAAAGATCAAAAGGCCAGCCGCCAAAAAAGACCAATCGAGTCTGCTCAAAGTTCGACCTTCTGAGAGAGCAGAGGGAATATGCCGTCCCCCTGCTCGGAGTCTCTTAATAACCTGCATCTCGGGAAGCAGTGAAGGCAAGTATAGTTGAGAAGGACCAAGTGTTGGAGATATGAAAATCAGGATCGGCACAAGGGGAAGCAAGCTGGCCATTGTCCAGTGTGAATGGGTCAGAGAGAGGATCAGAAGCACTAATCCGGCCGTTGAGGTGGGACTGGTGAGAATCAAGACCGAGGGTGACAAGATCCTGGGTTCTCCTCTCAGCAAAATCGGGGGCAAGGGCCTGTTCGTGAAGGAGATCGAGGAAGCGCTTCTGGACGGCAGGGTGGACCTGGCAGTGCACAGCATGAAAGATCTCCCCGCTGAACTCCCTGAAGGGCTTATTTTGGCCGCCTTTCCGGAACGGGAAGATCCGCACGACGTCCTCATTTCCAACGGTAATCTCCCCCTTTCAGAGCTACCGAAGGGAGGCCGCCTGGGTACCAGTAGCCTCAGGAGGGCAGCACAGGTCCTCCATCTCAGGCCTGATCTTGAGATTCTACCCCTGCGCGGGAATGTGGACACGAGATTGAAGAAATTGAAGAGGGGAGATTTTGACGCCGTCATCCTGGCGGCGGCGGGCATCAATCGATTGGGACTTGCGGAGGAAATCAGCCAGATACTCACAACGGTCGACGTCCTCCCTGCCATCGGCCAGGGGGTCCTCGGCCTGGAAGTGAGGAGGGACGACAGAACCGTGATCGATCTCCTCGGCGCCATGAATCACCGTCCCACCGAACTGGCGGCGACCGCGGAAAGGGCCTTCCTGCAGAAACTAGAGGGAGGGTGCCAGGTGCCGATTGCGGGGCTGGCCCGGCTGGATGGAGACGCACTGAATCTCGAGGGAATGGTGGCTGAGCTGGACGGCTCCCGGCTGCTGCGTGACAAGATAAGGGGACCCGGAGAGCAGGCCCGGGAACTGGGCGCTTCCCTTGCAGGGCGACTCATTGACGCGGGGGCTGGTGAAATTCTGGACCGTATCTATGGAAGAGACGAAAAAAGGTAAAGTATACCTGGTCGGTGCAGGACCGGGAGATCCGGGACTCCTCACCATCAAAGGCCGGGAATGCATTTCCAGAGCCGATGTGCTGATCTATGATTTCCTGGCGAACCCCGTTTTGCTGGAGTACGCCCGGGAGGGAGCCGAAATCATCTACGTTGGGAAGCAGGGCGGATGCCATACCGCCGGCCAAGAGGAGATCAATGCCCTGATCGTGGAGCACGCACGTAAGGGAAGAATCGTTGTGAGGCTCAAGGGTGGGGACCCGTTCATCTTCGGAAGGGGTGGAGAAGAGGCGGAGGAGCTGGTGGATGCCGGCGTTGATTTCGAGGTGGTGCCGGGGATCACTTCGGCCGTTGCGGTTCCCGCCTATGCCGGCATACCCCTCACCCACCGGGATCACACGGCTACCGTGGCATTCATCACCGGACACGAAGACCCCAAAAAGGAAAAATCCAGTATCGCATGGGATAAACTGGCCACCGGGGCGGGAACCCTTGTGATCCTGATGGGGGTCGGGAACCTTCGGGCCATTGCGGCCAGACTCATGGAATATGGAAGAAGGCCCGGCACTCCCGTGGCCGTGATCCGTCGGGGAACCTGTCCTGACCAGGAGACCGTGCTGGGCACCCTTGATACCATTGCGGAGATCGCCGAAAAGGCCGGGATACGGCCGCCCGCCATTATCGTGGTGGGAGAAGTTGTGGGGTTGCGGGAGAAACTGGAATGGTTTGAAAAAAGGCCGCTTTTCGGCCGGCGTATTGTGGTGACTCGTGCCAGGGAACAGGCGAGCGGCTTCCTGGAGAGGCTTTCCCTGCTTGGGGCGGACTGCGTTCAGTTTCCCACCATAAAGATCGTACCGCCGGAGAGCTGGGAACCTCTGGATTCGGCCGTCAAACAATTATCCCGTTATGACTGGGTACTGTTTACCTCTGTCAACGGCGTCAAATATTTCCTTGAAAGGCTGGAATTTCAGAAAAAGGACATTCGAGTGCTGGGAGGCATGAAAATTGGGGCCATCGGCCCACGGACGGCGGAAGCCTGGATCAGGATGGGAATAAGGCCCGACCTGGTGCCGGATGAATACCGTGCCGAAGCCGTGGTGGAGGCCTTGGCCAGGATCGGCGTCAAGGGTGGAAGAATCCTGATTCCCAGGGCGCTCAAGGCCCGGGAGATCCTGCCGGAGGCACTGCAGGAAATGGGCGCGGAGGTGGACGTGGTCCCTGCATACCGGACCATTAGACCGGACGACGACCTGGAGCGTGTGAAGGAAATGTTCCGGCAAAGGGAGATCGATGCGGTGAGCTTCACCAGTTCCTCCACCGTGACTAACTTCATGGAGATGTTCAAGGGAAGTGAAGAAGCGCTCAAAGAGTGGATGAACTCCGTAGCCGTGGCCTGCATCGGCCCCATCACCGCGAAGACCGCCGAGGGATTCGGGCTGAAAGTGGATATCACCCCGCATGAATACACCATTGATTCCCTGACAGAGGCTCTTGTCGCCTATTTTGCCCACGGGTAACATCTCGTCAGCCCCTCTAAACCAAAGCCGGCACCTTGGATGGAGGACCCTGACGCTCAGGGAGGAAGCCTATCCTTCCTCCTCTTCCTGAGGAGCGGATGGGATTTGGCGGAGTTCCCGGAGTTCCTCGATCTTGTTGAGAGGTCTTTCCACCTGGCGGCGCCTGGTCGTCATGAGTGCCTCGTATTCTTTCTGGCTCTCGCTGATTCTCTTTCCCAGCACCTCCATCTTTG
>CAZONI010000192.1:0-4167 GCA_964581175.1 uncultured Desulfobacteraceae bacterium
TCAAAAAATGATGCCCTTGGGAGGCGGCTGGATTTTCTTATCCAGGAAATCAACAGGGAAGTCAATACGTTGAGCGTCAAAGCCTCGGATGCCTCCATTTCAAATATCGTGATTGAAATGAAGGCAGAGCTGGAGAAGATTCGGGAACAGGTTCAAAACGTAGAATAAAAGGAGGCGCACTCATGACGGCACGGCTTGTGAATATCGGGTTTGGGAATTCGGTGGTTTCGAGGAGGGTGATAGCCATTATTTCTCCGAATGCGGCGCCTATAAAGCGACTGCGGGACGAGGCAAGAGAGGACCGGAGGCTTATTGATGCAACTCAGGGGAGACGCACACGGTCCGTGATCATTACCGACAGCAACCATGTTATCCTTTCGGCCATCCAGTCAGAGACCATCGCGCAACGCTTCAGCCCGAACTGTAACCTGAGAGAAGAGGATTTGAAAGAGTAGACATGAACGGGCTGCTTTTCGTCATATCAGCGTCTTCGGGGGCGGGAAAATCCACAATAGTCCGGAAAGTGAGAAAGAGGACGGCTCATATAGGATATTCCGTTTCCCATACCACGAGGAAGCCGAGAGCAGGGGAACGGGAAGGCAGGGACTACTACTTTGTGGACAAGAAGACTTTCATGAGGATGGTGGACGAAGGAGCGTTTGTCGAGTGGGCAAATGTGTACGAGGACTATTACGGAAGTTCTTTTTCAGCTCTCGAAGGCCCACTGAAATCGGGTCTGGATATACTGCTGGACCTTGATATCCAAGGGGCCCGGGCAATCAAAGACCATTCCGGCGACAGCGTTCTGATATTTCTCGTTCCGCCCTCACTGGAAGTCTTGGAGACGCGCTTGAGAGAGCGGGGGACCGACACAGAGGAGGTTATTGAGACACGCCTCAAAGCGGCTATGGGTGAAATTGCTCAATACGGCCGATATGACTACGTGGTAGTCAACGACGACCTTGAACAGGCCGTGACAGAGGTACAGGCCATCATTCTGGCCGAACGCTGCAGAAGCGGACGGCGAGAACCGACTATCAAGGAACTTTTCGGATTTTGACCCATCCGGGTGTTCCTTCTGTCCCAAGAAAATGACTCCCCCCACCGACAGATTTCCCAGCATGATACCGGGGTTCCACGGAATCCGGGAAGCACTGATTCATGAGCGTTTCCGGATCAGGGAATTATGGTTTGCGGAAGGCAAGAATTCTCAGAGGACAAAGGAACTCGTCGAAATGGCGAAGGAAAAGGGGATCCCTGTCCGTTTCGTCAGGACCGTTGAGCTCGAGAGACGTTTTCCGGGTCTGCGTCACCAGGGGATGGTAGCCGTGTCAGAGCCTTTTTCCTACAGCAGCCTGGCGGAAATAGTGCAGCGGGCGGAGAAGGAGCAGGAGTGGGGACTGATCGTGGCGGCCGACCATATTACCGACGAGGGCAACCTGGGAGCCCTGATCCGTGCAGGGGCATTTTTCGGGGCGGCCGGCCTCATCATTCCCAAGGACCGTTCCGCCCAGGTCAGTCCAAAAGTGATCAAGCGATCCTCCGGGGCTGCGGGACTCCTTGCCGTATGCAGAGTGGTGAACCTGCGCAGGGCGCTTGATTCCCTGAATGAGCAGGGCTTCTGGATCATCGGGACAGCCGGGGGAAATACTCAACCGGTCTACGAATTTGATTGGAAACGGAACCTTGTCCTGGTGCTCGGAAACGAGGAACGCGGGTTGAGTTCTTCTGTTCGCAATGGGTGTCATGCGGTGGTGGCCATTCCCCGGTTCGGCTCCATGGAATCTCTGAATGTCTCCGTGGCGGCAGGGGTCATCCTGGGTGAAATACGAAGGCAGCAGAAACAGTGAGCGGGGCTGTACGTGCGGCACCTTCGCCCCCAGACAGGATGGTCCGAGCGGTGAGAAATGCGGATTAGGGAAATGCCCCGAGCGCGCCGGCGTCCTTCAGAGCACTAATGACCTCGCAGACGGGAAGCCCCACGATATTGGTATAAGATCCCTGAATGCCTTTGATCATAAATGCGCCTATTCCCTGTATGGCATAACCGCCTGCCTTGTCGAAGGGTTCTCCCGTGGCAAGATATGCATCAATTTCCACGGCGCTAAGCTCCTTGACCATAACCAGTGATCTGATTGCCCGGTGAAAGACTTCTGCTCCCGCCGGGTTGAGGAGAGCAACACCGGTAATGACCTGGTGTTCCCTGCCGCTCAAAGCGGTCAGCATTCGCCGTGCATCTCGCTTGTCTTTGGGTTTGCCGAGAATGCAGTGATCAATCACGACTATCGTATCCGCCCCCAGAATCCAGCCCCGTATCCCGGCATTATAGATAGATTGAGCCTTTTCTCTGGCCAGGATACAGGTCGCCTCCATGGGGTCTCCGAAAGCACGTTCCTCTTGAATCCTGCTGCGGAAAGCAGAGAACGGCAATCCCACCTGTTTGAGCAGGGCCTTCCGCCGTGGAGAAGCAGAAGCAAGGATGAGCGGGTGGGATGCGTTGATCAAGGAGAAGTCCATTGTCCCTGTCAAAAGATTGACGAATGCGGACAGTGCCGCAGCTCGTGCCGGAAAGGCAATTCCCTGTTTCCTCTCCGGCCACTATATAAATTTGTTGCATATTTCAGCCGATTTTTCAAGAATAGTGGGCGGCGTATGTCCGGAAATTTTTCAAAAGGCCATTTCCTCATTGGGAAAAGAAAGAACGATTTGGATCTCCGCCCGTGATGGAACGATCTTTGCAGAAGGCATGGGGAGTATGGAAGCGCTACCCGCGGTATGCCCCTGATTCGGAAGATCCCAATCGAGAGATTGCGGGGTGAGCTGTTTTGTGTCCATTTCGGGTACAAATCTGCCCAGGATAGGCCCACACACACAGAGAGAATGCGTTAACCATGGCAACATTTCTTGAAAAGACGAGTCGATCGGAACCGCCAGAGAGGGTACTCGAGCATCAGCTTCAATTCCAGAAAAAGCTCAACTCTATCACCAATAAAATCCATTCCGCGAAAGATACGAACGATATCCTCATGAATCTCCAGGGGGAGATTCTGGGGCTCTTCGATGCGGATAGGATCACTATTTATGTGGTCGATGGCATCCGGAAGCAAATTGTGTCCCGTTTCAAGACAGGGAATGAAACCAATGAGATTCGGGTGCCCATCGCAAACGGAAGCGTTGCCGGGTATTGTGCAGCTGCCGGAAAGGTGGTGAATGTGCACAATGCCTACGATTCGCAAGAACTTACCCGGATCCATCCTCAGCTCGGCTTTGATAAGAGCTGGGACACGAAGACCAGGTACAGAACCACACAGGTCCTTGCTGCTCCAATCATGTATAATAAGTATCTCTTGGGCGTCATTCAGCTTATCAATAAAAAGACCGGTGAGGCTTTTACCAAGGAGGATTCCTCTTTTGCCGTCGATATCGCAAGAGTGCTTGGTATCGCTTTCTTTAATAACCAGAGAGCGGTTCAGAAGACAAAGTCCACTCGTTTTGACCATCTGATTACGAATAATATTATCAGCAGCAAGGATTTGGCGGAAGCAATGTCGAGGGCGAGAAAGACAAAGAAGTCCGTCGAATCGGTCCTGATGAGCGACTTTCAGGTGTCCAAAGACGATATCGGCAAGTCATTATCCAGTTTTTACAAGACCCGCTTCATCCCTTTCAGCGATAGGATGGTTATACCGGGAGGCCTTTTGGAGGGGCTCAGGGTAAGCTACCTGAAAAGCAACATCTTTGTCCCCGTCACCGAATCCGATCACCATGTTGTCGTGGCCATGGAAGATCCCAATTACCTGCCTGCGCGAGATGCGGTCAAAAGAATTATCCCGGGGAGGAAATTTGAATATTGCGTCTCGCTCAGAGAAGACATTTTTAAGATGATTGATCTCTTCTTTGATGTGGACAGGACGGAAATGCTCCATGGCGCGGGGAGCATCGAAGACATTCTCGGACAGCTCGAAGGGTCCGAAGAGTACTTTGATGAGGCAGTGGAAGGTGTCAGTGAGGAAGACGGCGCCATAGTCCAGCTTGTGAACAAGATGATCGTGGATGCATATAACCGGGGTGCTTCCGACATTCATATCGAGCCGCGCCAGGGGCGAGCAAATGCGGTTGTCCGTTTTAGAATCGATGGTGCGTGCCAGATCTATCAGACCATCCCGT
>CAZONI010000193.1:0-4148 GCA_964581175.1 uncultured Desulfobacteraceae bacterium
GCCCACCAGCCTTGCGAGGAAAATGCTTTCGCTTAATTGCGGAGGAAAAGGCGGGCAAGCCTTTCCCACTCGAGCTTGGGCATCATGCCAAGAAGATTACTGCCCAGTGCGCCTCCATCGGTACCGAGCGGTCCTTCCACTTCTTCGATAAGCTGGAAAAGCCGTTCAACTTCTGCCCCGATAAAGCCCTTTGATTCCTGGTTAATGGTGAGATTTTTCAGATCTTTCCTGAGATCGGGAGAGTGAACCGTCATGATCCATCCCCCGGCATAGGGATCTTCATTGGCCAACCTCCCTGCCTCACGCACCCCTGTGTTGATGGAAGTCACTACTCCGGTAACAGGTGAGAGCATGCGGGCACTCTTATTATCTCGTATGATCGATATGGCTCCTTTTCCCTGCTCCACCTCCTTTCCCATGAGCGGGCATTCAATTCGATCAAATGGACCGAGGACCCTGAGGGCAAAATCATCAATACCGATGCGCACCGAAGGACCCTGCTCCAGCTTGGCCCAGGTGTGACCCTGGTGAAAATAGTACCCCTGGGGTATCCTGAATCCGCTAACCTCAAAAGAATCCACCGGACTGACCACGGCGTGGACGTTGTACTGGTCCAGAAAATACTGGTCAAAATCACAGTTGCCGCAATAGTAGTCATTGGTGCAGGACCTGTACTCGATGTCACCCTTCATATGGTGAATACACGGCCTTTGCCAGTGAGGTCGTTCTCTCAGTCTATCTTCCCAAGGAACAATGTTGCCTTGATTTTCACGGGCGGCGCGCCGCAGCGCTCTGTCAAAGGCGCAATCCCCGCATTCATAGTCCTCGTGACAATATCTCTTGCGGACTACCCCTGCCTGCATCCAGATACAGCGGTCTTCTTTTCCTGCTGCCGGTTTTTCCACCGTTCTTCCAGACATTTTGGATCTCTCCATTTACAACTTGGTCAAATTCTCGGGATCAGGGAACGCGTGTATCCCCCGGTCATTTAATCAGGTCCTGAGAAAGGTGCTCGTGAGTCTTTTCCAACCCAGATCGGGCAGGTTGCCGAAGATATCGTCGGTCAGATAACCGCCGTCAGCGGCCAGAGGTCCGGCTACTTCCTCGATCATGCCTTCCAGTTTGGACACTTCGCTGTTCATCCACTCAAGACCTGTAGCGTCATCCATAAGGTTTTTCATGGTCTTTTTCAGGTCGGGATTACGAAGCACGAAAAGCCATCCCTCGCCGTAAGGTTCACGGTTGGCTACCCCGGAGTCCTCTCTCACGCTGGAATTCACCTCGACGATAACCCCGTCTACCGGCGACAGGACATCAGCCGCGTTGTTCCCCCGTTGAAGCCCCCAACCGGGGATATCCTGATTCAGTTCCTTTCCCATCAAGGGAAGATCCAGGGCATCCGTCTTTCCCAGCAGTTTCAGAGCAAAGTTATCCATCCCTACCCGGATATAGCCACCACTTTCAATCCGGGCCCAGGCGTGCCCGTTGTGAAAGTAATAGCCCATTGGGACCTCAAAACCTTTCACTCTCTGCACCTCGGTAGGAATCGTCGCGGTCTTGGTGGTCCACACGTCCTCAAAAAACTGGTCAAAATCGCAGTGAGAACATTGGTAGTCATAGGCGCACTGCCGTTTTGGAATTCTATTCGTAAGGCTGTGACGGCAGATCCTTTCCAGGCTTGATCGTCTCCTCATGGCATCCTGCCAGGTCATCTGTTTTCCCTGCGATGCCTTCTTCTGCATGCCCAGATCATACTTGCAGGTAGTGCAGTCATAATAATTGTTGCAATTCTTGAAGTCTACTACTCCGGCCTGCATCCAGATACAAGGATTGGCACTCTGCCCTTTCATATCCGGTTTTACCATCCAGACCTGGCCGCCCAAGACCGCACCGATCTCCTCTTTTCCTTTCAAATCGTGTGATATGCCCCTCCTGTAGGAAGAGCCGTATCCGATTCGATCCCGCACCTTTTCTTTCATCTCTTCTGCCATTTCCCTCGCTCCTTTTCTGAAGAATGAATGTTTACCTGTTAATAGAGCAAGATGGGTGCCAGAGGAGAGCGTCATACATTAATGTGTTGATATTATTCATGAAAAATACCCCAAAACCCGGAATGCATGGAACATGGCTTACTGAGGAGTGTGGTATTTTTCTACAATATAGATCTCCAGGGTAGGTATTCTTCGGCTTATTTTGAATAATATATCCGAAATATCAATTAGATATGCCTATGTAGATAATTTCTACAGGTGAGTCGCGTAATTCAACACTGTAGTGCCCGACAGGAAAATGCCCGGGCAAAAAAGGATCGTTTAAATCCTCTTTGCGCCCCTTCGGATGCAAATGCCAAAAGCAATTTGACAAAGATGAGCATTTTGAAAGAAGATTGAAGCATGGAAAGAAGAACATTTTTCACGAGGTTTCTCGAGAATATTCTCTTCACCTCCTCCGCTCTGCTCTTTTCGTATCCTGTCTTTGCTTTTCTCTCTTTCCGGAAGATATCCCGCAGGCAGGTTGTATTCAAAAAGGGTGAAGGCACGCAGGACATTGAATTTAAGGAGGGGGTTTTCCTGGTACCTGCTGGCGGCAAGCTTCTGGCCCTCTCGGCCCGGTGCACGCACCTCGGCTGCACCGTAAACTATGATCAGCTCGCCGGACAATTCCGCTGCCCGTGCCACGGGAGCCGGTTCGATCGTTCGGGAAGACGTATCGCGGGCCCGGCCAGAAAGCCCCTCCAGGAGCTTCCCATAAAAAAGAAATCCAACGGGGATGTGGAGGTCACCGTAACGTTCTGAAAGGGAAGAGGATCTTTGTCGCCGGAAATGCACATAAACCGTTTTTCCCGGTATCTGCCGCGCCTTGGGCTCGCGAGTCTGCTCCTGTGCATTGGGTCGGGCATCATCTTGAGCTTTCAGTACCGTCCCCTCGGAAATGTGTTCCGAAACGTGGAGGAAATCACCACGCTGGTACCGTTCGGGCGCTTTTTCCGCCAGCTTCATTACGGGTCCGGGCAACTGTTTGTTATCCTCATGCTCCTTCACACCCTGGAGCATTTTCTGAAAAGGCGGTACCGGTCATTTTCCGGATTGCAGTGGACCTGGCTGATTGTCTCGCTCGGGCTCTGCTTTTTCGCGCTTTTCACCGGCTATGTTTTAAAAGGGGACAAGGAAGGCCTCTTCGCGGGAAATATTTTTATGAATATCCTCAAGACGATCCCCCTCGTGGGCGACCTTGTTTCCCGTCTCTTCATCGTGCCCGGAAAGGACCTTCTTTTTCTGCCGTATCTCTATCATATCCTGTTTCTCCCGGTGCTGATCGTGTTCTTTCTGAAAGATCATATCCGGGAGTGGTTTCCGGACCGGCGATTTCTGTTCGCGGCCACAGCGTGCCTCTTTCTCTTCGCGCTCTTCATCCCTCCCCGGCTCGATATCCCGCCCAATGCCCCCGTGCCGCTGGTGGAGGGGCCCTGGTTCTTCCTCGGAATCCAGACTCTTCTGAAACTCATATCGCCCTTCTGGGCCGGGGTTGCCATTCCGGGGCTCTTTGCCGCTTGTCTGCTCCTGCTTCCCGTCGCCGGGAAACACGCAACCCGCTGGCTCCACCTCCTGCTCACAGTCTGCCTCTGCCTGTACGCGCTGTTGACCATCCGGGCTTTCGTGTTCGGCCCGTAGATTAAACCGGGACCCTCCGGGATCAACCGGGCAAAACAAAAAGTAAAGGCTGTTTCAATGAGGGGCAGGGCAGGAGGATCTTTCTTCCGCACAAACCTTCTGCCCTGCCGCACCGAGATGGTATATCCCTCGTTTTTCGTGGATTGATGATCTCATCAAATCAGGGTAAAATAGGATTTGGCAAAGTGGAACGTCAGTGGAATGCATGAACCCAAATCCAGCGTCTAATTTTCTCGTCATGATCTTTTATAGAGTGATTTGGCGGAATTCCTGGTCACCAGGAAGGTGTCAGATGCAAAGCGCCAAGGAGCGACGACTGAGACGTATATACAATACGTCGCAAGGAGGAGCGAACGAAGGCAATGCCGCAGATGACGCCTTGATGGTGGATCAGGAGGAGGGGATGGAGATGGACCAGCGAATCAGGATCGTTGAAGGGGATATCACGAGGCAGGAAGTGGATGCCATAGTCAATGC
>CAZONI010000194.1:0-4122 GCA_964581175.1 uncultured Desulfobacteraceae bacterium
CAGGGGTTCATTGCGCCCACGAGCATAAAATTGGCAGGATAAGTTATGCTTGAATTGGCCCTCGAGATGGTCACCTGTCCGTTTTCCATGGGCTGGCGCAAGACCTCCAGGACATTTTTCTTGAATTCGGGCAATTCATCCAGAAAAAGGACGCCATTGTGGGCAAGGCTCACTTCCCCCGGTTTCGGAATCTGGCCTCCTCCGATAAGACCCGCATCAGACACCGTGTGATGCGGTGACCGGAAAGGCCGTTGGAAGAGCAGGCCCTGTCCCTCGGGCATGAGGCCCATGACGCTGTAAATTTTTGAGGTTTCAAGGGATTCCTCAAAACTCAAGGATGGGAGAATGGTCGGCAAACGTCGCGCAAGCATGGTCTTTCCCGATCCCGGCGGCCCGATCATGACGAGGTTGTGCCCGCCCGCCGCGGCTATTTCCATGGCTCGCTTGACATTCTCTTGTCCACGGACATCCTGAAAATCCATATCATAGCCCGGGAGATCGCAATGATTCTCTTTTTCTACCCTGGCGGGAGAAATTGGAGGAGAAATCCCTTTCAATGATTCGACTATCTGCGATAGGGTGTCAACCGGATAGATGGGAATACCGTCCACCACACTCGCCTCCGGTGCGTTTTCGCGCGGAAGAAAAATGCCCCTGAGGCCGAAATCCCTGGCTGTAATGGCCATTGGCAAGGCCCCTTTGACTGGTCTCACCATGCCGTCGAGGGCCAGCTCACCGAGAAAAATGTAATCCCTGTGGATTTCTTCGTCCAGCAGGTCCGTTGCAGTGAGAATTCCGAGGGCCATCGGGAGGTCAAAGGCGGAGCCTTCCTTTTTTACATTCGCGGGCGCCAGATTCACGGTAATGCGGTCAGCAGGAAAGTGATACCCCGAGTTTTTTATGGCGGCCTTCACCCGTTCCTTGCTCTCCCGGACGGCGCCTTCAGGAAGGCCAACCGTTGCGAAAGCAGGCAGGCCATGCGTAATGTCAACCTCCACTTCCACAATATACGCGTCAATGCCGATAACGGCGCTGCTGAGCACCTTGGCCAGCATCCCTGTCTCTCCCGTGTTCCAGATGACTTTCTTTCCTCAGCATACTGCGAAGTCTGCAGTCTGAACTCGATCGATTACAAATTGGCTTTACATTTAGCATATGGAATGATATAAAGTAAAGTTTAATCTAGATTTATGGGTATTTCCATCTGCCGAGAAATTGGATTTCCGGACAGGCAATAATATTACTGACAGGAGACAAACATGGCAAGAATTACAGTTGAAGACTGTCTGAGTAAGGTCAATAACCGGTTCGCAGTTATTCATCTTGCGGCCAAACGGGTGCGACAGCTGAGGAAAGGAGCAGAACCGCTGATTGCGTCGAAGAACCGGGACGTGGTTGTGGCGCTGAGAGAAATTGCGGCGGGAAAAGTCTTTCCTACCGCCAAAGAAGAGGTTGCCCAGCTCGCGATCGGTTCGGACCAGGAAACAGCCGGCGAACTCCCCCAGCCTGCTGAACAGCCTGAAGTCCCCGATGGGAATCCCGACGAGACAAGTGGCGAGGAGGATACGACCGAGGGGATTTAACCATGCAGAAGAGGGATTATTACGAAATTCTTGGTGTGTCCAGAGACTCTGATGACGATCGGATAAAAAAAGCCTACCGAAGCCTCGCTCTCAAGTACCACCCCGACAGAAACCCCGGAGACAAGGACGCCGAGGAGCGCTTCAAGGAAGCTGCCGAAGCCTACGAGGTACTCCGGGACCGCGAGAAGAGAGAATTGTATGACCGGTTCGGCCATGCCGGCCTTGAGGGGACCGGTTTCAGGGGGTTCAGCGGTTTTGAAGACATCTTTTCAAGTTTTGGGGACGTATTCGAAGATTTTTTCGGATTTGGCAGAAGATCGAATCGTGGACCGCGCGCCCGCCAGGGCTCCAGCCTCCGGTACGATGTGGAAGTCACCCTTGAAGAAGCTTTTTCCGGGACCGAAGAGGAAATCGCTTTTCACCGGCTGGACAACTGCACAGCCTGCAAGGGGACCGGACTGCCTCCGGGTACTGAACCGGAAATTTGCTCTACCTGCCAGGGAAGAGGACAGGTGATCAGGTCACAGGGATTCTTTCAGATCAGCACAACCTGCCCTGCCTGCCATGGGCAGGGGCGAATCATCACCAATCCCTGCAGGGAATGTGGCGGTCGGGGAAAAGTGAGAATCGAAAGAAAGGTAACGGTCAAGATTCCTGCAGGGGTGGACAGCGGTTCTCAGCTCAGGTTGCAGGGCGAGGGGGAACCGGGTGATAACGGCGGGCCGCCCGGGGATCTGTTTGTCGTTGTCCATGTGAGGGACCATGAGTTTTTTTCTCGAGACGGGGACGACCTCGTTTGTCAAATCCCGGTATCGTTTGTCCAGGCGGCCTTGGGAAACACCTTTAAGATTCCGGTTTTTGGCGATGAAGGCGAACATGAAATCACCATCCCCAAAGGAACGCAGCCAGGGGATGTCATAAAAATAAGGGGCCAGGGGATGCCGAGCCTCAAATACGGACGCAGTCGTGGTGACCTGTTCGTGAAGGTCCTCGTGAAGATACCGCAAAAGCTCTCCCAGCAACAGCGTGAGATCTTGGAAGCTTTTGCCGAGACTCAGGGCATCTCTTTTTCCGGGAAAAAGAGGAAGGGGAAGAACTTCTGGAAGAAAGTCACGAAATAGCGGGATTTGAGGGAAGATGGTAATTTCTCTTTACATCACCATATTTTTTTGGTAATTGACTTCTTCTTATTACTAAGAGTGGACGCAAAGACATGTTGACCGAAAAAAAGAAAAAATACTTCAAAGATCTCCTCAATCAGAGGTTGGAAAACCTCCTGCAGGAAGCGAACAAGACCGTGACCGGGATGACCGACCAGGGTGATAATTTCCCTGACCCGACCGACCGTGCCTCCCTGGAGTCAGACAGGAATTTCACTCTTCGAATCCGGGACAGGGAAAGAAAACTCATCAAAAAAATCAAGGATGCCGTCGAGCGAATCGACAACGGTACTTTTGGGATTTGTGATCAATGCGGAGAAGATATTTCCGAGGAGCGTTTGAAAGCCCGACCTGTCACTACCTTGTGCATTGACTGCAAGAAAAAACAAGAAGTTGAAGAGAAATTGAAGGGCTTGTAGCCGATCCCATATCCATTGAATGAACAGGACGCACACAGCCGGCGCATGGGTCATGCCCGGCTTTTTTTTCCTTCATCCCTTGTCCCGCGTTTCTCATCGGCCGTCGTTGCAGACAGGTCGGGAAATCAATGGGTAGAAGGCACCCGAAGAAGAACTGGCGCAGCCCTGCACGATGCACCTCCAGGCCGCTTCCGGGTCCTACGCCGAAGGTGAAAGGCAGGAAGAAGGCCTTATCAGCCGAAACAGTCGGACATAGTGGGAGGCCAATGAATACCGGACAGAGGAAAATATCAAAACAGGTTCGGAAAGAGAAGACTTCACACGACCAGGTGATCACCACGCACATCAATGCGGATTTTGATGCCCTGGCCTCCATGATCGCCGCCAGCAAGATTTACCCGGAAGCCACGTTGGTGTTTCCCGGCGCCCAGGAAAGGAACCTGCGGAATTTTTTCCTCCATTCCACCTCCTACCTTTTCAATTTCACCAAGATCAAGGACATTCGCCTCGACGGATTGAAGAAACTCATCCTGGTTGATACGCGCCAGAAAAGCCGCATCGGAAGATTCGCCGCGCTTGCCGGCCGGAAAGACGTTGAAATCCATATCTATGACCACCATCCTGATTTCAAGGATGATATCCGTGGAGAGGTGGAAGTCATTCGTCCCACCGGGTCCGCCACTACAATCCTTACCGGTATCATCAGGGAAAAGGGAATCAAGATCACTTCTGAAGAGGCAACCATCATGTGCCTCGGAATCCATGAAGATACGGGCTCCTTCACTTTTTCATCAACGACCGCGGAGGACTACGAAGCTGCAGCGTGGCTGGCAGGACAAGGAGCGAATCACAATGTCATCAGCGATATGCTCACCCGTGAACTTACGGCAGAACAGGTATGGCTCCTGAACGACCTTATCCAGTCTGCGGCGACTCGGAACGTCAACGGGACGGATGTGG
>CAZONI010000195.1:0-4109 GCA_964581175.1 uncultured Desulfobacteraceae bacterium
CATTCATACCAGGCATCCAGTCCTTCACCCGTCTTGCAGGAAACCTCAAAAATAGTCATACGAGGATTTATCTTCAGCGCCTCCTCGCGGATCTTTTCCACGGCGCAATCCACATAGGGGAGGAGATCGATCTTGTTGATGACAAGGACCTTGGATTCGTGAAACATCAGGGGATACTTGGCGGGTTTGTCATCTCCCTCGGTGACGCTGAGAATCATAGCCTTGAAGTCTTCACCCACCTTGAATTCTGCCGGGCATACGAGATTGCCCACGTTCTCTACCACCAATAGATCCAGACTCGCCAGGTCGAATTTGTCGAAAGTGTCCCGGATCATGTTCCCGTCGAGGTGACAAGCCCCCCCGGTGTTGATCTGGACCACCGGTATGTCCAGCCGGGCAATGCGTTCGGCGTCCTGGGAGGACTGGATATCCCCCTCAATCACTCCGAGAGAAATGTCGGTTTTGAGCGCCTGGATGGTCCTTTCAAGGAGACTCGTCTTGCCCGCCCCGGGAGAACTCATAAGATTCACGACGGTCAGGTTGTTCTCGTCAAAGAGGCTGCGGTTCTGCTGCGCGATGCGGTCATTTGCCTCCAGGATATTCTTGACAACGGAAATCTTCATATTCCACCCCTTTCTTCTTTCAATGCAGCGAAACCTTACGCCCTGCGCCTGATGCCTTGGGCGTTCTTTCCCTGTCACTCCACTTCCATTTCAACAATGGAGAGATTCTCCCCTGAAACAGTCTTTATGTTGGGACTATTGCAATGGGGACAGCTGAATGCGTAATCCTCTATCTCAAAGGACCGTTCACAGTCGAGGCAGACTCCCTTCAGGGGAAGCATTTCCATTAGGAGATCCGCTCCTTCCATCTCGGTACCGGACACGATAATCTCGAAACAGAAGGATAGGGCCTCCGGCACAATGGCAGAGAGTTTGCCGATATGCAATGTGACCGACTTGAGGGAACTGGCGTTGTTTTTGGCCATTTCCTCCTGGAGAATATCCACGAGGCTCTGGGCTATGGACATTTCATGCATGCTTGCTTTTTAACCTTGGATCAGCGCCACGATCAGTGAATCGATTTTTTGCCTGGCGTCATTGAATACCCCTGACAAGTTTAGAGAATGGTTGGCGAATATGCTGCCCGGGTCTCCATTGAACACTATCAGGGGTTCGAAATTGCAGCGGTCGAGGTTTTCCAGAATTTTGTCCACAAGCTTGAGGGAGTTCTTGTCTTTCAGGACTGCCAGGAAATCTATTCTGATCGCCTTGAATGATGCTCGCAGCGCGTAGGCTGCTCCCTGTGCATAATAAAAATTATCATCAATCTTATACCAGGGGATGTCTATGTTCACCATTTGTGAGATCTTTGCACCCTGTTTCGGCGTTTCCTCCACGTTCAGGGCCTGATCAAGATCCCTGGGGGCATTGACCAGACGCGTGTTTATTCCGCCCATGAGAGAGGCATACTGCCGCAGGAGTTCTGCCAGGTTATCAGCCCTGGGATAGAAAAAGGATTTCCCCACACGAAGGTCTTTCGAAAAGACGTCCAGATCATTTGCGGCCCGCTTCAACCTGCTTTCATATGAGGGAAACCACCATTTCAGCGGATCATTGGAAAGGGAAGTAAAGGCGGCATCCGCAAACGGGTCCAGCTTGTCCGTGGTCCGCATCCTGGAGAGATTGTCCCGCAGTACCCGCACGTTATACCGAACCACTTCCAGCTCACCGAGCTGGAAATTCGGGATGTTGTCCAAGAGGGCGGTGGGCCAGAACAGGTCATTGGGAAGCCAGTTTTCGAGCATTTGCCGGGTCAGGAGTTCATTGGTCGTGATGAAGGCCATCCCGGGCACCCGTGTGTCCAGTTTCCCGAGAACGAGGGGCTCCGGTTTTCTGGAATTGACGGCCATGACTACTACGATGAACACGAAGATGATCAGGAGGATTGCCGCTATAATGGCCTTTGGCGCACCCTTTTTCTCAGTTCTTTCCGCTCTTTTCTTCATTGTTGTCCTCTTTCGATGCGGTATTGTATGCTGCTGCGGGGAGGAAGACGCTGTGCCTTCTTTGCGGCGGACATACCGTTTGATTGTAGAAGGAGGGTCAATCGCTTGTCAACCATTCAATAAGGCTTTACTGACGGAAAAATGCTTTTGTCGGTGTGGGGAATAAATTTTGCCGCACTGAAGAGATTCATGAACTCCTGGTTCACATTGAGTTCCAGGTAGGTGATCCGGTCCCGGATGCGGAGAATATCCTTCCTGGCTTCATCTGAGAGGAGGCCCATTGTGGCTCCCTCAAGGGAGGTATTCCCCAAAGGGACGTATGTTTCGAGGGGGAGGTCGGGAATCATCCCGATGGTGACGGCCGATCGGGGGTCGATATAAGACCCGAAGGTGCCGGCAATAAAAAACTGCCGGATTGCAGAAAACGGAACATTCACCGTATTGGCGATAGTCGTGAGGATGGTGAACATGGCCGCCTTTGAACGGATGAGGCCGGCGATATCCGTTTGGGCAAGAGTCAGGGGCTCGCCGGTTCCTGATTTTTCGGGTTCCACCACCATGAGTTCCCTGATGCCGTCTGTCTCCCTGAGGCGGTCGCCACAGGTGCGCGAGATGAATTTACCACGGATATCAATCATTCCTGTGAGAAAGAGCTGGGCAGCCAGGTCTATGAGACCGGATCCGCAGATACCCACGGGGTCCTGGTCAGCAATGGTTCCCAGGTGAAATTCCCTCGTGTCCGGATCAATGGTGACTTTGTCGATCACCCCCGGTCCCGCCATCATGCCCATGTTGGCAACGCCGCCCTCCAGGGCGGGACCTGCCGCCCCGGCGCACGCCATGAGCCACTCGTTATTACCGATGACTACTTCGGCGTTGGTCCCCACATCCACCAGGATGGATATCTCTCCCTGACGGTTCATGCCGGATGCGAGAATTCCCGCGATCAGGTCTCCCCCGAAATAACTCCCGACATTGGGGAAGACCAGGACGGGGGCCCCGGGTTGGATCTCGAGGCCCAGTTCGTGTGCTTTTATGAGCGGGGGGCTGTTTATGGCCGGGATGTAAGGTTCCCTGCAGAGCCAATAGGGGTCCAGCCCCAGGAAGAGATGGGTCATGGTGGTGTTGCCCGCCACCGCCACCCCTCCAATCCTCCGGGGTTCAATGTCGTGTCTTTGGCAAAGAGCACGCAACTCCTGGTTTAAACGGTTCCGCACCAGGGACTGGAGTTCTTTGAGCCCTCCCTCCCGGCCGGCATAATGTATTCTCGTCAGGATGTCGGGCCCGATCTTGATCTGCGGGTTGTGAAACGACGTTTCGTCAATTGATTCTTTCGTGGAAAGGTTCAGCAGACGGACCACGATCGAGGAGGTGCCAAGGTCCACGGCCAGACCGCAGAAGGGGGAAGCCTGTGCTGCAGGGAGAATGCCTGCAACATGCCATTGGCCATTGTCTTCGAAGAGAATCGTTTCCACAGAATAATCACATTCTCTCAGGATGGATGGGATCTCTTTGACCAGAGAGAAATCCAGGAGGATTTCTTGTCCCGGCAGGACCTTCCTGATTCCTTTGATCAACCGGTCCACGTCCGCGGTATTATCGTTCAGACTGGGCGCCACCATCTCCGGGACCAGCTTTCGGATCCAGGCCTGATTCTGTTCATTCCGGTTTTCTGATCTCATCATATGCCTCGTCAATATTGAACCTGAGGATTCTGACCATATTGGAGAGGTCCATGTCAAGTTTTTTGGCGACGGCCTGCAGGCTCTCACAGGAGAGGTGTTGGCGGCGGCCCATGCGATGCTCACTGGATAGATTGATGTTGACAGATGTAACCTTTTTGGTTACATTCTATACGCTATGATAAAATCCTTTAAACATAAAGGCGTGGAGGATTTTTTTATTCAGGTAGCAAGAAAGGGATTAAGCCTCAACATGCCAATAGGCTTGAACGAATCCTCGATCGGCTTAATGCAGCGAATGAAATAAAGGATATGAATTACCCGGGATCTTTCCTCCACCAGTTGAGTGGGGACAAAAAGGGCTTTTATTCAGTAAAAGTATCTGGCAATTGGCGAATATTCTTTAAATTTATTAATGG
>CAZONI010000196.1:0-4077 GCA_964581175.1 uncultured Desulfobacteraceae bacterium
TGCACAGGGCATCGTCGGACGCTAGCAGGAAAGACGGGCAAATCTGCTGAGCGCGCCTTACAAAAATTTCTGAGGAAACCATCGGAGGGAAAATACCTAATGAAAAACGCAAATAAATGGTGTCGGGGATTGATTCCGGCCCTTGCCGTTATTTTGTTTCTTCTGGTGAGCTGCGACCTGTCATCGTCGGCCGCCGGCCCCAGACTGTCAATAATCACCTTCTCTGTCTCCTGATATGATGTAGGCAAGGCAGCCCTGGATGGGCTGAAAGGAGTAAAGAGAGTTGTAAAAGGTTTTTACCGGTCGGAAGAAACGGACACCGTGTATTATGACCCTGCAGTAATCTCCATCCCGGAGATGGAAGATGCCCTGAAAAAGGCGGGGACGTACTCGAGAACCATCAACACGGCATCTCCCGGCGATGCCAGCCGGGAGTGAGTCTCCTCCAGCAGCACAGGAGGCTCAGCCACCGCAGGGACGGGAGATCGGTGATCACGCCAGGATATCGAGGACAGAACCCAGCATTTCATCGGCGGTCTTGATCATGGTCAGGTTCGCTTCGTAGCCTGTCTGGGTCAGCATGGTTTGGGGTATTTCCTCGCCGAGATCGACGTTGGACATCTCCAGCGCCGTGTATTGGTCACCACCGTCGTCCTGAATCAGCGGACCAGGGGTGTTGATCCGGTCGATTTCTACCTGCACAGCGCCCCCTGGACCTTCCTGAAGTACAGCCCTGCTTTTCTTGAATCCCTCTGTTTCGATATTTGCGACGTTGTTGGCCGAGACGGCCAGTTTTGTCGCATGAGCGCTGAGCGATGAAATATTGTTACCGACGGAAAAAATCATAATGAGGTTCTCCTTCCTCCTAACTCTTTTTTATCGGCATCTTACCAAGAAAACTTGAATAGAGATCCTCGCCTCCCTCCGAAAATTCCTGATTTCCTCACCCTAACCAAATTACAGAAAGACACACCTCATCTGAATGCAATCGTAAGAATCCGGAAAATAATCTTGACGCGGGATTTGCTGGAAAATATATGAACATAAAGACCTGGCTTCACAGGGAACGGGTTCGGGCTACCCCTGGGAGAGGCCATATCCACCAATAGGTGAGGACAGAGAATTCAGAAGTCAGGAGCCGGAAAAATTTGAAAGGGAGAGCATCATGAAAATACCGCAGAAAGGAATTCCGAAGGAGCACATCTTTGAAACACTGAGAAGATACAAGGACGGGGACCTGGACTGGAAATCGGGCAGGGTCATGGGGTTTGTCTATTATCCCGGTGAGAAGGCCCATGAC
Organism: uncultured Desulfobacteraceae bacterium; assembly: GCA_964581175.1. Classification (GTDB taxonomy): domain Bacteria; phylum Desulfobacterota; class DSM-4660; order Desulfatiglandales; family Desulfatiglandaceae; genus B46-G9. The sequence goes on from CAZONI010000196.1 coordinate 1,301, forward strand.
GTCATCGATGAAGCCTATACCATGTACCTGACCGAAAACGCCCTGGATCCTACAACTTTCCCGAGCCTTTTGCGTTTGGAGAACGAAATCGTAGGGATGACGGCCGACCTCCTGCGGGGTGATGAAGAAGTCGTCGGAAACTTCACCTCCGGCGGGACGGAAAGTCTCATACTCGCAGTCAAGACGGCGAGGGATTACGCGCGGGCAACAAGGCCGCATATCAAAGAACCGGAAATGGTTTTGCCCATAACCGCTCATGCGTCATTCTACAAGGCCGCCCACTACCTGGATGTCAAGCCGGTGGTCACCCCTGTTCACGATGGTTCATTCCGCGCAGACGTCGAGGCCATGCGCAATGCCGTCACTGAAAATACGATCCTGCTGGTGGGTTCAGCCCCCGGCTATGCCCATGGCGTAGTCGACCCGATAGAGGAGATAGCAAAGCTGGCCCTCGACAAAAGTCTCTTATTTCACGTTGATGCCTGTGTGGGAGGGATTCATCTTTCCTACATGCGCAAGATGGGTTTTGAGGTCCCCAACTTCGATTTCACCGTGCCCGGTGTGACCTCCATCTCAGCGGACCTCCATAAATACGGCTACGCTGCCAAGGGTGCTTCGGTCATCCTTCACAGGGATAAAGGCCTCCGGAGGCACCAGATGTTCGCCTGCTCACGCTGGACCGGCTATACCGTTATCAATCCCGCGGTGACCAGCAGCAAGACCGGAGGACCCATGGCTGCTGCCTGGGCCGTCATGAACTACCTTGGCGATGAGGGATACAGGGAAATTGTCCGAGAGGTAATGGATGCCAGCAAATTGCTCATCGACGGAATCAACCGGATCGACGGGGTACACGTCCTGGGAAAGCCTGATATGTGCATGTTCGCAGTTGCCTCGACCGCCGGGGACGTCAATGTCTACCGCCTGGCCGACGAACTGAAGAAGAAAAACTGGTATGTCCAACCGCAGTTCAGGCGCGCCAATTCGCCCTCTAATCTCCATATTTCCATGAATCATTCAACCGTGCATCAGGCTGCGGCATTTCTCAAGGATTTCAAGGAAACCGTGGCGGAACTCAGAGAACAGGAAACCAGCAGTGATGCAGGAGACCTGCTCGCCGGGATTGAGCAACTCTCCGGTTCATTCGACGAGGAGACGTTTTATAGACTTGCGGCCATGGCCGGCTTGACCGGAACCGACCTACCCGACAGGATGGAGAAGATAAACCAGATACTGGAGGTCCTCCCCTATGACATGTCGGAATGGTTATTGACAGAATTTCTGAACAACCTCATGGTGCAGGAGAAGCGCTGACCGCGGGCGAGAAAACCCGGGGCTCTGAGTTGACACCGGTAGGGGTCTGCATTATAATTTTTTTATTGCAATCGGAAATGGTCGTACTGCGGTTCCATTTATCTGTGTTGCTCTCGGATGTGAAATGGGCATCCGCGTTGAGAAAACATTCAGCCAAGCCTTTCTTTCATAGATTGTCCTGATGGCATATAACGCATTCCTTTGGGTGAAGAAACGCACCAGCACAACCTGATCTTACGATATCGAACCGGCCCCGACGGGGATTCCTGTATTGATCATGGCGGTCTGCCTCTTTATCAGGGAGAAAAATTATGAAGGAATACGGTCACTATATCAACGGACAATGGACGAATCCCGGAAACGGACAGACATTTGAATCGAAAGATCCCGCCACCGGTTCGACGTTGGCTGTATTTGCAAAAGGGAGCGAAGCGGACGTCTCCCGAGCAGTTGAAGCCGCTGAGAAGGCCTTTCCCGGCTGGAAAGGGTACCCCGCCCCGAAGCGGGGAGAAATTCTTCTCAGGGCCGCCTCGATCATGCGGCAGAGAAAAGATGCCCTCGGAGAACTCGTTACAAAAGAGATGGGCAAAGTGATCGCCGAAGGCAAAGGGGATGTCCAGGAAGCAATTGATTTCATTGAATATATATCCGGAGAAGGCCGCCGTTTATTTGGGGAAACCACTACCTCGGAACTCCCCGACAAATTCTGCATGACCATCAGGCAGCCCATCGGGGTCGTGGGCTGCATCACACCCTGGAATTTTCCTATCGCAGTGCCGAGCTGGAAACTGGGAGCCGCCCTGATTTCGGGAAACACCATCGTTTTCAAACCTGCGACGCTTACGCCGCTCTGCGCAGCTGCACTGGTCGAAATCTTCGCAGAAGCCGGCCTTCCCCAAGGTGTGCTGAATCTTGTCACGGGTTCGGGGCAAGGGGTGGGCAAGGCCATTGTCGAAGACCCCAGGATAAAGGCCCTCTCTTTTACCGGGGGGGTCGCGGCCGGCAGAGAGGTGTACTCGACTGCCTCCAAAAGCCTGAAGCGGGTTGCACTCGAACTGGGCAGCAAGAATCCGCTCATTGTCATGGATGATGCGGACATCGATCTCGCTGTCGAGGGCATCCTTTTCGGGGCCTTCGGGACGGCGGGACAAAGGTGTACCGCAACAAGCCGGGTCATCATCCATGAACGTGTCTACGATGAAACCCTCCGGAAGCTGCTGCAGAGGACAAAGGCGCTTCGCGTAGGTCTCCCGCTGGACCCATCCATTGATGTCGGGCCCGTTTGCGGCGAGGACCAGGAGAGGAAGATCCTGAAATATATCGAGGTCGGCAGGAAAGAGGGCGCCACGCTGCTCTGCGGCGGACAGAAGATGACAGGCGGTTCTTCCGACGAAGGCTTCTTTATAGGGCCCACAATATTTGAGGCAACCCATGGGATGCGGATCACCAGGGAAGAGATTTTC
>CAZONI010000197.1:0-4064 GCA_964581175.1 uncultured Desulfobacteraceae bacterium
TTTTGATATAAATATGGTAAGGCGGGATCAGCTCCTCGCGTGCCCAGCTCTCTTCGATTATCTGGACGAGTTCTTTTGAAATATCGATGCAGAACCGGTCATTCCACCGATTCTCAAACCACTGAGCGAGCTTCTGAGCGGCATCATGGTCCAGAACGTCGATATTCAGCTCACCTTGACCTACCAGACCCGCCATGGTGAGATTGCTGCTGCCAAGATAGCCGATGATTGGGTTAATGGGGTCGGACCGGAACAGAAGATAAAGCTTTGCGTGAAGGGGGTGGCGCAGGAACAGCTTGGCGACGACCTTCTTTTCTTTGAGTCTTTTGGCCAAATGTCGCAAACCAGCTTCGTCTGCATTGTTGGGAGCGCCAAACGTCAACTGCCGACGAAATTCCTCCGCAAGCTGCTTCTTGAGCCGAATGGCGGATTGGTTATCCATGCCCTGGTCCTGAGACACGAGACTCAAAACTTCACGTAGTTGATCCTGGGGGGGCTTCTGCATTCCTACCAGCAGCCTGCAAACGCCCTCGGTCTTTGACCAATGCTCAATATGGTTGTCAAGTTCCTTCCATCCACGGAGGTTGAAATAGCCCACACAGAAGTCAGCTCTGTCAGAAAGATGCAAAGCTCCTTGGAGTGCCGGAAGGAGGGAGAGGTCGATGTTGTCAAAGACTTGAGGCATTCATGAGCTCCTGTGAATCTATGGAGACACTTTTGGTTTTTTTTGAGTTTTCAGCAAAAAGTGACCCTTATTCTTAAGCAACTCCGCCTTTTCGGATTTTCCAGTATCCTCCAAACTTGCGGCTGCCTCTGAATTCAATTTGATTTCTTGCATTAAGGGGCCTGGGCCAGCGTTGCAATGTGCGAGCGGGTACACCCATGGCCCTGGAAATTTGTGGCGCCCGGAGGCCGGGGGCTCTTCGAATGAATTGCAACAAGCCATTTACTCCCCCAATTTCATCCCTCAGTGGCGGAATAAGACCTTCGCCCTTTCCCCGCAGTCTCTCGATGGTGTCATGGGGGCGCTTACGCATGAAGGTGATCGAAAACCAATCACCATCCGCTTCGATGAGGGGTGCCTGGAGGCCATAGGCAGCGACACTCTCCCGAATCCGCTTTTTGCCGTGCAGGGAAAAGGGTCATGCCTATTTTGATTGGCATCCTACTGCAAGCCTTTTATATCTCAATCACGCCGAAGAACACCCGCCCCATTCTATTCCACTTATACGGCCATGCCACAGAGCAGGGAAACAACCGTTGGGCCTCACTTGCTTTTTCCGGGGTTCGGATACAAGACATGTTGGGAATTAAACCCTTCTTGAATGTGCAACTGATGACACTCTCTCTTCCGTTGAGAGAGTAATAGTACAGGGGAGCTGCGGTATGGCCCTCAATGGTAATTTGGGTCGTGGCGGCTTCAAATTCCTTATCGGGGAAAAGGCGGACTGTTCTCTTGGTCAGTGCCGGCTTTTTCATCAAAAGGCCTCACCTCGCGTGGTTTGTCCGGCTGGGGAATTAGTTGAGTAAGTTTTTACTACCTCCGGAGGAGCTGTGTGTCAACCATTTCCTTGATTTCACTTGTACGTTCATGGCCGTAGACTCACACGGACATACGCCTACTTCCGGCCCCTTATTCTGAAAGGCTCTTTACGGCTTGGCTTGTCCTCTCTTATATCATACATCATCGGTTTCATTGGTAGGGTCAAAGGCTGCGAAATGCGCAACCATGTCATGCCCTCGATGAATCCACCCAATCGATAGTACTCGAAATCTAGGAAAAGATATCTTCCTTTCTGCAGTGCGTGCTCTCCAACAGGGACTGGATGAGTTGATCCATGAAGTAGGTCTTTCCCGCCCGTTTCGCGCCTACGACGGCAAGAATGCGACCAAGATTTTCGAGGTCTATCGCATGCCGACTGCGAGAAACTAGGGGGGAAATTCCTCCCTCCTCCAGCCATTCAGCTACAACGGTGAGCAGGGTTTCTTTCCTAAGTTTGTTTACCATGGTAAACAATTTGGGCTCTTATTGTTTACCTGCCAGCTTTTATCTGCCCACAACCTGGCGGCACTTTCCTGCCACCAGCTTTCCGACATGTTGAGAGTATTTCTTCCCAGTGCAAACGGAGGTGCCACATCATTGCCCCGAATGGGGGGAGGGGTACTCCGTGTAGCCGGCTGCGTGTGTGGAGATGGGGATAGCTCTTCACTCACCGCTTATAGGAAAAGTAAATAGACCAGGAAGCTTTGAAGCTGGGAGGAAGGGAGGCTTGGCAGCGAAGCAACGAGGCCAGTGGAACGCCGGGTCCCCGCAGAAACACTGGATTCCGGGTCAAGCCCGGAATGACAAGCAAAGGGAAAAAATCTGTGATGCACTATAAAGGCTTAGCGGCGAGGCAGCGAGGCGGCTGGGCGGCCGGGCGGCAATTCGGGAACCGGGAAGCCGGTCAGAAAGGGATCACTGGCTGACGAAATCTAGCGTAGCGCGTATAATTCGAAACGTCCCTTGAGCGGCAGCAAGGATTTGTCCGTCGGCATTGCGGATCTCCGAACGGGCAAAGCAAAGCCGGCGGGTATACTGGGTGGTCACCGCAGAACAATACAGCGGGGGCTGCTTGGCGGGGTGAATGTACTGTATGTCCAGATTTATTGTAGTGCAGTTAAGGTCCTGCTCCAGTTTTGAGAATACGGCCCAGGCCATTGTGGTGTCCATCACGGTGGCAAGGATGCCGCCATGGACCTGGCCGGGGAACGGCCAGCAGACGTTCGGGTTAGGAGTCAGGCAGGATTTTGCTTTGCCGTCGAAGGCTTCTTCTACGTGAAGCCCTACGGTATTATAAAGTGGATTGTTATTCAGCTCTTGTAGAGCGGCGCCGGATATCTCCATTCTTTTGGTCTCCTTGCGGATCCGCATGACGTTGAAATTCCAGATTGAGATCCTGTTTGATCCCGATGAGGTTGAGCCGAATTAAATTGGCACGCATTGGACTAATTGTCAACGAATGTTCCGGTGGAACGTGAGGCTTTCCCAGAAACACTGGATTCCGGGTCAAGCCCGGAATGACGAACGAAGAAAATCATGGCGCAACGCACCAGGGCGCCGGGAAGCTCGGAGGCCAGGAAGCTGGAAAGCGTGAGGGCAAAGCGGGTAGGAGGCTGGGAGGCTAAGAAGCTAGGCTGCTGGAGACAGCGAGGCAGCGAGACGGCGAGAAAGCTGGGGGGGCGGGAACATTAAAATAAGCTCATAGCTCACGGTTGTCAGGAAGAGATGATGGCGATCAGGACGATCTTGCCGATGTGGTTTCCCTGTTCCATGAGGCGGTGGGCGTCCGCGGCCTGCTCCAGGGGGAAGGTGGCCGCCATGACCGGCCTGATTCGATCTGATTCGATCAGCGGCCAGATCTCGGCTTCGAGTTTCGCCCCGATCTTGGCCTTGGCCCTGGCGGTGCGGGGGCGAAGGGCGGAGCCGGTCAGGGTGAGCCGCTTCATCAGGACTTTCATCAGGTCGACCTCCACCCTGGATCCTCTCTGGAAAGCGATATTCACGACACGGCCGTCGGTTGCGGCGAGGTTCAGGTTCCGATTTACGTAGTCTCCCCCGACCATGTCCAGAATTACGTCCACGCCGCGTCCGTCCGTGGCCTCCTTCAAGGTCTGTACGAAGTCGTCCTCCCGGTAATTGACCGCGACTTCGGCCCCCAGTTTCCGGGAGGCAGCACATTTCTCCTTGGTTCCGGCCGTAGTAAAGACCCGGGATCCCCGCTGCTTCGCCATCTGGATTGCGGTGGTGCCGATTCCGCCAGAGCCGCCGTGCACCAGGAAGCTCTCCCCCTCTTTGAGGGATGCACGGTCGAAGACATTGGTCCATACTGTGAAGAAGGTCTCGGGGAGGGCGGCCGCCTCTTCCATGCGGAGCCCCGACGGGACGGGAAGGCACTGGCCCGCCGGCGCAGTCACGAATTCAGCATATCCGCCGCCGTTGGTAAGTGCGCATACCCGGTCTCCCAAGGACCATCGGGAGACACCGGCGCCCACGGCCGAGACCTCGCCGGCGACCTCGAGAC
>CAZONI010000198.1:0-3975 GCA_964581175.1 uncultured Desulfobacteraceae bacterium
CGAAGAAGCTCTTGTACACGTTCAGATCGTACGTGAGGTCGGCCGTGTAATTCTTGAAAGTCGCCTGTATATCCTGTTTGTGACCGAGAATCAGCGGGATGTTGAAAAACGCAGACTGAAGCCTCACCACCTTGTGGTCGAAAATCAGGCTCTGAAGATCGTAGACATCGTTTACGAAGGTGACCCGGCCTGCATACCCGTCGATGTTGGGCTCTGAGAGCAGCCGGCAACGGCCCAGTTTTTCACTCGATCCATTAACCTTAACGGTCAGCTCCGAAAATTCGGTCCCGTCCGTGAAGCTGTTTCCATTGTTAAACCGGATCAGCAGCGAATACCTGGACGCATACCTGGCGTCGACCGGTATCTCCTTCTTTCCCAGCGCCAGAGACGCCTTCAACTCTATGGGTGCCTGCTGCATATCACATTCCCCTGATTTCAACTCTCTTGTCTACAGTCTGGAATATCTCCAGCGCGGAGAAGGCAAGATCCTGCCATCTAAGGGACTTGTCATAAAGTGCGGTAACCCGGGTACTTCCCCTCTTGGCCCTATCCAGGATTTTGACGATCGGCGTGATGGTTGAGGAGTTCATGTAACCCAGCTTCTGAAAATCCAGCACGATCCGCTTGTTATTGTGACTGGTCTTGCTCAGGGCGTTTACCAGGATCGGCGTGATGAATTTTCCCGGGTTCCGATCGACGCTTTTCCCGGTCCATTCAATGCTGATGGAATCTGCCTTCTCTTTTACATTGATCCGCAGTGGTTCATTGACGTAAGTCTTTTGGTCTTCCATTGTTTTCCTCGATGGTCCTAAAAGTTGGCAACCGCTGATACGTTCAGGGTAGCATCGTCATCCACGTAGAAATCGAGAATGGCCTTGGCCTCATAGGCGACCCTCGCCAGACCCAGCCCGCTTTCATTGTCGGTGAGGGGTTTTTTCGAGACCTCCTTCAGCCTTTCAACGTAGGCCTCGAAGGAATCCTGATACCCCCGTATCCATTGGATCATCCGGTCCAATCTTCGTAGATGATGGTACGCCTCTTCGTCTACCGGGTTCCGCACCTCCACCGTGACGTTCCTTCCGTCTACATGGGTATCGATCACCACGCGCTTTCCGGCCGGAGTGAAATGGCCGTACTTGATGCTGTTTTCCGCCAGTTCGCTGATGACCATTACAAGGGCGTCTGCCTTTTCGCTTTCCAGGCCCTGGCACCTAAAGAACTCCGTGCCCTTATCTCTCACCCTCTCCAGTTCCTCCCAATCCGGCTTTAAAATTAGTGTCATCGAACTTTCCATTTGTTGTACGACTCCCGCAATAAGAAACCCTGTCAAATGAGCGAAACAAAAGTCTCAGATATTCTTGTTATCAGACTGTATATCGGCAGTTCAGTCATGAAACTTTAGTCTGAATCGAAGCTATTGGACTTCAAAATCTTCGAATTGGTTTTTTGTGGGTAAGATCGCGGTATTCCTGCCGCGGCGTGCACATGTCCCGGGCCCGCTGTCATGCCGGGCATAATTGTCTTATCAAAGGATTGACGGCGGGTGTTATCTCAGGAATGTCTCTGAGGCGGATCTGGCGGGATCAATCAGTTCAGCCATGCGCTTCAGCGCAGGGTGACGGTACGTTCCTTTTTGACTTCAGGTTTTTACTTTTCTTCAAGTCGATGTTCCTCTTCCTTCGGCGGTCAGCCCGCCGCATACGAATAAGGACCGACCGGCAAGGAGCATGGGCCCGGACAGTTATGATCTCCGATGTGACCGCACTAAAAAGAAGAGGTCTAAGGAACGGGGAACCGAGAGAAGAGTTCCATGAGCACATCCTTGACGCGGGAAATATGCGTTCTCATCTCTTTCCCCGCCTCAAGGCCGTTTCCCTTCCTCACAGCGTCAATAATCCTGTCGTGGTCCCGCAGGTACTCATCAATGGCGGCCACCGAAAGAGAAGTATACCGATAACGCGTCATGCGCATCCGGACATCTTCAACGATCCAGTTCATTTTGTTATTGCCGCAGTTGAGCCAGAACAGGCTGTGGAACTCAAGATTCAGGGGAATCCACGATTCTATGAAGCGCTTGTCATCCCGGGGTATCCTTCTCATGGCATCATTTATTTCGGCCAGTTTCTCGATATTTTTCGAAGTAAGAAGAGGTGTTGCCCACTTCGCCGCTTTCCCCTCCAGCAATTCAAGAAGCCCGTAGTAATCCCTGACGTCTTCGGAAGAAGTCTTGACCACAACCGCCCCCTGGTTGGGAGTGAGGTGCAAAAATCCCTGCCGTTCCAGTTGATTGAAGGCTTCCCGGATAGGGCCGCGGCTGCACTCAAACTTCCGGGCCCACCAGGCTTCCTTGATGCGTTCGCCGGGCAGGACCCTCCCAAAGACTATTTCGTCGCGCAGCTGCGTGTAGATCTTGTGTTTGAGAGAAACCGGTTTTCCAGGAGACATGGCTAGACACCCGTGAGAAAACTATTGACAATTATGTTGGCAATTCATTATTTTTGTCAAGGTTTTTCTCTTTTGGGAAAAGTGAGCCGAAATAATGTGGAGGTCGTATGGAAAACAAGGTCATCATAACAGCCGCTGTCTCCGGTTCTTTCCCGACCAAGGGGATGAACCCGGCTGTTCCTTACAGCCCGAAGGAGATTGCGGACGCCGCGGTGGAGAGCCACAAGGCGGGAGCTGCCATAGCGCACATTCACGTGAGAGACCCGGAAACCGGCAGACCGGATTTCAAGGTGGAGCTTTTCAAGGAGGTGCTGGACCGCATTCGTGATGAATGTGACATGATCGTGAACCTGACGACCAGCGGTCTGCGGCTTGCAGGACCCGATGTGATCGAGCGGCGCCTGCAGCCCGTATACCTGAAACCCGACATCTGTTCCCTGGACCTGGGGTCGATGAATTTTCACGACAGGATTTTTGAAAATCCTCCTGAATGGTCCGTCAAGGCCGCACGATGCATGCACGAGAATGGCGTAAAACCGGAAATCGAGGTATTTGAGCCGGGCCACATCCGCCAGGCCGCCGATCTCATGAAGAAAGGGCTGATTGATCCCCCGGCCTATTTTCAGCTGTGCATGGGCGTACGATGGGGCATCGAGGCCTCGCCTGAGAACTTGCTGTTCATGAAGAGCAAATTGCCCGAAGGGGTCCGGTGGAGCGTCCTGGGAACAGGAAAGGACCAGCTCTCCATGATCACCATGGGCATTCTCCTGGGCGGCAGCGTCAGGGTCGGTTTTGAAGATAATATCTACTTGAAAAAAGGCGTTTTGGCCGGCAGCAACGCCGAAATGGTGCACATGGCCGCGGACCTCGCACAACGGCTCGGCCGGGAAGTCGCCTCACCTTCGGAAGCGCGGGAGATGCTCGGCATCAAGAACCCGGGCTAGGGCCAACACTGTTCACTTAAGGCCCGAGAAGGCATGCCCAGCTCGGCTAAATCCCCCCAACCCCCCTTTGGAATTATCGCCGGTGCCTGCCCACTTACTCAGGGTGTTTATTCTACAAATATTCTTCATTGCCCGGCGGAGGGTTTCCATATCGTCCTCGAACCTCCGCCGCACCTTTGGAAACCTCATGGCAGCGGCAGGGTGATAGGTTTCGATGTACCGGATTCCTGCAAACCGGGGGGTTTCCCACGCCACCTTTCCCATGAGGACCACTACTTCAGGGGCTATCTCCTCGATTTCGCGCACCAGGCAGGGCATCCAGCGTTTGATTTCCTCCGCAGTCGGTTTCCGGTTTCCCGGCGTGGGCTCCTTGACCACGGAGGTTATGTACAATGCGTCCCGTTTGATGCCCTTCTCCCGGAGCACCCTGTCCAGGTATTTGCCCGATCTCCCCACAAAGGGCCTCCTTTGCTCCACCTCTTTCTGCCCGGGGTTCTGTCCTACCAGCATCACCCTGGCATCCCTGGGACCTTCAGCATAATCAAGCCCGTCATCTAATGATTTGGGAGTCATATCTATTCCTTCA
>CAZONI010000199.1:0-3906 GCA_964581175.1 uncultured Desulfobacteraceae bacterium
GGGTATCAGTGTTGACGAAATCGTCGAGAAGAGGGTTGCCTGATTCATTATCTCCGGGGCTGCTTGAACCGGATTGTGTCTTTGACTATCCATTGAAGAGCGCCGAAGGGAGAACGAACGCGGTCCTTGCTGCCTGGTGAAGCGCGCTGCTAACTTTCTTTGTCCCTGTTCTCCCTTTTCTTTTTCATTTTTATGTACCACTTCTCCTGACCATATAGCTCTTCGGTGCATTTTTCACAGAGACTGTGGCTGAAATGAACTTCTGCGTGATCGGAGATATAATTCTCGATCTGATTCCAGTACCCTTCCTCATCTCGAATATCTTTGCACCGTGAACAAATAGGAAGCAATCCCTGTAGGGTTTTTATGTCTTTTCTTAAGTGGCCGGCTATTTCTTTGGATTGTATCAGCTCGGTTACGTTGTTCAACTCTTCAACAACGAACTCTACCTCCCCGTTATCGTCGAAAACCGGTGAAGCCGTGACCTCTTCAAATATGGTCTTTCCCCCATGACTGTGTTCATGAATAACCCTTGTTTGCTCTCTGAGTTCAAAGGCGGTTTTAGCAGGGCAGCCTGTTCCCTCGTGCCAGCATGGCCGATCAAGCTGATGAGCTATCTTGAAGCACTGCCGGCCCACAATGTCTTCTGTGGATAAGCAAAATAGCCTGCAGGCAGCTCTGTTTGCGCCCATTACACGATAGTCCCGATCGATCACCAGAACCGGGAGGGCAAGGGCTTCCAAAATCTTGAACGAGTGTTTTCTGAAATCCATTTCAAAAATTTCCCCACATAACAATACGCAAATCCGCGGCGATAAGCTTGTTAGCCGATTTTGCCGGGTGTAAATTATGAGGTTCGGGGCCGCGTTTCCCGGATCTGAGATCATTGTAGCTTTTCTTTAAGGATTTCGTAAGGAATTTTTCCTTTTCAAGAGGAGCACGAAGTTTGGGACTTCCAAGATTATTCGAACGGTGCTGGACGAGATGAAGAGCTGATGGATTTTTCAGTGCATAAAGAAAGGGCTCAGGAAAACACCTGGGCCCTTGGTTTTGCTTGGTAGCGGGGGCTGGATTCGAACCACCGACCTTCGGATTATGAGCGCGATCAGGAAGGTTTTTACGAAGAAATACGTAAAGATAGTAAACGATAATAATATTAATGATGTCCAATCGTTATACTATAAAGAGCGATAATAACAGATAATAAAAGACACCGCTGTTAACCACCAATATGGACACCAGATTTCCGCCGATAGCCACCAATATGGACACCAAAAAAGTCCGATTTTTGTGATCAGATTCGCGCACAATAATTGGGGATACTGGTATTTTCCCGATGCCATGAATCAAATGATGTCTGATGATGCGAATCTGCCTCCAAAATGCCCTCACATATCTTGATGGAAATAATATCCTTGACATATATGCATGAATGATACATCTTGATACATATGAGAACGACATTAAACATAGATGATCAAATACTGAAAAAAGCGTCCCAGTTGACGGGGATCAATGAAAAGACGGCCCTTGTTCGACTCGGTCTGGAAGCTTTGATTGCACGGGAAAGCAGCAAACGGTTAGCCCAATTAGGTTGCTCGGAAAGGAATCTGGGCCCAATTCCGCGCCGCCGACCAAAGACATCATAACCATGGTGCTCGTTGATACATCAGTCTGGGTTAATCATTTTCGGCGTGGAGAGCATCACCTCTCGAAGCTTCTTATGGATGCGGAGGTTGCTTGTCACTCTTTCATTATTGGGGAGCTTGCTTGCGCTAATATTAGCAACCGGGCCGAGATCCTAAAGTTGCTCCGATCCCTTCCTTTGGCCCCAGCCATCAATTTGGATGAATATCTGTATTTTGTTGAGCAGAACCAACTATATGGAACAGGAATAGGTTTCGTCGATGTACATTTATTAGCGTCAGCGAAATTGGCCGGGATGCCATTGTGGACAAATGATAAAAAATTGCAGCACGCAGCATCCGGTTTGGACCTGTTTTATAGTATCAAGTGATAAGAAATCCATTGCCCAAATCCTTCTCTGCAGAATCAAGGAGTTCGATTCTCATCTACTCTGGTCTCTGATCCTTTTCTTTGACCGATCAAAGGAGGTGAATTTTGCCTTGCCTTCGCTAACCTCTCTTTCTCTTGCCTCCAAGATATCTTTGTGCCACTCAGGTGAGGGAATGGATTCGGGGTCGCGACAGAGATCTTCCCAAAGTCTCTCCATTATAGCTATCTTGTCCAGCCTGGTCATTTTATCGAGGGGTAATGAAATATCCATAGCATACTCCCTTTAATTATAAAAACGTGTCATTAAGTGTAATCCATCTTTCAGTTTTCTTCAATGAAGAAATCCCTGTTTCCGAGATTGCTTCGGCTGATCCGCCCACCTTCCACATCCGTTATTCTGGCACGGCGAGAACTTGAGGAGCTTGAATCGGAGAAGAGGAGAGAAACCACACTTGCAGCGTCTGAGGATGTTCTAGAGGCGATGGGGGATGATGCGCTGAAGGAAAATGCCCGAGGAAAAACCAGACGTATCTGAGTTTCGTTTAATCGGCGAAGGCGAAGTCATTTCAAGGTCTACAATGACACGCCATCGTGCAGCACGCTGCATCAGGCGTCTAATAAGCGTCGCTGCAGCAGGGACTGCATGTCACGATGGCCATCCGCAATCAAGAGAACATAGACGTTCTTCTCCATCACCCGGTAAACGATTCGATAGGGTTTGAAAAATACCTCGCGGTATTCTCGAATTCCCAGACTTAGCAGTTCTTCGGGACAGACACCTCGCCCGGGGAATTCGGATAACGTGGAGAAGACTTTCTCGATCTCGCTTAGCACGTGGTCCGCTTTTCGAGGTGAATCATGAAGAGCGATGTAATCATAGAGCTCGTTAAGATCACGTGCCGCATCTCTGGTCAGCAAAACCCCGAACGGCATCACCGATTCTCCCGCCGTTCCCGAAGTTCCTTTATCACATCCTCGACGGGTGAAACCTTGCCCTCCTCAATCTGACGTATTCCGAGCGACAGGATTTTCAAGAGAGCGATGGTTTGCTGGGTTTGTTCGTAGCTTTCGATGTCTTGTATGACCACTTTGGCTTCCCCATTCTGGGTGATGATGAGTGGCTCCTGCTGTTTTGAAAGATTTCTTACGATTTCAGCAGCATGGGCTTTCAGGTAGCTGATGGACCTGATCTGACTTGATAGTTTCATAAGGGCTCCTCTCCTTTTAAATATGACTCAATATAGTCCACAAACAGGTCAACAGTCAAGCTTGAAAAAGCGATCCCCGGTGCCTCGTATGAGCTCTCTGGTTTCAGCGGTGGGATAAAGCCGCATCGCATCGCCCTCCCTTTTTTCCTCTTGCCCTGGGCTACGTTACTGTAGTACCCAAAGTATCTGACCATCTGCCGTCCCTTGTTGGGAGCATGCGGCAGGCGAGCCACCTCCACGCTGAAAAACTCTATTTATTGAGAATCAGACTGCTCGAAATGGAGCCCAACATCTTGTGACGGTTCATCGCGGCTGCCGGCATTACCTTGGACCGACAGACACCCACACGAATTCATGATCTGGGGAAACCGTTATAAGGAAGGTGATATATGAAGAAGAAACCAAAAAAGGGAGATGCCCTGGTCGAGCTGCTTGCGGCTGCCCCCCATAAAGTCTTAACGGATCTGATCTTAGAGCTCTCAAGGGAATCGCCCGAGGTTCGGCGGGAGTGTTTCGATTTTCTCAAGTCCCAAGTCTCTGTATCGGGTTCTCAACCTTGCTCGTAAAAAACAGGTCGATGCCATAGTCGTCTATAAACTGGACAGGATTTTCAGGAGTACAACGGACGCACTGGAGACAACCAAGTTGTTCGAAAAGTGGGGCGTTTCGTTCCATTCAATAG
>CAZONI010000200.1:0-3775 GCA_964581175.1 uncultured Desulfobacteraceae bacterium
TTGGCACGTGCCTTGCTCAATGCGATAAACAAAGGGTGAAATAGAGAGAAATATCCGCTCATTGATCTGATCGACACCTTCAAAAACAAAGTAGGAATCACGCCATTTAACGTGGGCTTTTATGACCCCATAAACCAGTGAAGGATACATCATGGACTTTCAGTTGTCGGAGGAGCAGCAAATGCTCCGTGATATGGTCAGGAAGATCAGTATAAATGAATTTGCTCCAAACGCTGCAGAAATTGACCAAAGGGAAGAGTTCCCCTGGCGGAATAAGAAAATTCTGGAAGAAAACGGGCTTCTCGGAATTCAGGTGCCTGAGGAATATGGAGGCGCCGGAGCTGGAATGGTCAGTCTGGCCATTGTGGTGGAGGAAGTGGCGCGGGTGTGTGCTTCCACTTCAGTTATTCTGACCACTCAAGCCTTGGCTACAGACCCTCTTATTATAGGTGGTAACCATGAACAAAAAACAAAATGGTTAAAGCCCATGGCTGAAGGGTCGGTACTCGGCGCTTGTGCTATTACCGAGCCGGGGGCGGGCTCGGATGTCACAAGCATCAGCACCACAGCTACCCGAAAAGACGGTGGTTATCTTATTAATGGAACGAAGATATTCATAACGGACGGGGGTGTATCAGACGTTATTACTGTTGTGGCGTATACTGATAAAGCTAAAGAACATAAAGGCATCAGCCTGTTCATAGTCCCTAAAGGGACACCGGGCTTTTCTGTGGGGAAAGAAGAGAAGAAGCTGGGCATCCGCGGATCTGATACAAGAGAGCTGATTTTTGAAGGATGCTTTTTGCCGGAAGAAAACATGATCGGCAAGCCCGGGGATGGTTTCAAGATATTGATGAAAACGTTCAATTACACACGCCCGGGTGTAGCTGCCCAAGCGCTGGGAATAGCGCAGGGTGCAATGGATGCGGTTATCAGTTACTGCAAGGAAAGAGTCCAGTTCAAAAAACGGATAACAGACTTTCAGGGCATTCAGTGGATGATTGCAGAAATGTCTCTGAAAATTGAATTAGCACGAACCATGATCTATAGAACCTGTTCAACGATTGATAATGAGCCCGATTCAAGAGATATTCCACGACTGGCTTCCATGGCCAAGTGGTTTGCCTCGGATACCGCGATGCAGGTTACGACAGATGCAGTCCAGCTTCTCGGGGGCTATGGCTATTCGAGAGAATATCCTGTTGAGCGGATGATGCGGGATGCAAAAATCACTCAAATTTATGAAGGAACGAATCAAGTCCAAAGGGTTATAATTTCAAATCAGCTTTTGGGATAGGCTGATTTAATGTATTACCAGCGTGCCCGAATCTTATAGGGAAGGAAGCATGGAATTGAATTTGGCGAACTCGCTCTGGTACAGGGACCACCTGGCACCAAACCTCACAAAGGCGACGCTCAGGGAGGCGGTGAAGAATTATCAAGCCATTTTGGATCAAGTGGAGGACAGCGTCGGTCAAGTCGATCTCAAAGGCAACATTGTTTTCACGAACAGAGCCGGGATGAAAATCTGGGGGGATGACGTTGTCGGCGAAAATTATCGGACCTATATGGATGAACAGACAGCCGATTTCGTGTACAAGGCCTACAATAGGGTCTACAGGACGGGCGTCCCCGATAAGATTTCCTATGACATCATCCGGAAGGACGGCAGTTGCCGGTCCGTGGAGGACTCGGTCGTACCTATCCGAGACCAGGAGGGACGGATTACCGGATTCCTGACGGTGAGCAGGGATATAACCGAACGCAAAAAAAAGGATCAGGAGCTTGCCGCCCATAGGAGCCGACTGGAAGCCATCTTCAGGAGCGTCAAAGACGCGATCATTACCGTGGACCCGGAGCTTCGGGTCATCGAAGCCAACGTGCATACAGAAACCATCTGCGGCCTCACCGCCGCGCAAATGGTCGGAAAGCCGTTTTCCGATTGTTTCAGCAGGTGCAGCCGGTCTTGCCTGGACGTTTTAAAACAGACCCTGGACAGAAACACGACCATCAAGGAATACCGTATCGAGTGCGCCCGTCATCAGAAGCACCATCAGGTGGTGAGCGTAACCAGCTCTCCGTTGCTCGACTCTCAAGGGGGTTTCATGGGCGCAGTCCTGGTCATACGGGATATGACCCTGATACGTGATCTGGAAAGGGAATTGAAAGAAAGACACCAATTCCAGAACATCATCGGCAAGAGCAAAAGGATGCAAGAGATCTTCCGGCTCCTGGAGGACCTGGCCGACCTTGAAACGACTGTCCTGATTACGGGTGAGAGCGGGACAGGCAAGGAACTTGTGGCCCGAGCCCTTCACTACAGCGGCCTCAGAGCTTTCAAACCGCTTGTCTCGGTGAACTGTTCAGCATTGACGGAAACGCTTTTGGAGAGCGAGCTTTTCGGTCACGTCAAGGGGGCCTTCACGGGTGCGATAAGAGACAGGCAGGGACGCTTCCAGGCGGCAGAGGGAGGCACCATATTTCTGGATGAAATCGGCGACATTTCTCCCCTGATCCAGTTGAAACTCCTTCGGGTGCTCCAGGAAAAAGAAGTCGAGCCGGTCGGAAAGTCCGATTCCCAGAAGGTAGATGTTCGCGTGATCGCTTGCACGAACAAGAATCTTCGGGAGAGAGTGAAGAGAGGCGAGTTCCGGGAAGACCTGTATTACCGTCTCAAAGTAGTGGAAGTGGTCCTGCCTCCTCTGCGTGAGAGGATGGAGGATCTGCCTCTCCTGATTCATCACTTTCTCCGCATTTTTAATGAACGCTTCAAAAAGGACATTGACGGCATATCGAATGAGGTCCTGAACAAATTCATGGACTATCCGTGGCCGGGCAACATCAGGGAATTGGAGCACGTCATTGAACACGCCTTTATTCTCTGTCACGGGCGCGTGATCACCGTAGAGCATTTGCCGTTGGAGATCCGTCATTACGGCGGCAGGATGGAGGTTGCAGTCCATAAGCGTCCCGGTGCCAGATCAGTTCATGCCAGGCATATCCTCGACGCCTTGTCAAAAACGGACGGAAATAAGGCCAAGGCCGCCCGGCTCCTCGGGATCGATCGCCGCACCCTGTACCGAAAGATGAGCAAATACGAGTCAGACTCCTCAAAATAAGAATGTGCGGCATTGCCTCACATCTGTTCCGCCTCACTAATGTGACAATGCAACACAATGCTTTCCAGCCAAAAGCCTTGTCCAGATTTGCATCCACATTTGCCGATTGAAATCAGCTCCTTATATCTTATCTCCGATTCTTGAAGGTCAGCGTGGCTCGGCATGTTTCTTGAACTCCCATGTCGTAAAAGCTCCAAGGTTTCGATCCAATCGTATGGGCTGTTAGCCCGCATTCTTTACTTGCGGGGGGCTTCAAATGAAAGTATTGCCTCTTCATCATCTCACCCAAGAGAAAATTGTAATGGGAATTGCGGCGGCTCTTTTTATCATGTTCTCCATTACGCTTAAACGTTTTTTTGTTGCCGAGAATTTATTCACACTTCTCCGGAACGTCTCCGAACTGGGAATCCTTTCCACGGCCATGGCCGTTGTCGTAATTGGCCGAGGGATTGACCTTTCGATTGTTTCTACGATGGCGATGTCCACCGCCTGGGCCTTCTACCTCGCCGGTCACGGTTTCTCTTTAGAGGCCGCTCTGATGATAGGGCTCGGTTTTGCCCTTTCGGTCGGCTTAGTCAATGGATTGATTATTGCCTATGCCGAAATTCCGGCGATCTTCTGTACGCTGGCAATGGCGATTTTTGTTTTTGGTATCG
>CAZONI010000201.1:0-3739 GCA_964581175.1 uncultured Desulfobacteraceae bacterium
GAGACCGATGACATCGACGTGGCCCAGAGGCTGGAGCGGGAACTCAAGCGCGACTACCATATCATCACAGCCGGTAATCGCCTGGACCAGATCGCGAGGGATTTCGTGCAGCACTATGCCACCGCCTGGGAAACCGGCAAGGCGATGCTGGTCTGCATCGACAAGATTACCTGCGTGCGGATGCACCGGCTGATCGAGTTTTACTGGGCGGAGCGGATTCGGGAACTTGAGAAGGCGCTGAAAAAAAAGACGGACGAGCAGGAAGAGATGTACTGCCGCCGCCAAATCGGGTGGATGCGCCAGACCCGCATGGCGGTGGTCGTGAGCGAGGAGCAAGGCGAAGTGGAGAAATTCCGCAAGTGGGACCTGGACATCACCCCGCATCGCCGTTTGATCAAGGAGGGTATGGAGCTGACTGAGACCATGCGGCAGCAGCCTCAGTTTCGGAACATGCAGCGCCTGGCGCTGGACGACGCCTTCAAAGAGGAGGCCCACCCGTTTAGGATCGCCATTGTCTGCGCTATGTGGCTGACCGGGTTCGACGTTCCGAGCCTGTCGACGCTGTATCTGGATAAACCGCTTAAAGCGCACACACTGATGCAGGCCATCGCCCGGGCCAATCGCGTGAGCGAGGGCAAGAGCAACGGCTTGATTGTGGATTACTGCGGCATTCTTAAGAATTTGCGCAAGGCCCTGGCAACGTTTGCCGGGATGGGAGATGGCTGTCGGGGTGTTGACGGCGGCGAGACCGAACCCGCCAGACCCGAGGAGGAATTGCTGGCCGACCTGGAGGAGGCTATTGCCTTAGTCCGGGCGTTCCTGACCGAAAGACACGCATCGCTTGACGACATTATCACCAAAAAGGGATTCGAACGCAATGCGGCGATTCTTGCCGCCAAGGAGGCGGCCAACGATAACGACGAGACCCGCAAACGTTTTGAGGTGATGTGCCGGGCGGTGTTCACGAAGTTCAAGGCATGCCTCAACATCAGGGGTGTCAACGCGCATCGGCCCGCATACCAGGCGATCAACGTGGTCTACAAGAGCCTGCAGCAGGACCGGGAGGAGGCGGATATCAGTGACATTATTCGCCAATTGCATCAGGTGGTTGACGAGACCATAGAAACAAAGAGACATCGAATAGGGGACCCCGGAAGGCCCTGGGACATCAGCAAGATCGATTTTGACCGGCTGGGACAGGAATTTGAGCGCAGCAAGGCCAAGTACACTACCGTTCAGAACCTCAAGCAGACCGTCGAGCAAAGACTGAAGCGGCTGATGGAGCAGAACCCGTTGCGCACGGACTTCCAGCAGCATTATGAAAAGATCGTGGCCGAGTACAACCGAGAGAAAGATCGAGCAACCATTGAAAAGACGTTCGAAGCTTTGCTTCGCTTTGTCAATGAACTCGATGAAGAAGGCAGTCGAGCCATGCGTGAAGGCCTTGATGAAGAGTCCTTGGCGATCTATGATCTTCTGAAGAAGCCGGACCTGAGCTCGTCAGATATCAGGCGGATCAAAACTGTGGCCATCGAACTGCTTGAGAGGCTAAAGGCTGAAAAACTCAAAATCGACCGTTGGCGCGAAAAAGAGTCCACGCGTGATGCCGTTCGAATTGCTATCCGGGACTTTTTGTGGAGAGACGAGACTGGCTTGCCGGTGGATGCTTATTGTGAAGACGAGGTGAATGAGAAGTCGGAAGCGGTGTTTGTTCACGTGTTTCGCGCATACCCCGCATTGCCGTCACCTTATTACGCTGCTGTGGCATAGTGATCATAGAACAGGTACATAAGGCCGGAGCCAATGCGATCTGAGCAATTTTCAACATGGTGCATGCTGGGTCACGAGGTACAATCTATGAAGACAAAGCTTAAACCGTTTATCGGCACATGGTTCATTGCTGAGATGGAGGCATGGGACCAGGAGTACGTCAATATGGAAGTCCCGGGGCATTTCACGTTCAAGAAGGACGGCACGGGGCATTTTCAGTTTGGACTGGTCCAGGGAGAGATGGACTGCCGTATTGAAACCAAAGACGGGAAGGTGCGGATCGAGTTTTCCTGGGAGGGGCAAGAGGAACTGGACCCTGCGAGTGGACGGGGCTGGGCCGTAATCGAGAATGAAGAACTGAAAGGCCGGATATTTTTCCACCAGGGGGATGATTCCGCGTTTCGGGCCATAAGATCATAAAAGGCAAGCTTCCATGAGCGAATACCAGTATTACGAGTTTCTGGCCATCGACCGGCCGCTGAGGGAGGATGAGATGGCTGACCTGCGCGGGATTTCCTCCCGCGCCCACATCACGCCCGTAAGCTTTACCAATGAATACCATTGGGGCGATTTGAAGGCGAATCCAGAAGACCTGATGAAGCGGTTTTTTGACGCCCATATTTATGTGGCCAACTGGATGACGGCCATTTTCATGGTGCGCCTGCCCATCGAGGTGTTGGCCAAAGAGACAGCCCAGGCTATGGCGCAAAGCCACGTGCTGGACTTCACGGCGACCAAAACCCATTGGGTCATTACTTGGCGCCTGGAGGAGTCCGACAATTACGACCGCTTCGGCATGGAGGACGGCCGGGGCTGGATGGCGCGCCTGGTTCCGATACGGGATGAGTTGCTGCGCGGGGATCTTCGCAGCCTCTATATCGGTTGGCTGGCGGCCGTTACCGGGGAAATGATGGATGCCGACGAAACGGAGCCCATCTCCGTGAACGGGCTGGGGAGCCTGACCTCTGCGCAACAGGCCCTTGCGGAATTTTTGGAAGTGGACGAAGACCTGCTGGCAGGCGCCGGCATGGGAAGCCCGGCTGCGCAAGACGAGGGGATATCCCAACAGGAGTTGGAGACATGGATCGATGGCCTGGCCCGGGATGAGGTGACGGCAGTCCTTAAACAGCTTCTGGACGGCCAGGGGCAGCAGGCCGAGCGAACTCTCAAAAACCGGTTTGCGGCATGGCGGCGCGGTTTGCGAGGCGATGGCGGCGGGTCACCCCGGCGGTCGATAGGTGAACTTTTGGCCAATGCAGAAGCGACTAAAAAGATCCGGCTTGAAAAGCAAAAACGAGAACAGGAGCAGCGTGAGATCAAGCGCCGCAAGGAACGCGAGAGCTATCTGAAAGCCCTGTCCAAGGATTTTACCAGGGCGTGGAAGACGGTTCGACAAAACGTCGAACGGGGGTCGGGCCTGTCCTATGACGAGGCCTGCCGTGCGCTTGTCGACCTTTCCGAAGCCTATTTGCTTCACGCGAGCCGGAACGCCTTTGAACAAGAGTTCAGGAAATTCATGGGCGATCATATGCGGCGAAAGGCCTTGATTCAACGTTTGGTGAAGGCCGGTATCTGGAAGGACAAATAGAAGATGAAGCCACGAAGCTCCGGAAAGCGAAAACAGATCGATCCGCTCGAGCAGGCCATGGAAGCGGCACTCTCGCCCGGAAGCTTCATCTCCTACAATGCCGCCTGGTCGTTTGTGCATGATGTTCAGGGTGTTGCCAATGACATCGGGGAGATCATCAAGAACGAGCCGGAACGGGCAGCGCATCTGTTCGAGACATTCATCGCCGCTTGCCACGAGAAAGCCGATGAGATCGATGACTCGAGCGGCAATTTCGGCATGCTGGTTGAGGATCTGTTTCGTGGCTGGATCAAAGCCCGCCAAGGCGCAAACGCTGACCCGGACGAGACCGCAAGGTCGCTGCTTTCCTGGATGGAGGACGATCCCTACGGATTTTGTCAT
>CAZONI010000202.1:0-3686 GCA_964581175.1 uncultured Desulfobacteraceae bacterium
TTATCCTTCATGGGGTTGGGAAAAAGATGCATGGTTCCTCTTTTGCCGTACCCTGTATGCAGGTCAATACAGAATACCATCTTGTAATTCCGGGCCATGTCCTGAATAAGCGGGGTGACGGCTTTTATTGAGGGTTCGAGTTCCCTGCCTCCGAAATAGACCCCCTTTGGATACTGGTACTGCCCCTGCAGTATGGCCTGCCGTAATGTTGCCATTCCATATCGTATAATTTTTCCGATAGCATCCAGCTGGAAGAAAATATTTCCAATGCTTTTTGGGTTTGCTTTTCCGGTTGGATTCAGCAGCCCATTCAAATCCGAATATCCGGAATTTACAGATTCATACAGCTTCTTATCAGTTGAACAGTTACGGTTCAGATCCACATTGTTTTCTGTAACCCTTCTCTTATATTTAAACCCATAGGGATTAATGGCATGAATCAAAAGCAGCCCCATATTATCCAGGCTGATTTTTTTCAGCAGCTCTTTCAAGAACATCTGCTGGACCGCACTGCCGACATATCCTTCTACTCCGTGTAAACCTGAGGTTACTATGAAAAGCCGCTCAGATGTCTTTTGCGCCGGGATATAACAATAGTCGATGGTTAAATCCGGATCTGCTTTACTCTCAATTTTCAGGTTTGAGATGCGTACATCATTATATATCCCCTTTATTTTCTCGGCTTGTGCAAGGAAACTCTTGCGGCAGTCATTATAGGAGTCCTGAAAATACTTCAAATCAGCCGGGTTTGCTTTCCGGGCAACCGGCTTCGGCTTGTACGTGTTGAACTGATAGGTAGTGACTCCAATAATACCCGCAATAACGACGATAAGCCCGACAAGTATTACTTTGAAGATCTTTTTCATTTCATCCTCGCTGCTCGCTTTAAGTTAGAGGTATAGTCATCAGGCCGGATTCCCTTTTCCGGATTCAAGACTTACTAGTACCTAAAATCTGTGATCTTTTCAAGCAATATGGAAGGGTGCGGTCCCCTGGATTCCGGATAAGCTTTGAGGGCTTTCCGGAATGACAACAGAAAGATGCCTCGCTAACGGCTGCGGGGTGGTCCATTTCGACAAGTTCGGCGTCGGATCCGGTTTTATCAAGAAGGCCGGAAAGAGATATGGCGGTACGGGCTTCAGGAAGGGTTGCCGGGGTTGCCCGGATGTTCAAAAGCATTGCAGCGCGTGGAGTATTTCGATATAAGCTGTCAATAAACTACTCTGCCGCAGCAAGCGGCGGGTCAGCAGATGCATTACACCCTTTTCTTCCCAGGTCTCGGGTGCACTTTTGGATCGCTTAATCGGGGTATTCCTGGTCGCGCTGTCGGCCGCATGCTTTGGAGTTAATCCTATCTTTGCGCGCATAGCCTTTGGGGCCGGCTCAAATCCCGCAACATTTCTCTTCATTCGCTACGCGCTTGCTTCGGCGGTAATGGTGGGAATATTGGCGGCGAAGCAGTTGAAATACCCCAAAGGGCGACTCCTTGTAATATTGATTCTGGTGGGGACAGTGGGATTAGGGGGAAGTACGTTTTGCTACTTTACTGCGTTGACGCTGGCTCCGGTGAGCCTGGTGGTTGTGATCACGTATATGTATCCTGCCCTGGTTTCGCTTTTTCCAGTTGTCTTTCTCAAAGAGTGCATGAGCTATGAGAAGATTACAGGGCTTTTTCTGACGCTCCTGGGCATCACCTTCACTGCTGCACCTTTCAGCAGGGGAGAGTATTCGGGCATTGTTCTTTCGATGATCACGGCCGTCGTTTACGCGCTCTTTTTGATATTTGGGAGTGCTGCTATTCACGAAGCGGGCCTTTTACCCGCTTCAACCGTGATTATCGTTTCAGCAACATTTGCTTACGGGGCGATGGTGGCAATACAGGGAGCCCAGTGGCCGACGGGACCAATAGGCTGGGGAGCAACAGTGGCAAGTGCTTTGATTTCAACTGTTTCCGGCCTTGTTTGCCTCCTTGCTGGTCTCAGGCGCATTGATACGGCCAATGCCGCCATGATTTCCACGTTTGAAGTCGTGGTTTCGATTACGCTGGCGGTGGTTGTTCTGAAAGAGGCAATATCCTGGTCCAAAACCGTTGGAGCTGTTTTGATTATTTTTGTCGTCCTTTTCCTGGCAAAGAGCGAATACAAGAGGGCACGTATCGAGTTGTTCAACAGGGATCTGCAATGAAGATGCCAGGGATACTGTTATCGTGAAAATCGTGGATAACCCGCCATTGCTTCAGAATGATTGTTTGTCATCAAGGCCCTGTCGGAAATCGTCAGCGGGAAGCCGGCTTATTTTTTCAGCGATTATGCCGATATAGTAAGCAGTATTAAAACAAATCGTTCCAGAGAGAAATGGATTTGAAGATTTCTGGCGGCATCCGGGTCTTTTCTTCTTTGATGCCCTTTGGTGAGAGGAAGGATAGTTATGCAGCAGAACACTATGCCTGGGAAATTGAGTGCGGTTGAAGGAGATCTGCACGAGGGGAAATCATGGGTTCTGGAGGGGGCGGCCCAGGCCCTTCTCAACGCTTCTACAGAGACCGCTCTGCTCATAGACTCGAGAGGGAAAATCATGGCCGCCAATCGAGTCGCAGCCCGAAGAATGGGCAAGCGTGTGGATGAAATTGTCGGGTTGTCCCTGGAGGATATTCTTTCTCCTGATATTGCGGAATCAAGAACCGCCCGGATTGACAAAGTTCTTCATTCCGGCAAGCCTGTCCGTTTCCAGGATGGACGGGAAGGAAGACAGTACGATAACTATATCGCCCCTGTCCTTGATCAGGATGGGAAAATAACCGGGATCGCTCTTTTTGCAAAAGATACAACGGAAGCGAGGGAGGCTAAAGAGGCCGTACAGGAGCGGGAACGATACTTCAGGTCGTTGCTCGATAATATGCATGAGGACATCCTGGTCATTGACAGGAATCATCTCATAACGGATGTGAACGAGAGTTTCGTGACCAGTACGGGGCATAATCGCGAAGAAGTCATCGGACGGCATTGTTTCGAAATATCCCACGGCCATAACGAACCGTGCAAAAAACATGGAGAAGACTGCGGGCTTCATGAGGTATTCAATACTGGGAACCCCTGTAATCTGCTCCATAAGCATCTGAATGCCGACGGCTCGATTTCCTGGCTTGACTGCCTGCTCTCCCCCCTGTTGACCGAGGAGGGAGAGATAACGCATGTGATCGAGGCTATGAGGGATGTATCCGACGTGATGGAAACGAGGCAACGGCTGGAGGAATCGGAACGACATTATAAGACTCTCTTTAACAGTGCCAGTGAAGCCATCTGCATACATGATGCCGCCGGGCGGTTCCTTGAAGTAAACCAGGCAGCCTGTGATTGTCTGGGGTACGTCCCTGAAGAGTTCCTGAAAATGAAGATGTCGGATCTGGAGGCCCCCGGGTATGGGGTTGATGAATCGGAGAGAATGGATCAGCTGTTTCAATCGAAACAAGTGAGGTTCGAAACGGTGCACGTGGCCAAGGATGGCGCGCTGATCCCAATGGAGGTGAGCAGCCGGCTGATTGACTATTCCGGCAAGCCGGCAGTCCTCAGCATAGCTCTCAATATATCGGACCGCAAGCAGGCGGAGAAGGAAAAGGAGGAACTGGAGGTCTCATTGCGGCAGGCCCAGAAGATGGAGGCCATCGGCACCCTTGCAGGAGGGATCGC
>CAZONI010000203.1:0-3637 GCA_964581175.1 uncultured Desulfobacteraceae bacterium
ATGGGAACACCCAACCTCCCTTTCCATGAACGTACTTTTGGAAAATATATTAATTTTGTAAATTAAACAGCTAAAGGAGCAAATATGGAATATAAGGTAACACCGGTAGTCCTAGGAACAATTGAAGCAGATAAGTCAGGGTTCACCTACATGTGCTTCCCGGGAGAGAAGATCGTCTTGGAAGTGACTTACTTCATTATCGAAGGTGCACCCAAAGTCACTCTTGTGGACACGGGATCTTGGGCTAAACTCATGGCGAGATACTGGCCAGGAGCAGGAACCGACTTCCAGACCTTTGAAGAATCGCTCAGAAATCAAGGTCTCAAACCTGATGATGTTGAAGTCATCATCCAAACACATCTCCATCACGATCATTGCGGCAACACCCAAAAATGCAGGAACGCGGAAGTCTATGTCCAGGAAGCGGAATGGTTTTTCATGCTTGCTCCTCATCCCCTCCAGGCCCAGTATTACCCCAAGGATCTCTACAAGGATTGGAAAGTCCGGCTCATCAAAGGAGATCATGAGCTGTTTTCCGGAATCACGGTAACACATACGCCGGGGCACACTCCGGGCACCCAGTCGCTGATAGTCCACACCGGTCAAAAGCGAACGGTTATACCAGGATTTTGCTGCACCACCCATACGTTTCAAGACCCGGCTGAGTCTTTGCCGAAAGGGCATCCGTTCGGTGCATGGGAGACCTTTGCCCCCGCCATTGCGACGGACATGTCTCAGGCATATAACAGTGCCCTGAGATTAAAAAGCATCGCCGACATTATGCTGCCCTGCCATGGGCCCGGCTATGATGAACGAACGAAGATGTACTTATGATTGGGCGTCTTTTTTGCTATGGCGCCAGGACACCTATTTGATAGTCCACCCTCCATCGACGGCAAGGATGTCATTTTCTTTGGAAGGTCGTTTTTGTACTCGTCGGCTTCATAGCCGCGGCAGATAACAGGGGAAAGACGGAGGGCCGCAGTCCCCAGCCTGGAGGTATTCCTTGCATTCCTGGACCGACTATCTCTTCGTCAACGCGGCCACGCTGCTCTGGGCCGGCAACATTGTGCTGGGACGAGGCTTGCGCCAGTCCGTGGGCCCCTTCACCCTCGCTGGGGTGCGGGCGGCCATCGCCTCCCTGCTCTTCGCCGTCCTCCTCGCCCGCAGAGGCGGGCGACGCTCTGATCTCGCCCCTCGGGAGAAGATCCTTATGGTGGCAATGGGCCTCACAGGAGTGGCCGGCTTTCAGGTATTGCAGTATGCAGGGCTCAGGTACACCACGGCGGTGAATGCCGGGCTCGTAAACGCCGGCGGGCCTCTCATCACGATGATCCTGGCGAGATGGATCTTGGGCCAATCACTTCACAGGCAACAGGTGGTGGGAGCTGTGTTGAGCCTGGCCGGCGTCGGGGTGATCATTTCCGGTGGTTCCTGGGCCATGCTTGCAGCGTTGCGGTTCAACCCCGGTGATCTTCTGATACTGGCCGCCGTGGTATTGTGGGCCTTGTACTCCATCACAGGTAGGGTGTTGCTCACGCGGCACTCCACCGTACGGGTGACCGCCCTTTCCACCATCCTGGGGGCGGCGATGCTGGCGGTACCGACGGCATGGGAATGGAGCTTGACGCCTCCTCAATGGTCTCTGAGCGTAGTGGCCGGGTTGCTGTATATCGGTGCGGGCCCGTCGTTCCTGGCTTTCATGGCATGGAATGAGGGAGTGAAGAGGCTGGGACCCAACGGCGCCATGGCCTTCTACAACACCCTGCCGCTCTACGCCGCAATGATTGCGCTGCCGGCCCTGGGCGAGATACCGGGCATGATTCAATGGGTGGGTGGTGTCCTTCTGGTAGGGGGATGCCTGCTTGCCGCATGGGTGCCTGGCTTGGCTGCCGCCTCCCATTCCAAATGACCTCCCGGAGCCCTGCGGCAGGCCCTCGGTTTCAACACTGCACGTCTAAAGGGAATGCGGTGTTTCAATGATCGGCGTCTCTTCAAATGAAAAAGCCCTGGTTCGGTCATTGAAAGCAATAAAAGTAATAGATATAGGAGGAGGAGAGCGTTGAGATGATCCTACACGAGACATTATTGCAGTACGCCGGCCTTATTTCACTGGGATTCGCCGTCAGCACTTACGGCACGCTCATCGGGGCCGGCGGCGGATTCGTGCTGATGCCCCTGCTGCTGCTGCTTTATCCTCATGAGAACCCCCATCACTTGACGGCCATATCGCTTACCGTCGTTTTTCTCAACACCCTTTCCGGCACCGCGGCCTATGCGAAGATGAAGCGGATTGACTACAAAGCCGGATTGACCTTTGCGGCGGCGACGATTCCCGGCGCTATTTTCGGTGCGCTCACAACCGCCTCTGTTTCCCGGGAACTGTTCGAGGGGGTATTTTCCGTTTTCTTGATCGCTCTTGCCCTGTTCATGATCCTCAGGCCCAAATCCAACAAACCTGCAAAGCGCGTGAATAAAGATGTCCCGACGCGTGGCCAAAAGCATGCAGAAATATCTGTAGATGGAATGGTTTTCGATTATTCCTATAACCGGCTTCTGGGACTGGTGTTGTTCTTTTTCCTGGGCTTTATTGCCAGCTTTTTCGGGATCGGCGGCGGGAGCCTGATTGTGCCGCTGCTGGCCTACGTATTGAGCTTCCCCGTGGCCATCGCCACTGCCACATCACAGATGGTTGTAGCCATACTGACATTCACCGGCACCATGTCGCATGTGTTCCTCGGGTCTTTTTACGGCATACACCGCGTTGTCGCTCTGGGGATCGGGATGCTCGCGGGCGCCCAGGTGGGCGCGCGCCTGTCCAACAGGATCAAGGGACCCTGGATCATCCGGAGTCTGGCCATCGCACTGGTAGTGGTAGGTGTCAGAATGCTGATTAATGTATTCTAACGGCAGCCGGGAATTACAGGAAAGGCACGCATAAGGAGTCTTACATGTCCGTCATCACTATTTCGAGAGGGTCCTTCAGTCACGGCAAGGAAGTGGCCGAGAAGCTGGCCGGGAAACTGGGATATGAATGTGTTTCCCGGGAGGTCATTTTGAAGGCCTCGAAGCATTTCAACATCCCGGAAAATGAAATGCTTCGCGCTGTTCACGATGCTCCCTCGGTCCTTGAGCGGTTCAGCTACGGGAAAGAACGGCATATCGCCTTTTTCCGAGAGGCGCTGATGCATTACCTTCAGAAGGACAACGTGGTCTATCACGGACTGGCCGGCCATTTCTTCGTGCAGGGGATCGCGCATGCCCTCAAGGTCCGGATCATTGCCGACCTGGAAGACCGGGTAGCAGAGCAGATGCGGCGCGAAGGGGTATCAGCCGAAGCGGCTCGGAAAACCTTGATCGAAGATGACAAGGCGCGCCTTCGCTGGAGCCAATACCTCTATGGGATCGATACCTCCGATCAGAGCCTTTATGATCTGATCATCCGTGTCAAGTGCATGAGCACGGACGATGCTGCTGGGCTCATCTCTCAGGCGGCGAAACTCCCGTGCTTTCAAACCACGCCCGAATCGCGGGATGCCATGCATATGCTTTTCACGGCCGCCCAGGTGCAGGCGGCTCTGGTGGAAGAGATTCCGTCAGTCCAGGCGACGGTCGAAAACGGGGAGATTGTTGTTAC
>CAZONI010000204.1:0-3601 GCA_964581175.1 uncultured Desulfobacteraceae bacterium
GGAACCCGCAGTTCGACGCAGTCGAGAATGCGGAGGGGGTAGCTATCCCACGCTGATAAGTCACTGAAAGGACCAGTCCGGAAACCTCGGAACGGAAGAAATGGCTTCCTCTCTGAGCGCTATTGCCAATCCATTGCAGTGTTGTTATCATTAAAAAAGAGGACAAACGAATCAGGCTTCTGTAACCTTTTCCGGGGATCAAGCGAATATTTTTATAGAGCGGGATCGTCAATTCGGAAAAGAAAGGAGAGCGTCATGAAAAAAATAAAAAAACTCCTTCTGGTCGCGTGTGTGATCATCGGTTTTACCATGCTGACGCTTACGCCGGCATCCGCCTTTCGCGGTCACAGGTACTACTCCGGTCCTCATGCATATTGGGGGGGCGCCCTGTTCGGTCTCGGGATCTTGACAGCGGCCCTCGTGACCAATTCCATCTTGAATCACCCTGAGCCGACTGTGGTGTACCGGCCTGCGCCAGTGGTGGCGCTCCCGCCGAGCACCGTTGTTGAGCAGAGAGTTCTTCCTCCGGCAATCCGAGTGCCGACCCCGGCCACAGGAAAAGCAACAGTGACGGCGGCCCTGCTGAATGTCCGATCGGGACCCGGCAAGGATTTCAGAGTACTTTATCAGGTTCCTCAAGGAACTGTTTTGGAAATCCAGGGGAATGCACCGGGCTGGTACTATGTGAGGCTTTTGAACGGACATTACGGATGGGTGATGACCGAATTCGCAGCCCGAACGTCCCTGCCGGCCGATGGTTGACAGATCGACTCCCGCCTGGAGGTCACTCAGAGTAAGATCTATGACGGGGGAGAGATGCCGGCTTCTCTCCCGTCTGCCTCAC
This sequence comes from uncultured Desulfobacteraceae bacterium, assembly GCA_964581175.1. Lineage (GTDB taxonomy): Bacteria > Desulfobacterota > DSM-4660 > Desulfatiglandales > Desulfatiglandaceae > B46-G9. Next base: position 845 of record CAZONI010000204.1, read on the forward strand.
AGGGGTCGGCCTGCGCTTCGGCTATCTTTCCAGCAGCAAGGTGACTCAGGACATTCAAGGGTGAATCCCCGCCGGCAGTTGTCTGGAGCTTCCATTTTCAAATGTACGGAAGGAGTCGTTTTCCTCGGGGAGAGGAGGTCCCATGGCTTGGAGGCGTGGGTGCTTTTCCCATTCCTCGAGAAAGAAGAAAAGCAAGGTGATGTAACTTTTCCCGGGCGGGGTGCGAATACAGGAGAAAAGAACAGGAATGGCTCATTTGATGCATGATTCATCATGATTCATAAGGAGGAAGCATGATGCTGAAGAAATCAGGATTTGTCTTTGGATTCCCTGCTATTTGTTTCTTTGCGGGGTTTTTTGCTCTCGTCCCCATACTGACCGAATATGAAGCATGGGCCTTTGAACGCTACGGAAGAGTGGCCCGCAGGCTTCCGCCGGGGAACCGGGAGATACGGCTTAGAGGACATCAATACTTTTACCATCATGGAGGCTTTTATCGACGAGGCCCGTCGGGATTCTGGGCGGTGAGGGCACCCATCGGCGCCATCGTTGTGGGTCTTCCCATCGGATTCAGGACGGTGTTTTTTGCGGGTCTCCCATACTACTATTATGACGGCATCTATTATCGGGCGGTCCCCTCGGGGTACATGGTGGTGGAACCTCCATCCGGAGCGGTCGTGGATTCGTTTTCCGCAGGTTTCAGGAAGGTATGGGTCAATGGAAATGAGTATTTTTACCGGGACGGTGTTTTCTACGTCAGGGAGGCGTCCGAGTATGTGGTTGTGACGGCGCCGGTTGGGGCAGTCATTCCTGTACTGCCGACCGGTTTTGGAACGGTGTTTTTTCAAGGGGTGAAGTACCTTTATTACGACGATGTCTACTACCAGGAGGTCCCGTCTGGGTACGTGGTGGTGGAACCTCCATCCGGAGCGGTCGCTGCCCAGGAGGAATCTCCCGCAAGCCAGGTCCCGGTCCCAAGCCAGCCCCCGGCCGAAACACAGCTTCCGGCTGCATCGTCCGGGAAGGTGACGGTCACCTCGCCTCTCCTGAACGTCCGGTCAGGGCCGGGCATGAATTTCGAGACGGTTACTCAGGTCCGCCAGGGTACGGTCCTGGAAGTCCACGGAAATGCGCCGGGCTGGTTGTACGTAAGGATCCCATCCGGTAAGTTCGGGTGGGTGGCGCAGCAGTTTACCACTGCGGAGCAAACACCCGCGAGTGGATAATATATCCAGTCGTCTTTACCTGACCGGCGCCGCAAGGTCCCGGGACGGACGGAAAGCGCCGGTTCAGTGGCGAATGTGAACATGCATTCAATTTCAGAATGACAGCGAGTAAGATTATGAAACATCTGATCAAGAAAGCTATAGTGGTGGTAATCGCTTTAGGAATCATAGGCGGTGCCGCCGCCTGGTACCTTCAGAAGGAAGACAGCCAAGCCGTGCCTTTTCGTACAGCCGAGGTGAAACGCGGCGATTTGCTCGTTTCAATCAGCGCCACCGGCACCGTTGAGCCCGAGGAGGTTGTGGACGTGGGTGCTCAAGTGGCCGGGCAGATTGTGTCATTCGGAGAGGACGCGGACGGCAAGACCGTGGATTACGGATCGGCCGTCAAGAAAGGAACAGTCCTGGCCCGGATCGATGACTCTTTGTACGCTGCGGATGAAGCGGTGGCTGAGGCGCAGGCCAGGTCTGCCAACGCAGGTGTGGAGGTCGCAAAGGCCAATCTGGAAGAGATGCAGGCGAAGTTCAAGGAGGCCGAACGCAACTGGCGCCGGGCTCAGAAGCTCGGGCCTTCTGAGGCCATTGCCCAGGCAAGCTACGATTCCTACCAGTCGGCCTATGAGACCGCGAAGGCGAACGTCACGGTAGGCCGGGCCAATGTCCTCCAGGCCCAGGCTTTGGTCGCCCAGGCCCAGGCATCCTTGAAACGGGCGGCAAGAAATCTGGGTTACTGCACGATCACATCACCGGTCAAGGGCGTCATTATCGATCGCCGGGTGAATACCGGACAGACGGTGGTCTCGAGCCTGAACGCGCCCAGCCTGTTTCTTATCGCCAAGGATCTCAAACGCATGCAGGTCTGGGTTGCGGTCAACGAGGCAGATATCGGCAAGATCTATCCAGGCCAGCCCGTAACGTTCACAGTGGATGCATTTCCGGGTCAGACCTTCCAAGGAGAAGTCGGGAAGGTCCGTTTGAATGCGTCGATGACGCAAAATGTCGTGACCTATACCGTGGAGGTCCTTACCGACAACTCCAGCGGACGTCTGCTTCCCTACCTGACCGCAAATGTCCAGTTCCAGTTGGACCACCGCACCGGGGTCCTGCTGGTGCCGAACAGCGCGCTCAAATGGATGCCGTCGGCCGATGAGGTCGCCCCGGAGTTTCGGGAAGCATCCGAGAAACCCAGCGAGAAAAAAGGGCGGCCTGAGGAAAAGCCGCAGGTCACAGAGAAGACGCCGCACGCGCAGGCCAAGAGCGCGGCCGGCATCCTCTGGGTGCCTGACGGGGAGAACGTGCGGCCTCTTCAAGTGCAAACGGGATTAAGCAACGGCGCCATGACGGAAGTCGATGGCAAGGGGCTGACCGAAGGCATGAAAATCGTCACCGGCCTGCAGACCGGGTCTGCCCGAAACACCGGGGTCACGAATCCGTTCACACCCAAATTCCGCGCGTCCAGGAGCAAGAAATCCGGGTAATTGTTGGAAGATTTTCATAAGGCAAAGGAATTTATGGAACTCATCGAACTGAACAA
>CAZONI010000205.1:0-3505 GCA_964581175.1 uncultured Desulfobacteraceae bacterium
TGGTGAACTCCAGGTAGGGAAGCTTCAGGTCCCTCAGCATGTAGAGTGCGAAAAAGGGTCCTGAAAATGCAACACCCAGGTTGATCCCGCCCACGAAGAAGACGAACTTTGCAAAATTGGAATGAGGCGAACGTCTTATGAACTGCCGGAAGGTGAAGACCTGTTCGGGACTGAATTGGGCAGGGGGATCTTCATGCCTCGCGAGCCACCGGGCCGAGTTGAGCTTCGCCAAACAGGCCGCCAGGAAAATGACGAGATACCCCCATTGGAGGCGGCTGCCCCTTTCGAAGCCGCTCAGAACCGCCCCTGCACAGACAAGTGCGAGAAAGGTGCTGATGCCGGTGAGGCGGCTTCTCCCTCCGAAAAAGCTGCCCCGGACGGCAGACGGGACCAGGTCGCCGATCAGGCTGTTCCAAACGGGGACTATCATCCCGTTTGTGCCGTAATAGAGCATGACCAGACCGATCAGACAGAGAACAGAAGGCGTTCCCGCACCCCATGCAACCGGAAGCAGAGACACGGGAATCCACAGCAGGGCCTGGAAAACGGCCCCTGTCACGATGAGCCGCCTTCTGCTTCGAATTCGGTCCATGGCCTGCGCGCTCACCCACTGAATCGCGGCGCCGAAGAGCTGGGGCAGGGAGGAGAGGATGCCAAGCTGGAAGGCGGTGGCCTGGAGCAAAATGCCCAACGGCCCCAGGTAAGTTTCGCCTGCCCCAAGCATCGCGGCATGGGAAACACCGTCCCGGATGGAGGCCCGAAGGGAAGCCTCAGTCTTGTTCTCTGGACTTACATCGTTTGTCTTCATCCGCCAAACCCATTCCTGTGGTAAAGAGTGCCCGTCACAGGGCTGCCTCGTGCCCATCCACACATAGAATCCGGACTCGAGCGTGTTTCCAATCCAGAAATGAGATATTTTTTACAAGATCAAGAAAATCAAGGAATTACACGGAAACGTACGTTAGTACATCGCACAAATGATCCCGCAGGTTGACGCTGACCTGCCCCGTCACAGGCGGGGGATTGTGAAAAATAGCCATTTATGGATGGAAACTAGATTGGTATTATAAGTACTGCATGACCGGGATTCAAGTGTAAGCAGCAGGAGTTGGGGAGGCTGGTTTTCCTCTAGCGTCATACATGAAATATTTGTCATGAACAATTGCGGATGCTATACTTAGAATAATCAGTTGGACCTCGTTCCTGATCCCATCTCAATGGATTTCGCGCGGGGTTTTTCAAATTCAGCAAAGGGAAGATTTGATGGCCGAGTGGACGTTTCTTACCAACCACGCGGTGGTTTTGAGTCTTTTTGGCCAAGGCGGTCTCACGCAATCGGGAAAAATAGAAAAGGAAATTGCGTAGTCTGATCGACCGATACCAAAGGGCAAGAGCATGAAAAGGACCTGTCTTTGTTGTGGGCTGATCGTACTGTTCTTTGCGGCAACTACTCTCTGTTGGCCGGCAGAAAAGGCCGAGCCGGGGCCATCGGACCTTCTGACCCTGACCGGCACCGTCAACAATTCCCAGGGAAAAGGGCTCAATGATGCCGGATTGACCATAGTAGTCGAAGGCAAGGAAATTCATCGGGTGGAAAAAATCCTCACCGACGAGGAAGGCAGTTTTCAGTACAGGCTGGCCCTGCCCCAGGGTCAGCTGTCCGGTGCAAAAATAGCGTTGGAGGTTTCCAAGCCATCCTACAAGTCCTCCGCTCCAATAGCCCTCAAACGTATTGTCTTTGAATACAAAGATGAAAACGGGAACTCGCACTACCTGGCGCATGAGGATATCGTCCTGCAGCGCGCCGTCACGGCTGCCTTCTGGATCGCCACCCTGGTCCTGCTGGGCGTTTATGTGCTCATCGCCTTTGAGCTTTTTCACAGGACGCTCGCCGCACTGATCGGGGCCGCCCTCCTGCTCACTGTCAGCTACACCCTGGGCACCTTCTATCCCGACTACTTCATTCTCTCCTTTGAAGATGCCGTCAGGGCCATCGACATGAACGTAATTTTTCTGTTGATGGCAATGATGATCATCGTGGGTGTGATGAAGAAGACGGGCGTGTTTCAATGGCTGGCCCTCAAATCCTACGAGGCTTCCAAGGGAAATATCTACGTCCTCTGTGCCATCCTCATGGTCGTCACAGCCGTTATTTCCGCCTTCCTGGACAATGTGACCACCATGCTCCTTGTTACACCGGTGACCATTGAGATCTCTCGCGCTCTCAAGCTCAACCCCCTGACCTTGCTGCTGCCTGAAGTCTTCGCGTCAAATGTGGGTGGTACGGCAACTCTGATCGGCGACCCTCCCAATATCATGATCGGCTCCTATGGCGGGTTGACGTTTATGGACTTCGTGCGGCACCTTTCGCCCATCTGCTTCATCGTTCTGGCGGTGTCCGTCGTGTACTACATCTTCTACTTCAGGAAGGAGTACCGGAAGTCTGACGCAGGAAATGTGAGCGAGATGGCTGCAGCCCTCCGCGAGGAATACAAGATCAAGGACGCAAAGCTCCTGAAAATCTGCCTCATCATCCTGGGCATCACTATTCTTCTGTTTACCATGCATGGCACCCTCCACATGGAGCCCAGCATTGCAGCATTAATCGGCGCCGGGGCGCTGCTCGTCTTGAGCGGGACGGATATCGTGGAAATGTTGGAGCACGAAATTGAATGGCCGACCCTGATCTTCTTCATCATGCTCTTCATTGTGGTGGGAGGGGCCGAGTCAACGGGGCTTATCCAGGTGATCGCCGATGGGGTACGGGATTTGTCGAAGGGTTCCCTCGTCATAGCTGTGATCCTGATCCTGTGGGTCTCGGCCATCGCTTCCGCCTTCATCGACAATATTCCCTTCACGGCCACCATGCTGCCCATCGTGGCCTATTTGAATCAGACGATCCCCGGAGCAGAGGGGGGGATACTCTGGTGGTCGCTTGCCCTTGGGGCCTGTCTGGGCGGCAACGGCACGCTGATCGGTGCAAGCGCCAATGTAGTCACCGTGGGAATCGCAGAGAGTCTGGGCTATCCCGTCTCGTTCGTGAAATATATGAAGATGGCCTGGTGGCCCATGCTTATCTCGGTTGCGCTCTGTATGGTCTGGTTGCTGGTCGTCATGATGTAAAACTGCGTTTTCTTATAAGGGCACATTCGGAGGAAAAACATGGGCCTCAAGAGCATCGTTTGCGGTATCACGGGATCGGAAAATTCCCAAAAGGCCATGCAGTTCGCTTTGGACCTGGCCCTGACCAACTCCGCACGCCTAACGTTCATCTATGTGGTGGATGTCGGTTTCCTCAAGGGGATCACGATTCAGCTCACCCCGCAATACGCCGAGGAATTCCTCGAACGCCTCGGGAACAGGATCCTGGACGAGGCGATGGAGGTTGCCTCCTCCAAAGGATTGACAGCGAAGAAGGTGGTGAGGAAAGGCAAGGTCATGGAGGAGGTGTGCAAGGTGATCAAAGAAGAGAAAGGAGATATTCTCGTAGTGGGCGATGAGGGCC
>CAZONI010000206.1:0-3487 GCA_964581175.1 uncultured Desulfobacteraceae bacterium
AGAGAATTCCGGCAGATTTACCCGACAGCCCGAACTGCGCCAGGATGTCTCCCTCCGGTGAGGCAGCCGGCTTTGGACGTGCCAATGCCTTCGTACGGCCTGCGATCCAGAGGTTCAGGGCAATGATGAGCATCAAGAGGAGCCAGATCACCACACCGATTCCAACTTTACTCAGGAGTATCGTCCAGAAAACGGATGAATAGTGGAGTTTGCCGAACCAAAGCCAGTCAGGATAAACGGAAAGGCCCCACCAGACGAGGATGAGAACCACAAGCAGGATGCCGATCGACCATTTTCTTTTCATGAAATGCTCCCTTCGAATTTTACCCATGTCTTGAATCATGAGCTTTCAGCGGCATGTTTGTTTGAAGTCAATCAAGGAATCATATGCCTTTCATTTGAGTGAGGCAAGACATTTTCGGGCTTCCTCCCTGAGCTCCCCTGCGAGGGGACACTCACTCTGCTGCCTGAGCACTTATCCGTACACGGGAAATCTTCTGCAGAGCTCGGATACTCTTCTTGCCGTCTGGTCCAGTACTTCCTTCCTGCTGCGGTTTGTGAGGGCGCTATCTATGAGGTCCGCTATCTGCGCAATTTCCGCTTCACCCATCCCCCTCGTGGAAACAGCCGCGGTCCCCAGCCGTATTCCGCTGGCCGTGCCCGGGTTCCGGACATCCCGCGGGATCACATTTCTATTCGTGATGATCCCCACGGATTCCAATACCTGTTCCGCTTCAGCTCCCTTTATTCCTTTTGGACCAAGATCGACGATGACCTGGTGGTTTTCCGTTCCACCCGTTACGATCCTATAGCCTTTCGTGTCGAGTTCCTGGGCAAGGGAAGCGGCATTGGCAAGGGTGTTCATCTGGGTCTCTACAAACCAAGGCTCCAGAGCCAGTTTGAAAATGATCGCCTTTGCGGCAATGAAATTGACCGCGCTTGTTCCCTGGCACCCGGGAAACACGGCCTTGTCTACCTTTCTCCCATACCGGTCTCTGCACAGGATGACCCCGCCTCTGCCTCCCATCATAGTCTTGTAACAGGTGAGGGTTACGAAGTCGCAATGAGGCACAGGACTGGGGATCACCTTCGCCGCCACAAGGCCTCCGATATGTGCCATGTCTGCGAACAGGTATGCCGAAATATCCCCGGCTATTCCGGCCATCTTTTCGTAATCAATCAAGCGGGGATACGAGCTTGCCCCGACTACGATCATTTTGGGCCTGAATTCATCGGCAATGCGCCTGATATTGTCATAATCGATACGTCCCGTCTCACTGTCTACGCCATAATGGCGGAATGCGAAGCATTTGCCGGTTATGGACGCCGGGTGGCCGTGAGAAAGATGACCCCCGTGAGGCAGGCTCATCGCGAGGACTCTGTTACCGGGCTCAAGGACGGAGAAGAACACGGCAAGGTTCGCTGATGTGCCGCTGTGCGGCTGAACATTTGCGTATTCTGCTCCAAACAGACTTTGTGCCCGGGAAATGGCCAGGCGCTCAATTTCATCCGCATACTTGCACCCTGCATGAAATCTTTTTCCTGGATAGCCTTCGATGGTCTTCGTGTTCAATATGGATCCAGCGGCCTCCAGAATGGAAGGAGGCGCGTGATTTTCGGCGGCTATGAGGTCCAGGGTGTTTTCTATCCTCAATTCTTCCTTTCTGATCAATTGCGCAACAGCGGGGTCATCTTCAAAGACGTGCAGCATGGCAATTTCTCCTTTCGGGAACAAGTGGATATCGGCTCAAAAGGTGTGAGGAAAGCCACAAAAGGACAAACCGGCAGAAAAGCTTATCACAGCGGAAGTGGGGCAAATAAGATAGTCAGTGGTTCACGGCCCGGTATAAATGTCGGCCGGAGACCATCCGGACGTCGATGAGTCCCTTCTCTTGGAGGATTTCAAGGTGTCCGAGAATTTCAGACATTCCCAGGAAGATATCCCATGCCCTGAGTTCCGGGAAAACGGCCATAGTTATTTCGAAAAGATTCATCCCGTCACGCGTCATCGAAGGAGAGTCCAGAACGCGGAGGACTTCACCCCTTCGCGAGCGGTGGTGCTTCTTGATCTCCTCGATTCGTTTCCGATGGCCGCGAAAGGGAGACCCATGTCCCGGCAGGACCTGGGCAATGTCCAGATGAGCAGTCACTTCCAGGGATTCCAGGTAATGGGACAGGCTCTTATATCCATTGCCGTTTTCCCTGGTTTCCAGTTCAACGACCGGGTTGGAAGTGATTTTTTCAAGAAGATGATCGCCGGAGAAAAACCTCTTGTTTTCCCGGTCAAAAAAGCAGACGGATCCCCGGGTGTGCCCCGGACAGTGGATTACTTCCAGGGTGAAAGTATCGAAGGCGATCTTTTTGCCGATCTCCAGGTCTTTCACGGCAAAATCTCCGGGAAAAAAGGACTGAAACCGGGCGTCCATCTGGCCTGAGATAGACTCCACGATATTCTCCGGCAAGCCTCCTTCCCTGAAGAAGCGGAGAAAGGGTGCCTTCTTCTTTTCAGCGTAGGTTTCAATATTCCAGATGCATTTATCAGTGTCTCGGGGATGGATAAAGACTTCCGCGCCGCCGGACTGTTGGATCCTGCCGGCCAGCCCCACATGATCCAGATGACCGTGAGTCAGAAGAACACGCTTGATATCGGAAAGGCGCACCCCTTTTTCGCGCAATGCATTTTCCACCAGGGTCAGGCCTTCCTTTGAATGGAAACCCCCGTCGATCAGGGTCGGAATCGAGTCTTCAATGAAATAGACATTGACCGATCTAATAGGGAACGGGATCGGTATTTCAATTCTGCTGATGTGGTTCATTTCTTGACTTACCTCTGCATTTCCTTCGCCGGCCGGAGAATAGCGCGGAACAGCCGCTCGCTGCGCGTTATCCCTGCCGGAAAATCCGGCTTGTGCCCAAAATTTTTTATTATACCAAAGTGCGGACAATTTGTTAATAGGAGATTTTGTTCGGCGGCACGTGTGTATTTTCGGGCAGGAGCATCTTGGGGACTGCTGGAAGAGGCTCGCCGGCAAAAGATTAAAGAGTATAGTGTCTTAAAAGCTAGATTAAATATCAGCCGGCAGGGCCGTTTTTTTCTGCCTGGGCATGATGTGTGTCGCGCCGCCGAGAAAGACATCGGCGACTTCACCGACGGTTTCAGAGAGTGTGGGATGCGGATGAATCGTTAGGGCCACATCCTCCGCCAGGGCCCCCATTTCAATGGCAAGGGCCCCCTCAGAGATGAGCCCCTCGGTATTGCGGCCGGCTACGCCCATTCCCAGAATGCGCCCGGTTTCCGGATCGATGATCATTTTCGTAAGTCCTTCGGGGAGGCCCATGGCTGTGGCCCGGCTCGAAAATTTCCAGGGGTATCTCTCCACGATTACATTACGATTCTGTTTGCGTGCCTGTTCCTCCGTCAAACCGCACCACGCTACCTGGGGATCCGTGTAGATAACGGCAGGTATGGCGCGCGCATCAAAGGCGG
>CAZONI010000207.1:0-3464 GCA_964581175.1 uncultured Desulfobacteraceae bacterium
GGTAAGGGAGGTGTTCGTGTGAATCCCAGTGGAGTGATTACCTTTATGAGCGATTTTGGGCTTGAGGATGCATACGTCGGCATCGTGAAGGGAGTCATCCTGGGAATCAACCCACGGACGCGCATCATAGATATCACGCACCAGATCCCCCACGGGTCGATCTCCGACGCAGCGTTTGTCCTGCAGGACGCCTGCCGGTTCTTCCCGGAGGGCACCGTGCATCTCGCAGTGATTGATCCCGGGGTGGGCACCGCCAGGAGGTGCATAGCCGTGCAGACAGAACGTCATTTTTTTGTGGGCCCCGACAATGGCCTGTTCTGGCCGATCATTGATCGCCACTCATCACCCAGGATAGTGCACCTTAACGAGAGTAGATACTTCCGCTCTGAAATCAGTGACACCTTCCATGGCAGGGATATCTTCGCACCCGTCGCTGCGCATCTTTCAGCAGGACTGGCCCTCCATCTCCTGGGCCCGCAGATCTCCAATCCGGCATGTCTTGCTCGTCCGCTTCCTGAAATACGGAATGATCAGCTGCTGGGGCGGGTAATCCGGGTCGATCACTTCGGCAATCTCATCACCAATATTGATAAGGAGACGCTCAAAAATTTCCTTGAAGATGAGGAAGCGGTCATCCGGGTCGGAAGACTTCAAATCACGGGCATTGGAAGAACCTACGAGGAAACGACACCGGGCGGAGTTATTGCCCTCATGGGAAGCACGGGCTTCCTGGAAGTTGCAGTGTGCCTTGGTCGTGCCGATGACCTGGACGGACTGAAAACAGATGAATCCATCGAAAGAGAGGTGATAATCACTCGAAGCGGTCCCACCAGTTGACCCCCTGCACGGCGGGTTACCTGCAGCGGCGGAAGAAGTAGGTTCAGGGCTTCCTGTGATGCCGAGAAAACCCTTGCCAACAGTGATGAATACAATGTATAAGACCATCGAAGAAATTTGCCCTGAGCGTCGGAGGAACTACCCCGAGCTTGGGCTCCACGTATCTTACGTCATACGACAACAGGAGGAACAAAAATGGCGAGAATAGTAAAATGTGGCTTGATCCAGACGAAGTGTGAACTCTCCGGAAATGAATCCGTTGGGAAACTCAAGGAACACATGCTGCAAAAAAACCTGAAGTTGGTGGATGATGCCGGCCAGAAGGGGGTCAAGATCGTCTGCCTGCAGGAAATCTTCTATGGGCCCTATTTTCCCGCTGAACAGGAAGTCAAGTGGTATGAGGCCACTGAAAAGATTCCTGAAGGGCCGACTGTGAAACTCATGCAGGAAAAAGCAGAGAAATACGGCATGGTGATGGTCGTTCCCATTTACGAAGAGGAGATCACCGGCGTGTACTACAACACCGCTGCGGTGATCGATGCGGACGGGACCTACCTGGGGAAGTATCGCAAAAGCCATATTCCCCACACGCATCCAGGATTCTGGGAAAAGTTCTATTTCAAGCCTGGAAACCTCGGGTATCCAGTATTCAAAACTTCCTATGCCGATGTCGGCGTCTATATCTGTTATGACCGCCACTTCCCCGAAGGCGCGAGGATCCTGGGCTTGAACGGGGCTGAAATCATCTTCAACCCCTCCGCTACTGTGGCGGGTCTTTCCGAATACCTCTGGAAGCTGGAGCAGCCGGCCCATGCCGTGGCCAACGGGTATTTCGTCGGCGCCATCAACAGAGTCGGACACGAACAGCCCTGGGACATTGGAGAGTTTTACGGCACCAGCTATTTTTGCGATCCCAGGGGACAGATCATCGCAGAGGCCTCAAGAGACAAAGATGAACTCGTGGTTGCGGACCTGGATTTTGATATGATTCGGGAAGTCAGGAATGTCTGGCAATTCTATCGAGACCGCAGGCCCGAAACCTATGATGAAATGGTCGATCTCCTTCCATAAACCATTTCGCACGCAAAGGAGAAGCTCCCATGGGTGAAACAGAAAGAACTATAAGAGAATTTACCGCTCATTCCTTCGGCACCTGGAACCGCCAAAAGGCATGGAAAACCCCCCTGCTCATCAAGGATGCCGAAGGCGTCTTCATGTATGACGACAAGGGTAAATCGTATATTGATTTTTCGTCGCAACTGATGTGCTCCAATCTTGGACACAAGAACAAGGCCATTATCGAGGCTATCGTCAAACAGGCTCAAAAACTGCCTTACGTTGCTCCGGCCTTCGCAAACGAGACTTCGATCAGGGCGGTAGAAGCACTTCGCTCAGTGATGCCGAAAGGCCTTGAGAAATTCTTTTTTTCCACCAGCGGCACCGAGGCCAACGAGGCCGCCCTCAAGATGGTAAGGCAATCAAAATCGCCGGCCTACAAGGTGATTTCACGATATCACTCCTATCACGGCGCCACCGCCGCGAGTGCCACGTTTACCGGGGACCCGAGGAGATGGTTCGCGGAACAGGCCAGGTGCACGGTCCAGGGCGTTCGCTTCGCTCCCGATTGTTACTGCTACCGCTGCCCGTTCGCCCTAGAATACCCGGGGTGCAACGTCCAGTGCGCGCGATACCTGGATTATATGTTCAAGGAAGAAGGAAACGTGGCCGCCATGATCGTGGAGCCTGTTGTCGGGACCAACGGACGCATCGTGCCGCCACCGGAATATTTTCCCCTGGTGCGGAAGATCTGCGATGAAAACGGCGTTCTTCTTGTGGCAGACGAGGTGATGACCGGCTGGTTCAGGACCGGCAAGGCGTTTGCCATGGAGAACTGGGGAATAACCCCGGACATCCTCACCACTGCGAAAGGAGCTACCGGAGCCTATACACCGGCGGGGATCACTGCCGCGACAGGTACAGTGGCCGGGTTCTTCGAAGAAGAGGTATTCAGCCACGGACACACCTACGCATTCCATCCCATTGCCATGTGTGCGATTCCGGCCGCCGTATCGGAATACGAAAAATTGATGGCGTCCGGGCTCCCCCAGAAGACTGCCGTGTATCTGAAACAGAAATTGTACGAACTGGCTGATCGTCACGAATGCATCGGCGATGTGCGCGGGATTGGCCATTTCTGGGCCCTTGAGATCGTGAAGAACCGGCAGACCAAAGAACCGTTCAATGTGAAGGCGGAGAAATTCGCCGGGGGCCCTCTCATGACCGGACAGATCGCGGCAGATGCCATGCGGAATGGTCTCTATATGGCCGCCTGGTACGATACCCTGGTGATCGCTCCTCCCCTGATAATCACCGAAGAAGAGATAGACCAGGCCCTGGAGATCCTCGACAGCTCCCTCAAGATCGGTGACAAGGAGGCAGTGAGTGCAGGGATTCCCGCCTCCAGGAGTTCGGAATTCGATCGAACGATAGGATGATCGAACTAAACCCATTGAGCAATGCGGCCACTCCGTCACTTGACCGCTTGACCATTTTGGTCAATAAAGGAGGCCTATTATATGGGAAATCAGCAGGATGTAGATTTGAGTGTAGACTTTTGCGGGGTGAGG
>CAZONI010000208.1:0-3445 GCA_964581175.1 uncultured Desulfobacteraceae bacterium
CCCCTGATCACGACAAACTGCGCTGTTCTCGGCATCGCTATTCTCGCCGTGCAAAACAGATATGACTTCGTGAAGACCCTGGTGTATTCCTTTGCCGCCAGCGTTGGATACGGAATAGCGCTTATCGTTTTGACGGGGATACGTGAGCGATCTGCGACGGCCCCCATTCCTGTCCATCTCCGCGGTACTTCCATCGGACTTATAACCGTGGGCCTTCTCGCCCTCGCCTTTCTCGGGTTTGCCGGCCTGGCGGGATGATATCGGACAGTTTTTATGGTATACTGATATTATTATGAAATATGGAGATAGGTAATGCTTGTAGCAATATTGACAATAGGCGGCATCGGGCTCTTATCCAGCTTTGGGCTCGCTATCGCTTCAAAAATCTTTTACGTTTATGTGGATCCGAAGATCCTTGAAATTGAAGAACTCCTTCCCGGCGCCAATTGCGGCGGCTGTGGTTTTCCCGGCTGCAGCGGTTCGGCCCAGGCAATAGCAACAGGCAAGGCGCCTCCGAACGTATGCGTGGTATGCGGTTCCGAAGTGCACGCACAGATCGGCGCGCTTGTGGGGATGGAAATCCACGAGCGGGAGCCGGATATCGCAAGACCGGGATGCACCTATGGTCTTGAGAAAGCAGACCTGAAGTACATCTATGACGGGTATAACGACTGCCGGGCGGCCATGCTGCTGAACGGAGGATCAAAGCTCTGCCCCATCGGATGCATCGGGCTCGGAACGTGCGTGAGGGCCTGTCCGTTCGGGGCCCTGTCCATGGGGCCGGATCATCTTCCCGTGGTGGACGTGGACCTGTGTACCGGGTGTGGTACCTGCGAGCGGGTCTGCCCCAGACACATCATCACGCTTACCTCGAATACGCGCCGCATCCAGCGGGAATATACCACTGATCAGTGTACAGCTCCCTGCCAGCGCAACTGCCCCGCGGGAATTGACATTCCTGTGTATATCAGGGAAATTTCCAACAAGAACTACCTCGAGGCGGTCAGGGTCATTAAGGAGACGAACCCTTTTCCGAGCGTCTGCGGGCGCATATGCGTCGAGCCGTGCCAGGATGCCTGCAGGCGGAACCTGGTGGATGAGCCGGTCGGGATAAATACGCTCAAGCGTTTTGCAACGGATCAGGAAATGGCTTCCGGCCGGCACGTGCAGATTCCCCGGGCCCCGGAAACACATTGCCGTGCCGCCGTCATCGGGGGTGGAGCGGAAGGCTTGACCGCCGCCTACGCCCTGAACCGCCTCGGGCATGATGTAACAGTCTACGAGGCTGAAGATCACCTGGGGGGAATTCTTCACCGGGGACTTCCAGAATCCAGACTCCCGAGGAAGATTCTCGACTGGGATATCGAGGGGATCCTGGAGGCAGGTGTCGAGGCACACACGGGAAAAAGGCTCGGGCGCGATATAACCATAGATTCCCTTCTAGAGAAGGGCTTCAGGGCCGTTTTCGTTGCCACGGGAGGGTGGGATACCCTTGTCCGGAAAAAACAACAAGATGAGGGCTTGAGCCCGCTCCCCGGCGTCCGAATCCTGGTCGACTTCCTCCTGGATTACCGCCTTGGGAAGAAACCTCGGAGCGGTCAAAAAGTCATGATCCTCGGTGGTGGACGCGCGGCCATGCAGGCGGCGGAGATCTGCGTGGACGCGGGAGCAGAGGCCGTATACCTGGTTCTTCGGGGTTCCGAGGAAAATGCGCCCTACCCCGAAAACATGATCAAGGATGCAAAAGGCAAGGGCATTGAATTCCTGTTTCAAAGCGTTGTGACGAAGATGATGGGCGAGGGAGGCTCGTTGCAGCACATCACCATAGAACACCTGGACAGGGAAGAAGACTCGTTTGAGGACCTTCCCGTTGATCTCCTCCTGACCGGAGCGGGCAGGTTTCCGGAACTCATTTATGTTCCGCAGGCGGCTGAAAGCGAGGGAGAAGAACCGGAGCTGCACACGCCGGTCGGATGGGAAACCCTTGTGCCCTATCCGGGCCCTTTTGCCAGGGAGGATAAGGGGCTTTTCCGACCCGGAGAGACCATGGCCGACTACAGGGCAGTGGTTGAGGCGATCGGATCAGGGAGAAGGGCCGCGAATTCAGTGCACCGTTTCCTGACCGGGGAGCCCGTTGAACCCCCCCGGAACATGATTCGAAAATTTACCGAGGTCCTGAGTCTGAACGTCCTGGAGCCGGTCAAACGGTTTCCACGTCAGAAAATGCAGGAGATTTCAGCGACCGAGAGGATCAACGATCCTTCCCGTGAGATTATCCTCGGTCTGACCGAGGAGCAGGCATTGAATGAGTCGAGAAGGTGTCTTCAGTGCGGCCTGATTTGTTATCGTCGGGTTGAAGGGGTTCAGTACGAATGATACGGGTCATTCGTGGTCGATATTCCATTCTTTTTTTTGCACCATGGTTGACCCACTTCATAAGAAAATAGGTGCCCAGGAGGCCGACTCCGCCTCCGACAATGGCACCAGAAGTGGGCGTTGCCTGGAAGAAAGGTCCCCAGGCATTTCCCAGACCGGCCCCAACGACAAGTGCCACTACCGGAAGAAAATACACCACAAGGGAGAGTTTGAGGAGGGAATGGGAAGGCAGTCCGATCTCGACACGATCGCCTGCCCGTGCATGGAGTTCATTTGTCAATACGACATGCATGTTCTTTTCATCCGCGACCTCACAGGTACCATGAGATTCACAATGCGCGCACGCCGCGCTCCTCTTGAGCTGGATGGTGGCCTTGCTCCCGTGGACATTTTCTATGATGCCTTCTTCAGTTATCATGGTTTTAAAATACCACATGCATGGAAACGATGGAAGATAAAACAGACCTCTCCTCATTCAGGATGCCGCTCGAAGAAATTGAACGGCGCGTGTGCGGCGCACAAGAAGAGATGCTCGCCCGGGACGTGGATGCCCTCTTTATTGTCCAGAGAGTGGATGTCTTCTATTTTTCGGGAACGGCACAGAATGCATTTCTCTTTATCCCTGCCGAAGGCAAGCCATTGCTGCTTGTGAAGAAGTTTTACCCCAGGGCATCGGAGGAATCGCCGCTTGAAAATATTGCGCCCATACAATCCGTCAGGGAAATTCCGGAAATAATCACCGAATACCACGGGGGCCTCCCATCCCGGCTTGGATTCGAGTGGGATGTGATGCCGATGCGGGAGTTCCGTTTCTATGAGGCCCTCTTTGCAGGCGTTGAATGTGTGGACGGGTCAGCCATAATCCATGCGGTACGCTCCATAAAATCGTTCTGGGAGGTGGCCCGGATGGAAGCCGCGGCGGGAAAATCCCTGCAGCTCTTTGATTTCATCGGCAAGCACCTGAATCCGGGGGAGACGGATGTGAATATCTCTTCCCGGGCCGAATCCTTTGCAAGGGCCATCGGGCACGGGGCCGCTTTGCGGATAAGGGACTACCAGAAGAGCGGAT
>CAZONI010000209.1:0-3415 GCA_964581175.1 uncultured Desulfobacteraceae bacterium
TGATAACCCGTCTTATGCCCCTGATTCTTGAGAATTTATCGGACAAATCGGCAAGTTGCTGAAATGTGGCCGCCTGGAAGACATCGCGTGCCTTGACCACCACAAGAATGAACTCCTCGGAGCCGAAAGTCTTTTTGAATTCCTTATAGAAGGTGGTCTGGGGGAGATCCTCGATGACGAGGTCGTATATTCCTGTCTGGAATTGCAGTTTGGGAAGCTGAAAGGCGAAGACCAGGGTAATCAGCAAAGAGAGGAAGATGATTCGGCGAGGATGGTCAACAACATACCGGAGCCAGCGGGTTGGGCGTAGTATCCTGGGGAGGTGAGGCATAGGCAGCCTCTATATGTGGGTAGTAAAGAAGGAACCCTCTTGTACTCCGGAAAGCAGGAGTTAAAAGGGTTCCCTCCGGGTTGGTTTTAGAGAACTTTCACCTTGTAAATTTCGTTTGAATCGGGATCAATCACATGGACCGCACAGGCAATGCACGGGTCAAAGGAATGCACCGTTCTCAGTACCTCCAGGGGCCGCTTGGGATCGGCCACCGGCGTCCCGATCAGGGATTCCTCAACAGGACCCAATTTGCCGTTCTTGTCGCGCGGGCCGAGGTTCCAGGTAGAAGGTACAATCTGCTGGTAATTCTTGATCTTCTTGTCTTCGATTTCTATCCAGTGACCCAGTGATCCTCTGGCCACATCGTTGAGCCCGCAGCCCATTCCACTGTCCGGCATGGTCCATTTCTGATAGGTCTTGGTGTCGCCCTTTTTCAGATTACCGACGAGTTCCATGACCCATCCTTCCATGGCATCCCCGATGACCACCGTTTCAAGGCAGCGGGCTGCGGTCCTTCCGAGGGTGGAGAAGAGGGCCGTTACCGGAATGCTCAGCTTGCTCAACGCTATATCAACAATGCTCTGAAATTCTTTCTTGCCGCTTGCATAAGCCACGAGCACCCTGGCCAGAGGCCCCACCTCGCATGCCTTTCCCTCGTACCTTGGGGCCTTTATCCAGCTGTACCTATCGTCGGTGTCATATTCGCTGTACTGGGGGTCTGTCTCTCCCTTGTAGGGATGGTGTTCGGTGGATCCCTTGTACCAGGAATGGGCCACGTGCTCGGTCACCTTATCCTGGTCCGCCATCTGGACGCCCTTGATATCGCGATTGTAGATTACGCCTCGGGGCATGAAAAGGCTCTCGGGTTCCTTTGCTGATTGCGGGTAATCACCCCATGCGAGGAAGTTCGTGGTACCGCCGAGGCTGCCCCACTCCTTGTAGAACGAGCCTACTGCCAACAGGTCAGGCAGGTACACGTTCTTGACGAAAGCCTGAGTTTCCTTCCACAGGTACAGGAATTCGGCAATGCGGTCGGGGGTCAGGTCCTTTACGCTCGTTATTCCGCCAACCACGAAACTCTGCAGGTGCGGGTTTTTCGCCCCGAAGATGGCATGCATCCTTGCCGCTTTCGCCTGGAGCCGGAGGGCTTCAATATAGTGGGCCGTTGCCATCAAATTGGCCTCCGGTGGGAGCTTATAGGCACTGTGCCCCCAGTAGGCATTTGCAAAAGGACCGAGCTGGCCGCTCTCTACAAAGATTTTTATCCGTTGCTGGACTTCCTTGAAATAGACTGCCCCGCCTCTGTTATCATTACTGACGTTGTCAGCGAGTACTGCTGTTTTCTTGGGATCGGCCTTCAAGGCACTGACAATGTCCACCCAGTCCAGTGCGTGAAGGTGATAAAAATGGATGATATGGTCATGTTGAAATTGGGCACCGTGGAGAAGGTTTCGAACGATCCTCGCGTTGTCAGGGATCTGGACACCAACCGCGTTTTCGACTGCCCTCACCGAGGACAGGTAGTGCGTCATCGTTCAGACGCCTCAGGTACGTTGGGTGAAGAGTGGCGCGTCTCGTGGATCTCTCCCTCGCAGGATGACTTCAATACCGCGGAACATCTGGCCGGAACTCCAGGCGTTCACGACCTTGCCGCCCGCGATCTCCACTTCGATGCGGAGGTGGCCTTCAATTCTGGTTATGGGATCTATGGTGATTTTCCTGCTCATAATATCTCCTCTCCTTCTTAAAGAGTCTTCGATGATTCAGTGTCAGCGCACATTCAGCCTATGCAGATTCAAAAAACGGGGTCATCTTGTCCCAGAAATTCGGCTGACTGCAGCCGATGCAGGGATGACCTGCTTGAATAGGAAAGCTTGTCCCGTCATTGAATTTGACAGTAGGGCAGTTATTGTACGTATCAGGTCCTTTGCAGCCCATCTGGTAGAGGCAATACCCCATTTCCGCCTCTTTTGACCCGAACTCTTTGACGAATTCGTCATTCTCAAAGTGCGACCTTCTTGGGCACTGGTCATGAACCGTGGTCCCGTAGGCAAAGAGAGGCCTTCCCAGGTCATCAAGATCAGGAAGTTTTCCCAGGAGCAGATAGTTCACCAAGGTTCCCACCAAGTTGATGGGATTGTACGGACACCCCGGGATGTTGACCGTTTTGATGCCGAGGGCGTCACTCACGCCCTTGTAGCCGCCCGGATTGGGGGCAGCAGCCTGGATTCCGCCGAAGGAAGCGCAATTGCCCACAGAGATGACGGTGCCCGCCTTTCTGCAGACTTCATTGGCTGTTTCCAGAAACGTTTTGCCGGCGATCTTGCCGTAAATGCCGTTGTCTTTCGTAGAAATGGCGCCTTCCACTATGCAGATGAACTTTCCCTGGTATTTTTTTATCGCCGCCTTCAGGTCATCTTCGGCCTGGTAGCCTGCCGCGGCCATGACGGTTTCATGGTACTCGAGCGAGATAATCTCCAGCACCAGTTCGTCGAGCCAGGGATACATGGTGCGAAGGAGCGCCTCAGAACAACCCGTGCATTCGCCGAATTGCAGCCAAACGACCGGCGGGCGTTGCCTGGGTGCGGCGTACACCTCCGCTACCTTGGGAATGAACGACGCGGACAATCCCATGGTGGCGGTCAGCATGCCGCAATACTTCATGAAATCCCTTCGTGAGACCCCTTTTTCCGATAATCGTTCGTAAAAATCCTTCTCTTCCTTCATTCGGCACCTCCTTTAACTGTGTGAAGTTCCCCCTTCCTGCTGGGCTCATAATTCAAAACTGTTCATATCTATTAATAAAATCATTTTTTGTCAACAGTTTTTCCAACCGGCACAATTAAAAAGGAAAGCTCAACGACCTCAGCATCCCACCCCGGGAATCCGGTTCCCTCAATCCACCGGCACTGTGAGACTTTCCAACCGCTTGAGTTTCCTCGTATCGCAGGATGGGGCAGGGTGGTCAGGAGCGGGCATGACGCTTGAATGCCTCATCAAACTTTCGAGCAACGATGAATTCGAAATCTTTTCCGAGGAAGATCCGATTGTGGAGCAGAAACCATTTGGTACTATTCCAGTAGT
>CAZONI010000210.1:0-3384 GCA_964581175.1 uncultured Desulfobacteraceae bacterium
CCGCGTTGTTCCACGACCAGCGCATATCCAGGGCGAGTTCCGCCAGGGCGTCGAACCCCTCTACTTCAAAGGGCAGAAACGCATGGACCGGGCTGTCCACTCTCCTATTCTCGCTCATCTGTCTTTCTCACACTCCCCTGCTTCGAAAATACCGGTTGAAAGGATGCATTCAACCTCCGACCTGTTCACTCGTCCGCCCTAACCGTGGCGCTGTTGAGTCTCACCTGCCGGGCTTTTCGCCTCCAGCAAAGCAACTGCCCCATTTCTCCGGCCTTGTCCGAATGATCAGTATCGCGAGTAATCTAAAACTACCACTGCTGGTCGCAACAGGTAAATATGGTGAATCGTGTATTTTGGAGAGAGAATTACAGTAGGGTATTCGAGAAGCGATTGATTGCAGCCGCGAATCACCGCAGGCTTCCATGGAGCCGACAGTCACGGGATACTTTGCCTGAGCATATTCTGCAGGGCAAGAAAAATTCTTGACAGGACCGAGCCCATTGAATAGTTTTAACCAGACCGGTCGGTATATTATTTAAAAACATGGGTGGGCATGGCAAACAAGGGGGTTCAGACACGACAGAATATTATTGAAAAATCTCTCCAGCTCTTTTCAGTAAGAGGATATTTCAATACGTCGATAAGCGATATTCAGGAAGCGACGGGCCTTACAAAAGGCGGCCTGTACGGTCATTTCAAGAGCAAGGGGGACATCTGGTACGCGGTTTATCAAAAGGCCGTGACGACCTGGCGGGGCATCGTATTCAAGGATATGAGGGATGTCCCTAACCCAGTTGAACGCATTGAAAGAACAATAGAAAACGACTTGAGAGACTACCTGGGAGCGGATGTCTTCGAGGGAGGATGTTTCTTTCTCAACAGCCTTGTCGAACTCTCCGGGCAATCGGGAACGATGAGCAGGCATATATTGCGAGGTTTCGTCCGTTTCTCAAAGCTGTTGCAGGCCTGGTTAAAAGAAGCGGATCAGAAAGGAATAGTGAAAGGCGGACTGAATTTCCGGGAAATTGCCAACTTTCTCGTTATCTCCATGAACGGGGCATCTGCACTCTACACTGCAAGCAGGGACCCTTCGATCTGGAAACAGACGATCACCCAGCTCCGCTTCTACATCGATCAGTTAAAGACATGAGTCTTTAATCGCATGACGAGATAAGTCAGCGATGAAAATATACCGACCAGTCTTTATTAATTAACTGCCCGAACGTTCAGACTCGTGCGGTTTGAAGACCGGCATATTCCTGTGAGAATGAGGTATTGGAATGGATTTCAAGAGCCTGCTTGCTCAACGGACCAGGAAGATGGAAGCCAGCGCAATCAGGGAGATCCTGAAAGCGGTTTCCAGGCCGGGGATGCTCTCTCTTGCCGGAGGCATTCCGGCCCCGGAGAGTTTCCCTCTGGAAATCATAAAGGAATTAACCTCCAGGGTAATTGAAAAGTACTCTTCAAGCGCTTTTCAGTATGATCTTTCGGAGGGTTTCTCTCCTTTGAGAGAAGCCCTCACCGGCTATCTCCGGAAGAAAGGCATCCGGGCATCAGGAGATGAAATTTTCATAGCGAGCGGATCCCAGGGAGTCCTGGATGCTCTCGGGAAAATTCTCGTCTCCAGGGGAGACAGTATCGCAGTTGAGGCCCCGACCTATCTTGGGGCGATCCAGGCCTTCAATTCTTACGAACCTGTTTATGCAAGGCTCGATACGGATGATGACGGGATCATTCCTGAATCGCTTGAGCGCGTTCTTGAATCCGACAGGATAAAATTCATTTACCTGGTGCCCACATTTCAGAATCCCACGGGAAGGACCATTCCACTGGCGCGCAGGGAAAGAATCGCGGGTATTATTCAAAAACATAATGCCCTCCTTATTGAAGATGATCCCTACAGCGCCTTGAGATACCGGGGAGAAGATATCCCTCCGATCAAGGTCCTTGCGCCGGAAAATGTTGTTTACGTGAGCACGCTTTCCAAGGTGTTCGCCCCCGGTCTCAGGGTCGGCTTCTTTGTTGCTCCTCAACTGATCAGGGAATGGCTTGTTCTGGCAAAACAGGGCGTGGACCTTCACACGAGCACGTTCAACCAGGCCCTTGCTGCTGAATATCTTTTGGGGGGATATCTTGAAGAGCATTTGCCGAAGATCATCGATATATACAGGCCGAAACAGGAAGCAATGTTTCATGCTTTGGAAAAGTACTTCCCTGAAGGCTTCAAGTGGTCAACGCCCGACGGCGGAATGTTTATCTGGGCTGAGGGACCCGCGGGGATCGACATGGAAGGAATATACTGGAGGTCCATAGAAAGGAAAGTGGCCTTTGTCCCTGGAAAATTCTTTTTTACCCGGAAAGGGGAAGGCATCGAAACGATGCGGCTCAACTATACGATGGCAGATGAAGAAGGAATCGACAGGGCCGTGAGAACCCTTTCAGAAGTGATCAAACGGGAACTATAACTGGAATTTGCGGGAAAAATGTATTATGAGTCCTGCTCATGCCGCTGATCAAGATACTCGTGTCCGTCTTCATGGTGGTCACATTGTCTCTCACTGCAGAATTCGTCAGTCCCCGCGTTGCAGGGATTCTCTCCGGGTACCCCCTGGGAGCCGCTATCAGCCTGTTCTTCATCGGATTTGAGATAAGTCCCTCCTTCGCCTCGCAAAGCTCCCTCTACACCATGATCGGCCTTGTGGGGATACAGGGCTTCACGTACTGTTATTTTCTGGCATCGCGCCGGATGAAGCCACAGAGAA
This sequence comes from uncultured Desulfobacteraceae bacterium, assembly GCA_964581175.1. GTDB lineage: Bacteria > Desulfobacterota > DSM-4660 > Desulfatiglandales > Desulfatiglandaceae > B46-G9. Next base: position 2,763 of record CAZONI010000210.1, read on the forward strand.
AATGGTTCAATATCGTCATCTCATCGCTGGCGGGACTGGGCGGGTACATGGTGATCATTTCCATCCTTCACGTCCTGAAGGCCACTATTCTCATATCCCTGGTGATCCCCGCGGCATCCTTTCTGCTTTTCAGGTTCCTCTTCAGGAACATCAGGAATGTGGAGATAGAAAGCAGGATGCCCCTCAACATCATCCTGCTGTTCGGAAGGGCCCTGTTTGCAGGGGCCGTCATCATCGTCATCACAGCGGCCGCAAAGGTGGTCGGACCGCGGTGGGCCGGGCTATTTTCAGCGTTTCCCATAACCCTGTTCCCGGTAATCGTCATAGTCCAATTCACCTACCGAGTCGAACATGTGCACACGCTCATAAAGGGCGTGCCGGAAGGGCTCGTCTCCCTGTTTATTTACGCCCTGGTTGTCCATTTGGCATACCCGACCCTCGGGATCTACTTCGGGACCCTCATTGCCTATGTCTGTGCGACGATCTATCTGATTATAACCCACGTGGACCTTCATTTGGGCCGCCTTATCCATCCTGCGAGAAACGGCAAAGGCGGAGAAAATCCGTAATTGCAGACATGTAGGCCGCGAACCCGGTCATGAATATGGTATTGTGATCTGCG
>CAZONI010000211.1:0-3351 GCA_964581175.1 uncultured Desulfobacteraceae bacterium
GTTTCAAATTCTCCGTCGGTCCAGACGAAAGGTCTGTCATTCCAGTTCCGCTGCAGATCAAAGACAAATCGTTCCACCCGTCCTTAACCTTTCATGCTTGCAACATTTAGACCACATTTTCTTTCCCAAAATCCAACGCCGTCTCCCATGATACGGCTCGACACCCTTTGATCTCGAAGAATTCCGCTACGTCGGCGATAATGAGCCCTCCGGCCGCCGTGTCCCCTGCCAGCTCTTTCCACTTATTCAGGTTTTCAGTGTGACCCGGCATGATGGTCGATGTCGCTTTTATTTCTATCGGATAAAGTCTGCCGTTCCGGTCGACAATAAGGTCGATCTCCAATCCGGCTTTTGAACGCCAGTAGTACAATTCCGGTGGTTCCCCCCTGTTGTAAAAGGCCTTGACCCATTCCGCAACCACCATGGTCTCGAAGATAGGGCCCCGCATCGGACCTTGCATCAGGGGCTCAGGGGAGTGCAGTCCGAGAAGAAACGTGGCGATTCCAGTGTCGAGAAAATACAACTTCGGGCTCTTAATGATTCGCTTGCCGAAGTTGTTGAAATGAGGGGGCAGGAGATATATCTGGTAACTGGCTTCAAGAATGCTCAACCATTTTTTCACCGTCGGCACACTCACGCCCGCGTCTCTTCCCAACTCCGACATGTTCAGGATTTGTCCGGTTCTGGCGGCACAAAGACGCAAAAAACGATTAAATGAATTGAGATCGCCGACATTCATGACCTGCCGCACATCCCTTTCGAGATAGGTCTGAACATACCCGGCAATCCAGAGTTGTCTGTCCACTTCACGATTCGCTCTTATTTCAGGGTAAGCCCCTCGCAGCAGCCAGTCATCCAACGAAAGCTGGTTGTTCCGCCTCGCTTCCTGCTTTGCATCGAATGCATGTTGCAAGACCTCGTCTATCCCCGCTCGTTTATTCCCTCTTCCCTGACTCTCGGCGATCGAAAAGGGCAGCAGAGTGAGTACGGCAATTCTCCCTGACAGGGATTGGCTGACGCCATGCATTAAAGCAAAGCTCTGTGAACCTGACAGGAGCCATTGCCCGGGCTTTCGGTTACTGTCAATCGCCGATTTTATGTAGTGAAGCAACTCGGGGGTATATTGTATCTCATCCAGTATAAGCGGCGGGGAATTGGCCTTTAAAAAGCCGACGGGGTCTTCAAGAACCCTTGCCCTGACATCCGGGTTTTCAAGTGAAACAAACTGATGGGACTTTGAAAATCGCTCGAACAGGAGCGTAGTCTTCCCCGACTGTCTCGGTCCCGTAACCAGGACGGCAGGAAAAGTCTTCATGGCCCTCGTGATAGAGCCTTCCAGCATTCTGGGGAGCATAGGAAATCTTACCATAGCCATATTTAATTTTCAAGTTTACATTTGGCCGAAGCTACCTGTCCTGACCAGGCATTGCTGATACCATCACCTCAACCTCACCTTGTCTTGCTTCAACAGCACCACGGAAAAGGCCCGGAGGGCTTATCCCCCGCTGTCATTCCGGAAAGCCCGAAGGGCTTATCCGGAATCCATAATACCGCTCCCCGAACGGGGTCGAGAACAGGCATCGCGGGAATGGCCGCAACATCGCAAGCGACGAGGTATTTGATCTGGTGTGGAAATGAAAAATCCGACCCCGGTTTCACTCGGTTATCCACGAATCCTCAGGCTTGGTGACGGTTTCCTTACAGAGGATGGGGCCGGGATCCAGGATGGTCACTTCGGGTTTGAGCCCCCATCTTTCCGGGATTTCTTTCACCCACAGGTCGGACTTGAGGTACTCCTCAAGGATTTTTTCAGACTTGAAAATATACAGGGCGCCCCATTCACGCTTCTCCTCGTTGACCCACCAGCACTTGCTGTCGATCCCGGGATGATCCCTGTAAATATGGTACAGGTCGCTGAACCTTTTTCTCATCTCCTCCTTAGTCGGCATATTGTCCATTTTAAACACCACCCACATCGCTTTTTTTTGACCGCCCATTTTCGTTCACTCCTCTCAGATCACGTTATCACAGTTTCAATCACCACTACATTACCTTGTCTTAGACTGACCATTTCAGCCCCAAAAATGTGTTTGACCCACCTTACCATGCCTTGCTAAAGTACTGGAAAGAAATTTCCTGTCATCCGGCCTTATGGCCTCACCCGGGCTAAGAGGGGAATCCAATGTTCACCATCAACCCGTTCGCCGACCTTACCGTCTTTCTGCCCCCACTTTTCATGCAGGTTTACCTCGTCCTGATGATCCTGGCGGTTGCCGCCGGGACGTCGATCGACATGCTGCACAAGGGCAGCGCGCGCTACTTTATGCAGGCACGCCGGGCATCCCGTGCCCGGGCGACACGGCAGCTGTCCGGCAGGGACCGCATGTCGCTGGCGGTCCGCACACTCCTGAAAGAAGTGCTCTCCGCCGGAGAATTCCACAATCCGCGGCGAAGGATCTCACATCTCCTGAAGTTCTATGGCGTCCTGCTCTATCTCATCTCGACCATCGTCCTGGTCTTCGCCTACCCCACGCCGGAGACGCCGGCGCCGGCGGCCTGGCCGATCCTGTGGAACATCGGCGAGCTGATGGTTTTCGTCGGCGGATGTTGGTTTTTCTTCTTCCTCCGAGTGGATGTCGCCAGGGAAGGCCATTCACGGTTTCGCCTGATACGCGCCGATCTGTTCATTGTCAGCCTGCTGGGGAGCGTCTTCTTTGCCTTCATCTGGGAATGCGTGCAGGCAACGGGCAACCTGACAGCGACTCAGATCTTTTTCGGCCTCTATCTTTTTTTCACCACGCTGCTGTTTCTCGGGGTGCCCTGGTCGAAGTTCGCGCATATGTTCTATAAACCCGCGGCGGCCTTCCAGAGACGGGTCGAGGAGGCAGACGGCTCCACCAGTCTGCCGCAGCCCGCCGACATCAACTACATAGAGAGGTGATCCCATGCCCACCTTCGCTTACATGACGCGATGCGACGGTTGCGGGGAGTGCGTGGACATCTGTCCGTCGGACATCATGCACATCGACAAAACCTACCGGCGCGCCTACAACATTGAGCCTAATTTCTGTTGGGAGTGCTATTCATGCGTGAAGGCCTGCCCGCAGCACGCGATCGACGTGCGCGGCTACGCGGATTTCGCCCCGTTCGGCCACAGCGTGAGGGTGCTCCGGGACGCGGACAAGGGCACGGTTTCCTGGAAGATCCGCTACCGCGACGGGCGGGTCAAGGAGTTCACGTTCGCGGTCCGTACTACTCCCTGGGGTTCCATCAAGGCGCCGTCAGAGTACGCGGCGCCCGATCCGGGGTCGCTCGACTCGGTGCTGCTGGCGCACGAGCCCGAGGCGCTCA
>CAZONI010000212.1:0-3340 GCA_964581175.1 uncultured Desulfobacteraceae bacterium
GCCACCTGGTCGTTCCTGCTCCTGCCCGTGTGCAGTTTTTCGCCGAGGGGGCCTATTTTTTCGATGAGCGTTTTTTCAACCAGGGTGTGGATGTCTTCGAATTCCTCATTGACGGAGAGTTCATCGTGATCCAGATCTCTTTTTATTTCCGCAAGCGTCTCCAGGATCCGGCTTGTTTCTTCCTGCGAGAGGATCCCCCTTTCACCCAGCATCCTGCAGTGCGCCATGCTCCCCTTGATGTCCTGTTCATACAGGCGGCGGTCGAAGTCAATAGAGGCATTGAACCGATCTACGACGGCATTTGTCTCCTCCTTGAATCGCCCACCCCAGAATTTACTGCTCATCCTTCCTCCTCAGGTACCAAGGGTCCTTCTCCGCTCGAGAAGCCGCGCGATCTTCAGCCTGAGACCGGTCAGACGAATGAAGCCCTCCGCGTCCTGCTGGTTGTATACCTCGTCACTCTCAAATGTCGCAAAGTCCGGGTCGTACAGCGACGTGTCGGACTTTCTCCCGACCACGGTGCAATTCCCCTTGTAGAGCTTCAAACGAACCGTGCCGTTTACGTTTTTCTGCGTTTCATCCATCAAAGCCTGCAGCATCTCGCGTTCCGGTGCATACCAGTAGCCGTAATAGATCATCTCAGCATATCGCGGGACCAGCTCTTCCTTGAGATGGACCACTTCCCGATCCAGGGTAACGGACTCCATGTCCATGTGCGCAATCCTGAGGATAGTTCCCCCCGGCGTTTCGTACACTCCCCGTGACTTCATGCCCACGAAACGATTTTCCACCATGTCCACCCGCCCGATACCATTCTTTCCGCCCAGATCATTCAGGCGCTCGAGGAGCCGTGCGGGAGAAAGCTCTTCTCCGTCTATGGCCTTAGGGTCGCCATTCCTGTACTCTATCTCTATATAGGTAGCCTTATCCGGCGCCTTTTCAGGAGACATGGACATGACAAAGATATCCTCAGGCGGTTCTGTCCAGGTGTCCTCCAGAATCCCTCCCTCAAAGCTTATGTGCAGGAGGTTGCTGTCACTTGAATAGGGTTTTGCTTTGGTCACAGGCACCGGAATGCTCTTGGACCGCGCATACTCCATGAGGTCTTCGCGCCCCTTGAAAGACCAGATTCGCCACGGGGCAATGATCTTCAGATCCGGTTCCAGGGCCATGTAGCTGAGTTCAAACCGTACCTGGTCATTTCCTTTTCCCGTGGCTCCATGGCTCACTGCATCAGCCCCGAACCTCTTGGCCGCCTGCACCTGTCCCCTGGCGATGAGAGGACGAGCCAGGGATGTGCCAAGCAGATAGTTTGACTCATAAACAGCATTCGCCCGCAGGGCCGGAAAAACAAAATCCCCGACAAATTCTTCTTTCAGGTCATCGATAACAATCTCTTCCGCTCCCGTGGCCAGCGCCTTTTCCCTGACCGCATTCATATCATCACCCTGGCCGACATCTCCTGCGTAGGCAATAACCGGGCATTGGTATGTGTCTTTCAACCAGGCAAGGATAACGGATGTATCCAGGCCCCCTGAATACGCCAGAACTATCTTTTGTACTTCTTCTTTCAACTTGTTCACTCCTTCACTTCATCAACCATTCCAGCATGGCCTGATGGAGATGCATCTTGTTTTCCGCCTGGTCGAACACCACTGATTGCGGCCCTTCAAGGACCTCGTCCGCGATCTCCTCTCCGCGGTGGGCCGGGAGGCAATGCATGACGATCGCACCGGGGTTTGCCAGTTTCACCAGGCTTTTGTTGACCTGGTAATCCTGGAAAACACGGAGCCGTTTTTCGTGTTCGCCTTCCTGGCCCATACTGGCCCATACATCCGTATTAATCACATCGGCTCCGCTTACCGCTTCTCTCGGGTCCGCGGTCACCCGGATATTTTCGCCGGCACCGGAAAGAACATCATCATCCGGCGCATAGCCGGACGGACAGGCGAGGGTAAGGCGAAATCCCAATACCCGGGCCGCATTGATCCATGAATTGGCCATGTTGTTCCCGTCGCCGACCCAGGCTATTCTGAGTCCATCCAGTTTTCCCTTCTTTTCCTTCACCGTCATGAGATCGCTCAGGACCTGGCAGGGATGATATTTGTCGGTAAGAGCGTTGATCACGGGAATATCGCCCCACCGGGCCATCTCCTCCACCATTTCCTGGGAATACGTGCGTATGGCCAGTCCGTCCAGGTACCTGGACAGGACCCGCGCCGTGTCCTTGACCGGTTCGCCCCTGGAAAGCTGGGTATCCCGGCTGCTCAGAAACAGAGTCTGTCCTCCCAGCCGGTACATGGCCGATTCAAAGGACACCCGGGTTCTTGTGGATGCTTTTTCAAAAAGAAGCCCCAGAGTGTATCCCGTGAGGGACTTCCGGTAGCCTTTCCCGGCCCGTTTCATCTCAAGGGCCTTCTCCAGGAGAAATTCTATTTCTTCTCCACTCAAACTCTTTATACTGATAAAATCCCTTTTCATCGCTCTTCACCGTTCAATCCGTTTAGGGCAGATCCGCGAATATCTTGTCCAGTGCCTCCACGAGCTGATCAATTTCATCTTTCTCAACGACCAGGGGCGGGATGAACCGGAGCACCTTCTCCTGGGTGCAGTTGATCAGGAATCCCTTTTCCATACAGGTAGTCACTATGGGGCCGCCCGGCCGGTCCAGCTCCATGCCCAGAATAAGTCCGTAACCCCGTACCCCGCGGACAAAAGCATATTTCCGTCCGAGTTCCTCAAGCCGCGACCTGAAATACTCCCCCACCAGGCTGCAGTGTTCGACCAGCCCCCCCGCGCTGAGGGTTTCCAGCACGGCCTTGCACACGGCCGTCACAAGGGGGGTTCCCCCGAAGGTTGTGGCGTGGGTGCCCGGACCGAAAGCGCCGCTCAGTTCTTCTGTTGCGAGCATCGCCCCGACAGGGAGACCGTTCCCCAGGGCCTTGGCCAGCGTCATGATATCAGGCGTCACACCGAAATGCTCGTGGGCGAAAAGCCTGCCGGTACGTCCCATTCCCACCTGCACCTCGTCAAAGATCAGGGCAGCATCCCTTTTTGTGCAAATGGCTCTCACCTTCTCAAGGTACCCGGGTTGCGGACAGACAACACCTCCCTCCCCCTGGATCGGTTCCATCATGACCGCGCATACCTTCTCGTCCAGAGCGGACTCAAGACTGCTGATGTCATTAAAGGGAACAAATCTGAAGCCGGGAAGCACGGGATCGAATCCCTTTCGAACCTTGGCCTGCCCCGTGGCTGACAGGGTGGCCATGGTACGGCCGTGGAATGAATTCTCCATGGAAATGATGGTGAAACGCGATTCCCCGAACTTCTCTCTCGC
>CAZONI010000213.1:0-3337 GCA_964581175.1 uncultured Desulfobacteraceae bacterium
CCTGACCGGTGGCCGGGTGATCAGTGAGGATTTGGGCGTCAAGCTGGAAAGCATTACCCTGGAAGACCTGGGTACAGCCAAACGGATTACTGTGGACAAGGATAACACAACGATCATCGATGGGGGTGGCGCACGCAAGGAACTGGAAGGTCGCGTCAAACAGATCAGGGTTCAAATTGAAGAAACCACCAGCGACTATGACAGGGAAAAGCTTCAGGAGCGCCTGGCAAAATTGATCGGGGGCGTGGCCGTTATCAATGTGGGCGCTGCCACGGAAACTGAAATGAAGGAGAAAAAGGACAGGGTGGAAGATGCCCTCAATGCGACTCGCGCAGCTGTGGAGGAGGGCGTGGTTCCCGGCGGCGGCGTTGCCTATATGCGTGCCCTGAAGGTTCTCAAAAAGGGTCAATTCCCCGGGGAGGAGCAGCTTGGGGCGAACCTCATTAAACGTGCCCTGGAAGAGCCTGTGAGGCAGATTTCCCAAAATGCCGGCTTTGAAGGCTCTGTGGTGGTCCAGCGCGTCAGGGAGGGAGAAGGAAATTTTGGATTCAATGCCGAAACAGGGACGTATGAAGATCTTATGAAGGCCGGCATTGTGGATCCGACCAAGGTAACACGGTTTGCGCTCCAAAATGCCGCGTCCGTGGCCGGCCTTCTCATGACTACGGAGGCGATGGTTGCTGAAAAACCGAAAAAAGATACATCCTCGGCACCAACCATGCCATCAGAGGATATGTATTAATGGAAATGATCTTCAACGGGGCCTGTTCCGAGAGGAACGCCCCAGTCATCAAGGACAATAGTTATCCATTTGATCGACGCGACCACCCGGATTCTGCAAAAGGAGAATGATAAATGAGACCGCGCGCCAAATATATCCGTTGGTTCGAAGAGATCAAGATTGAGGACGTCCCCCTTGTTGGCGGCAAGAATGCCTCACTGGGAGAGATGTATCGCGAACTTGTACAGCAAGGAGTCAGAATCCCCAACGGCTTTGCCGTAACTGCCGAGGCGTACTGGCATGTTTTAAGATCGGCAGACATACTCGATAAACTCGTGGACGCTCTGGCGGGGCTGGATAAAACGGACGTATTAGATCTTGCCAGACGAGGTGAAAAAGCACGTGATCTCATCTTAGGCGCCGGCATTCCTGATGACCTGTGGTCTGAAATAAAGACTGCCTATGACAAGCTCTGCGAGGAGTGCGGCCCTGACGCAGAGGTTGCAGTGCGCAGTTCAGCCACGGCGGAAGATCTCCCTTCCGCCTCGTTTGCCGGTCAGCACGAGACTTTTCTGAATGTGCACGGATACCACCTCTTGAGAGAGGCCTGCAGCAAGTGCCTTTCGTCGCTCTTTACGGACCGGGCGATATCCTATCGCATCGACAATAACTTCGATCATTTCGAGGTGGCTCTTTCCATGGGCATCATGAAAATGGTGCGTTCCGACTTGGCTACGAGCGGCGTGATGTTCACTCTTGACACGGAGACAGGTTTTCGTGATGTGGTTTTTGTTACGGCATCCTACGGACTTGGAGAAAACATTGTCCAGGGAGCCGTTAACCCTGATGAGTTCTACGTCTTCAAGCCAACCTTCAGAAACGGCCACAGGTCTATCATTAAAAAGGTCCTTGGAAGCAAGGAGATCACAATGATCTACGGCCTAGGCACCTCAAAGGTCCTGACCCGAAATGTGGAAGTGCCCAAGGCTGACCGAAGACGTTTCTGTATTTCCGATGACGAGGTTCTGGAGTTGGCGGGTTACGCGATTGCTATAGAAGACCACTACTCAAAGAAATTGGGTAACTCTCGCCCCATGGACATAGAATGGGCAAAAGACGGGGAAGATGGACGCTTATTCATTGTTCAGGCGAGGCCTGAAACCGTCCAGTCGCAGAAGGCTATGGATGTTCTCGAGACCTATTACCTTGACAAGAAGAGTCCGATACTAACGATGGGAAAGCGAGTGGGAGAGAAAGTCGCGAACGGCAAAGCTCATGTAATATCGAGTGTAGCCCGTCTTCCTTCGTTCAGGCCTGGGGAGGTCCTTGTGGCCGACGGCACTACTCCCGATTGGGAGCCTGTGATGAAGACCGCTGCCGCTATTGTAACGAACAGGGGAGGAAGGACTTGCCACGCCGCTATTGTCAGCCGTGAACTCGGCATTCCGGCTGTGGTCGGGGCCGAAGATGCCACGGAGAAAATCCTCAGTGGACAGGAAGTCACAGTTTTTTGCGCAGGAGGTGATGAGGGGATAGTCTATGATGGAATTCTTCCGTTTCATGTCGATAGACTCAGCCTCAAAGACCTCAAACGGCCAAGAACGAAGATCATGATGAATCTCGGCAACCCTGAAGAGGCTTTTTCTCTTTCGAAGATTCCTAATGATGGTGTGGGGCTCGCACGCATGGAGTTTGTCATCAACAGCTACATAAGGATTCATCCCATGGCCTTGATCCACCCTGAAAGGATAGCGGATGAGGCGGTGAAGCATGAGATAAACGACCTTACTTACGGCTACGAGGACAAAAAGGAATACTTTGTGGAAAAACTGGCCCACGGGATAGGCACCATAGCCGCGGCATTCCACCCGAAACCGGTTATCGTGCGCTTGAGTGACTTCAAGACGAATGAGTACGCAAGCCTTATAGGGGGGCAGGACTTCGAACCGAAAGAAGAAAACCCCATGTTGGGATTTCGGGGGGCTTCCCGGTACTATAATGAACGGTACAGGGAGGGCTTTATGCTCGAGTGCATGGCGATGAAACGGGTTCGAGACGATATGGGATTGACCAACCTCATCATTATGGTGCCGTTTTGTCGGCGAGTGGACGAAGGTGAGAAGGTCCTGGCTGAGATGGCCAAACATGGCCTGAAGCGAGGAGAAAATGGACTTGAGTTCTACGTCATGTGCGAAATCCCAAACAATGTAATTTTGGTTGATGGATTCAGCAAGCTGTTCGATGGTTTCTCAATCGGATCCAACGACCTCACTCAACTCGTCTTGGGGGTCGACCGTGACTCCGCGCTTGTCGCCCATGATTTTGACGAACGAGATGCCGGAGTGATGAAGATGGTTTCCATGGCCATTCAAGGAGCCAGAAGAAACAAGCGCCATAGCGGACTATGCGGTCAGGCGCCGAGCGATTATCCTGAGTTCGCAGAGTTTCTGGTGAAAGAGGGGATAGACTCGATATCCCTCAACCCTGATGCAGTAATGAAGGTTACACTCGAAGTGCTGGAACTGGAGAAGAACATGAACTTCTAGAGTAGCTTACTTAGGAAGGGAGAAGATGATATGGAATTGGTTTGGTTTATATTGATTGGACTAGCTGCCG
>CAZONI010000214.1:0-3321 GCA_964581175.1 uncultured Desulfobacteraceae bacterium
GTGAAGCCAGGGAACACATGGTGCGGTAGGCGAGATCCAGTTTTGCCCTGCTCACTTCCTCGATGTGCGCCTGTACCACCCGGCGTTTTTCCTGAACAGCGTGCTCCTCGTCTTTGAGTCCGAGGACGCAGTAGGTCAGGAATTCCCGGAAAATAGAAGGGGAGAGCCTGCTGAATCCAGGAACCCGGCGATCCAGGCGGAGGTACCGGGTGCCCACCGTGCCCATGGTGAGCTCATTTGAGAGGAGGCAGGTTCTCCACAACAGGAGGCCGTTTCCTCCGATATGATTCCACACCTCCGCTCCGGTCAAAGGGCCTTGTTTTTCCAGCAATGCCAGGATCTGCTTTTCCATTTTACTTCCCGATCAATTGCTTCAGTTGGGAAAGGGTTTCGTCCGACATCTTGAAGGAATTTTCAGGACCCGGAAAAGACCCTTCGCGAACCTCTTTTCCATAAGCTGCAATGGCTTCGAGGATAACCGGCCGGATCTTGGTATACTGCTTGACGAACTTGGGAATAAATTTGTCGAACAGGCCGATCATATCGTGGGTGACGAGTACCTGACCGTCGACATCCGGGCCGGCGCCGATGCCGATGACCGGAACAAGCACCGAATCCGCCACAAGCTTTCCCAAAGGGGCCGGCACCGCCTCCAGGATAATGGAAAACACGCCGGCATCCTCCAGGGCCCTGGCATCATCAATGATTTTTTTGGCCGCCGCAGCATCCCTGCCCTGCATCTTGAAGCCTCCCAGCGCGCTCGCTGTCTGCGGAGTCAATCCGATATGTCCCTGCACCGGAATGCCGGCCTTTATCACGGCATTGACCGTGGGGGCAAAATCCACTCCTCCTTCCAGCTTCACTGCGTCGCAGCCTCCTTCCTTGAGCAGGCGTCCCGCATTGATGATGGCGTCCCGGATCGAGGTATTGTAGCTCATAAAGGGCATATCGCCCACCACGAGCGGGCCCCTGCATCCCCGCATGACCGCCTTGATGTGGTGGATCATATGTTCCATGGTAACCTCCACCGTCCCTTCAAGACCCATCACCACCATCCCCAGCGAATCCCCTACCAGCACAATATCCACCCCGGCTTCCCCGGCCATCAGGCCGAAAGGATAGTCATAGGCCGTCACCATGACCAGTCTGCGTCGTTCCTCTTTTGCCTTCATCACATCCTGAATGGTTACTTTTTGCGGTTCCATCGATATTGACCTCCTTGTCATCAAAAGTGTTCCTGCAGCGTTTCCATAAGTCCCGTCAAGGTTCGGTTCACGGGCGCCGGAAGACCGAGTTTTTCTCCTTCCCGAACCACGTATCCGTTGATGGCCCCGATTTCGGTCCGGCGTTTATGATCCACGTCCTGCCCCATGGAAGAGCGATTCGCCCCGGTGGCTTCGGCGATTCGGAAGACATGGGAGACGGCATCGTCCCGAATCCGAACACCCAGGCGCCGGGCTACGGCCATGGCTTCTTCCACGGCCGTCCGGGAAATCCATCGGGTGGATTCCAGGTCGAGCAACTCTCCGTTCCGGATTCCGGTGAGCGCTGTAATGGCGTTGATGCCTACATTGACCAGGAGCTTGTTCCAGACGAGCTTTCGGACGTCGTCTGCGACCGCCGTTTCGATCCCCGCCCGGTTGAAACATTCGGCCGTTTTCTGCGTGCCGGTTGCATCCTCCCCGGTCCATGCTCCGATGACCGTGGGGCCTATGCCCGCGTGGCGGATTTTTCCCGACTCCAGCATGGTGGCCCCGTGGGAGGTGGTTCCGGCAAGTACCCGGGAAGCCGGAACCACCCGGGCGATAGCATCCGCATTCCCCATCCCATTCTGGAGGGTGAGCACCCATCCGTCTTTACGCAGGACCGCCCTGGCTGTTTCTGCGGCTTTTGCCGTCTCGCTCGACTTGACGAAAACGATCACCAGGTCTGCCTTGTCGGCCTCAACAGGATCCGTTCCGGCCTGAAGGAAGACTGAACGAGTCTCACCCTCCCGCTCGACCGACAGGCCTTTGTCGTTAACGGCGTCCACATGCTCTTTCCAAACGTCCAGCAGCCGGACTTCATTCCCTGACTCGGCGAGCAGTGCTCCGAACAGGCTTCCCATGGCGCCTGCGCCCACAATGGTGATTTTCATCAATTACCTCCTGCGTCAGAATTGCTAACTCCATCGATTCCTGAATACGCAAACGTATTTGGCCAAAAATGCACCCTTCCGGGAAAGCAGGGGAACGGGATGTTCCCGGAGCGGCGCATGTCGGCCCTGGAGCAGGACAGCGGAAGGGACGACATCCGCAGTGAGTGGAGCCACGGACGGCGAAGCGAACGTAGCGGAGGGAATATCCCGTTCCCCTGTTCCCAAGGTATCAATATGTGGGGTGTAACTGCTAATCCAAGCATTGAGCGCTCAAGCGCCATTTTCGGGGCCCAGATAGTGCAGGGCGGTCAGCGCGTAGATTTTTGCGGTATCGATCAACTGGTCCAGATCCACCCACTCATCCACCTGATGGGGCACCTCTCTGTCTCCCGCTCCCATGGTGACGATGGGGATTCCTTTGCGTGCCCAGAGAAAGGTGCCGTCCGTTGCCCCGGGGACCCCGCCCAAGACCGGCTCTCTTTTCCAGATCTCGCGGGTGGCCCAGGCCGCCGATTTCACAATCGGCTCTTCTGCATCGGTATAGGTACAGGGTCGATCGGTGAGAAAGGCGGCTTCCACATGCATCGCTCTTGACCGTTTGAGGTCCAGAGACGCATCATAGGATTCGTAGTGAGAGGAGACTTCCTTTTCCACCCATCGTGCCAGTTCCCGCATCTCCTGCCGAACATCATCGTGGCTCTGACCGGTGACGGTTCGAACGTCCACCAGGATCTCCGCTTTTCCCGGCATGACATTGAGCTGGGGTGTTCCGGATGCCGGGACCCGGATGACCGTTGGGGTGAAACTCGGCCATCCGAGCAGCGGATCCCGGCCGAAGACCTGAATGGAGCGTGATTCTATGCGGTGAAGCCCGTCCACAAGCCTCGCCACTGCCCAGGCGGTGTTCAGGCCGGAAAGCGGCATTGCGCCGTGGCTCATCCTCCCGATGACCGTATATCGCGCACGGATGGCGCCCTTTTGAGAGATGCAGATCATGCCGTCCTGCGGCTCGCAGATGACTGCTGCGGTCACCTCGTCCGCATGCCCGTTGTCGATAAAGTGGCGGACTCCCGTCATCTGATCTTCTTCATCGCAGAGAACGCCGCCGATAACTGCACCCGAGAGCACTATCCCGGATCTCTTCAGGGCCTTCATGGCGATGAGCATGGCAGCCAGGTTTCCTT
>CAZONI010000215.1:0-3319 GCA_964581175.1 uncultured Desulfobacteraceae bacterium
GCGACATCAAGCGCATCGCTCAACGTCACGAGATCTTCATCTTTGAAAGTCCTCAGGGCCATATGAGCAACATTTCTCCAGAGATCGGTTTTCATGAAGATAAGGCCGACACAAGAGATGTCAACACCTGAAAGGCATTTTGCTTTTGTTGCAACAGCAATGGTGTCCCTGGTGGCGGTGACTGGACTCGAACCAGTGACTCTGCGGATATGAGCCGCATGCTCTGACCGTCTGAGCTACACCGCCGAGAATCATATTGTCAATCTTATGTTTATCTGAAAAATATTTTTCCTTGTCAATTAAATAATGTGCACCTTTATACCTGTGGCAATCTTGATACGAATGGCGTGTAAGAACCGCAACAGGAGTCATCTCCTTTCGACACCTCACCATCATAATATGCTGATATTATAGAATAACCATACCATTCTCCCGGTCCGGCACAAAAGTTGCTTCTTTTTATTTCAATACTGGAGTGTCCGTTGCATTTGCAGGGTTCTCCCTGAATTTCTTAGGAGAAGAGATACTATTCCAGTAACGCCACTTCCGGTTGATCCCCCGGCTTTGTTTCGGGGGTTTTTTTTGACATCAGTTCTCCGGGGAATGCCACAGAAGCGGACGGACAAATCCCTGCCGGGAGACTTCGCCGTCCCTGAGAAAAAAGGGGACCCGGCCGTTACACCGCCGGGTCCCCATGAAATCAGCAAAAAGATCGAAGCCTGTACGCCTGCAGACTTCCTTTCCCGTCTTACAGGTATTTCTTCACTTCCTCAGTTAGTGCCGGCACTATATCAAAAAGATCGCCCACCACCCCGTAATCTGCCTTTTGGAAGATTGGTGCATCCGGATCTTTGTTGATGGCCACGATTACTTTCGACGTCCCCATGCCGGCGAGGTGCTGAATGGCACCGGAAATTCCGCAAGCAACATACAGATTCGGCGAAACAACTTTCCCCGTCTGGCCCACTTGATCCGTCTGTGGACGCCATCCAGCATCAACCGCTGCGCGGGACGCTCCTACCGTTCCTCCCAGAAGATCTGCCAGTTTTTCGAGAATTTCATAATTTTCAGGCCCTTTCATGCCCCGGCCACCTGAAACGATTCTCTCCGCCTCCGTCAGGTCGACCTTCCCGGTCGCGTCTCTTATGATGTCCACCACCTTGGTCTTCAATGTGCCGTCATCCAAGGTGAAAGAAGCTTCAATGACCTTCGCCGACTTGGAGGCGTCGGGCTCGCTAACGGGCATCACATTGGGCCTGGCCGTGGCCATCTGGGGCCAGCTATCCTCGAAGGTAACGGTAGCATAGGCCTTTCCTGCATAAATAGGACGCGTGGCCACAAGGTTTCCGTCCCGGATCTCAAACGCTGTGCAGTCCTGGGCCATGCCCGCGTCAAGCCTTGCGGACAACCTCCCGGACAGGTCTTTTCCCTGCACCGACGCGCCCATCAGAAGGATCGCAGGCCCATTGGCCTTTACAAGTTCAGATATGACAGAAACATAGGCATCCGTGGTATAAGGATCCAGCCTCGGATCATCGGCCACCAGGACCTTGTCGGCGCCGTATTGTCCAAGACCGCCAGCCTTCTCCTTGATGCCGGAGCCCAGCAGAATCGCCGTCACTTCTTGTCCGAGGGCGTCTGCCAGACGCCTTCCTTCGCTTATCATCTCATAGGTAATCTTCCGGATCTCTCCGTCTCTTTCCTCTGCTACTACCCATACACCCTGTGCCATCTGATTCATCTCCTTGTTATGGTTGTTCTCTCGCAGAATCCTGGGCTGAAACTTCGCTCATGCCCAGTGAGAGCACTAGATTACTTTTGCCTCCTCATGAAGAAGTCTGGTCAATTCGGCGGCCTTCTCCTGGGGAGTCTCACCCGCGATAATTTTCCCGGCTGCTCTCTCCGGAGGTGACGACAGCGCAATGATCTTCTGTTTCCTTGCACCCTGGCCGACCTGTGACGGATCCATGCCAAGATCTGCAAGAGTTTTTTCTTCCAAAGGTTTCTTCTTTGCCTTCATGATGCCGGGAAGTGAAGCGTATCTGGGCTCATTGAGGCCCTTTTGCGCGGTAATCAGCGCCGGAAGACTGGATTCCAGGACAAGGTTCTGCCCCTCTACCGGTCGCTGGACCTTGACCGACTGCCCATCTTCCGCGACCTCCACCTTCAGGATAAGTGACAGCTGAGGGATTCCAAGTAGTTCCGCAACCGATGCTCCCACAACTCCCATATCATCATCAATACCCCGCTGCCCGGTGAAGATAATGTCGTACTCGAGATCCTTGATCACCGCCGCCAGGGCTTTAGCAGTTCCCAGGGAATCACTGCCGGCCAACGCGTCGTCAGAGATGAGAATGCCTTTATCAGCTCCCATTGCCAGCGCCGTGCGGATAGACTCCGTGACACGCTTCGGCCCCAGCCCCACGACCGTCACCTCGCCGCCAAATTTCTCCTTCAGCCGGAGCGCCTCTTCCACGCCGAATTCATCGTACGGATTCATGACCCACTTGATATCGTCCGTGACGATGGACTTGCCGTCCGGGGCAATCTTGATTTGCGTCTCTGTATCGGGTACCTGTTTTAAGCAAACGATAATATTCACTTTGTCCTCCTTTCATGCAAGCAAGCATAAACCTCGTTTCTGGAGTGGAACCTCGTTCGTGCCCAAGATCTCTTTTCGGATGGGCACTCTGTGACTTTTCAGGTGCAGGTTATGTCTGCACAACGGATATGCCGGCCAGAAAATAACTGCTGATTTGTTGGGCAGCAGTTCTAATATCATATTCCTTTCGGCTTGACAATACCCAGAATCTCGACATCTCATCCAGAGCTCCGAAAAAAGCCCTTTTGGCAATACCGGGAACAACGCTCGCTTTGATGACGCCCCTTTCCTGTCCCTCCCGTACAATGTCTCCTATCAAATCAAGGTACTGGGCAAATCGCTCATTCTTGTATTCCTTCATGAATCTGCTGCTCTGTCTGAGTTCCACCTGGATGATTTCGGCCACATCCTTATTTTCTTCTATCAACCTCAGGTGCGTCAGGGCAAACTCCTGGAGTTTTTTGACCGGATCAGTCTCCCTGGCGAGACTCGATATCATGTTGTCTAGGACCGCCTTCATCTTTTCCTCGAAGAGGGAAATGAGGATGTCATCCTTGTTGTCGAAGTAAAGGTAAATGGTGCCGTCGGCAACACCGGCCTCTCTCGCGATATCTGATATCTTCGCCTGAAAAAATCCTTTCCGGGCAAATATCCGTGTCGCCGCCTCTATAATTCTTTTATGTTTATCGTTTTTCTTCTTTTCCATATGTGCGAGGA
>CAZONI010000216.1:0-3258 GCA_964581175.1 uncultured Desulfobacteraceae bacterium
ATTTCTCCGAGCTGCCTATCCATTCAAGCATTCCCGCCGACTCTGCCGTCAATCTTGTTGAAATGATGACTTTCGCGAAGTTCTGGAGAACCCGCGGGAGGCAGTCCCGCTCAATCGCCTCTCCGAAAATACCCTCATATATCTTGACTTCTGTATTGTAATCGAGCACATACGGGATTTTTATGTACACAATGCGATCCGAGAAGGACTGTGTCTCACCAATTTTGTCACGGTCCTCCGGGTTCATCAGTGCCAGAAAAAGAGAATTCACATTTTCTTCTATGTCCTCCACCTTGTGCACCCCTTCACTGATAATCCCGTGCAGGTTAGCGAGCCTTTCCTTGTTCTGGTCCTTTATGTCCATCAGAGCATAGACACCGTTATTCGTTTTCGCGTATCTTGAATAGAGGTACCTGACCCGGTGACCGTCCCGGAGCACGTGATTCATTTGATTCTGGAGGAAGGGGTCGGTAAGGACATTGCTCTTGGGGCCCTTGTCTCCCGGGTTGAAGACGCTTATGCCTTCTCCGAGGCGCCTGTTGAACTGGTATCTCCTGGCAAAAAGCATATCAAACACCCGGGCAGGGGAATCAAGGAGGTCGAGCAGCGCGTTGTAGAGAGACATGCAAATGGTGCAGGGATTGGCGCGAAAAACCCATTCATACTGTTTTTCGGAAAAGAGCTTTTCCTTGAAAGCATCGTCTGCAATAAGCTTGTTAAGGAAATCTCTCCTGTAGGGCTTGGGGATCAGAAGGAGCGGGTTGTCATGACTCGGGCACGGGATTTCCAGGTATTCGCTGCGCGAAAGGCCCATCAACCGCTCCCTGGTATCCCCAACCGGTACGAGCGGGTCTTCATCCGCCAGGGCCCTGAGTTGCAGGAGCAGTGCGTGCGCCTCGGTCTCCGTGCGGGAACCGAGTTCTTTTTTGTCGAGACGCCACACCGTCTCGTAGGAGGCCCCATCCTCAGTGTTGGCGAACTGTTCGAATTTCAGGAGGAGGTTGTTGAGAAAAGTGCTTTTCCCACAGCCGTGAGGTCCCTCGAAGATGTAGATCCTGTTCTGCTGGGCGCCCCTTCGGAAGGAAGCAACGTGATTTACAAACCTGTTGGCAAAGAGTCTGTCCGCGAAAAAGGGATGATCTGATCCTTCCACAAACAGTCTGCGGCAATCATAATACACGAAGCTTATGGATTCGGGATCATCAGGATATTCATCGACACCGCTGCCGACATACCCTTCAACCATGTCGTGGAATACCTGGAAGATATCCCGGAAAATAAGTGCGGGTTTTTTTGCGGAAAGTTCAAGAAACGCATGGAAGGGGACGGGGGAACCGCGGCTGCGTTCCTGTATATTCTCGCACAGGCTCTCCAGGAGATGGAATGCCGACCTCATGGCTCTCTCCTTTCCTTGCCGGACCGGATTGGTCCCTGGGCTTCTGCTTGGAAGAAGAGCAATTTGCATGCCACCGAGCAGTCAAGGACCTTTTCCTTCCCTTTCCACCTGTGCTTTTCGTCCAGCCCAGGGTATCCTCCACACTTCGTGGGAAGCGATTATCCCAACCCATCCGCAAGAGCTGGTTTATCTTTTCTTTCTTATAGCATTATAGCAGATTCGAGCTCAAATGGTGAAGCTATTATTCCCGATGAAACCCCTCCCCTGCCCGGACTTTCGGCATATTTTTGACAGCCTTGATGGAAAACATGACGTGGCCGGTTTTCCTTTTCTGATGCCCATTGACTTCGAGTGAAACCTGTGGGATTCTCCTTATTAGCCCGCATTTCTCACGGGTCTTCGTAATGAAGCGGTGGAAAGTCACGTGGATACAAGGCGCGCGAAGAAAAATGGACGAAAGCGTACTCCTTCAGTACGTTGAGGTCTTTTTTTGAGCGCAACGCAGTAGACATGGGGCTATCCGCCGCCGCAATAGATTGCCCGTGAGAAATGGGGGTTAAAGGTTTGGAAAATGCGCATCATGACCTTCAATATCCGATTTGAGAACGACCGGGACGGTCAAAACGCCTGGGCGTACCGGAAAGATCTGGTTGTCAGGATAATCGACCGATACAAACCGGATATCATTGGAACCCAGGAAGGCCGATGGAACCAGCTTCTGTATCTCAGGGACAATCTTCCCGCATATCTCCTGCACGCCCCGAACCGCACCGTTGACAGTGTCTCCCAGTACCCGACCCTGTTTGTGCGCGGAGAGGATTTCGAGATTACCGGCGGTGGGGAATTCTGGCTTTCAAAGACCCCTGAAATTCACCGGAGCAAGGACTGGGACAGTGCCTTTCCGAGGATGTTCAATCACGCCGAAGTCCTTGTACGGAGATCGGGAGAAAAGCTTCGGGTTGCGGTGACCCATCTGGACAACAAAGGGGCCGAGGCCCGATACGAACAGGCCGGAATCATCGCCGCCTGGGTGAAAGAACAGAGAGGGCCGGTGGCCCTGATGGGAGATTTCAACGATATCCCCGGTTCGAGAGTCCATCAACTGCTGGGAAGTGAAGAGATTGGTCTGCAGGATACCTGGCAGGTTCTTGACCGGGAGCTGGGAGTAAATGGCTTCACTCATCACGGTTTCAAGGGAATTCCGCAAGACGGGCGCATAGACTGGATTCTGGTGAGCCGTCATTTAAGGGTATTGGACGCCGTCGTCCTCCACGACCATTTCAACGGGCGTTACCCGTCAGACCACTTTCCGTACATGGTCGATCTCGATTTGACGCAACAACAGCAAACCCATCCCTCACCATCGGCTATATCCTCCACTGAATGAAGCGGTCAAAGAAATCGCTCTTTTTGACCAGCATCTTTGTATCGTGGATCTTTCGTTTTTTCCGACGGATAGTAACAAGACCGAAATATTCGCAAAACCGCTCCAGAAACCTCAGCTTGAAACAGTCTTTCACCGTCCTCAGCGGGTCAATGGAAAAATAGGGGCCCTCATTCTCTGCCTCATCCAGGGAAAGGGGGAATGCCCGCACGAAACCATCCGCTATCTCATCGGCGTCAACAAATTCCCGGGCCATTTGATGCATCAGGTAGAGAGAAAAAACAAACCCGCTCTGCACGATCCATATTTGGGGATATCCATCCTGAAACCCCCAATTGAACTCCCTCGTGAATACGGAGAATAGGGTCCAAAAATCATTGATCGAAAGCCCTCCTCGCTTTACAATTTTCCTTCCCTGCACAGTCAGCTTGAAATGTTTCTTTTCCTTCTTGATCCACTTGCACATTTTGATGATATG
>CAZONI010000217.1:0-3149 GCA_964581175.1 uncultured Desulfobacteraceae bacterium
ATCATGCGCATCTCGGAACAGATCGATGCCCTTGATACCATGGACATCAATCCTCTCCGCTTTCTCGTGAGTCCCCGCATCGCAGCTTCTCTCATCAGCTTCCCTCTGTTGACCGCCATATTTGACACCGTCGGGATCCTGGGGGGATGGCTTTCAGGAGTCTTGCTGCTGCATCTCAACTCCGGTGCCTATTTCTATCGCATACAAAGCACTCTGGGCATGGAGGATATCGCAGGCGGGTTCATCAAGGCCGTGGTCTTCGCCCTGGTGGTATCCGTCGTCTGTTGCTACCAGGGCTATTTCACCCATCTCAGACCGGGCGGTTTCGGCGCCAAGGGAGTGAGCCTCGCCACCACCAGGGGTGTGGTCCTGTCCTGTGTCCTGGTCCTGGTTGTGGATTACGTACTGACCACCTTTTTGCTGTGAAAAGTCATGACTGAACCGATGATCGAATTAAAAGGGGTAAGCAAGGCGCTCGGAAACCGGCGTATTCTGGACGCAGTAGATCTCTCCATCTACGAAGGGCAGACCACGACCATCATCGGAAAAAGCGGCGTGGGAAAGAGTGTCACGCTCAAACACATCATCGGCCTCCTCGAACCGGACGAAGGGGAGATCTATTTCAGAGGAACAAGGCTTCGGGATATGAACAGGCGTGAGCAGCGGGAGATGAAACGCCGGTTCAGCTATATGTTTCAGAACAACGCACTCTTCGATTCCATGACGGTATATGAAAATATTGCCCTCCCGATCGTGGAGAAAGGTCTTTTCGGGAAAGACGAGACCGAGCAGAAGGTAATGTCGAAGATTGAGCAGCTGGAGCTTTCCGAGGTCACCCACAAGTATCCCTCGCAGATCTCGGGGGGCATGCAGAAAAGGGTCGCCCTGGCAAGGGCCCTCGTTACTGAGCCGCACATTGTTTTGTTTGATGAACCCACCACCGGGCTGGATCCCATCAGAAAAAACGCCGTGCTGGGCATGGTGGCACACTACCAGAGACGTTTCGGGTTTACGGCCGTGGTGGTGAGCCACGACATTCCCGACATCTTCTTCATCTCCAATCGAATAGCCATCCTCTATGACGGCAAAGTCATCTTCCAGGGCTCTCCGTTCGAGCTTGAAAAGTTCGATCACCCGCTGATCGAAGAGTTCATCAGCAGTCTGAGGTCCCTGAAAGATGAATTGACCGGGCTCGAAACCAAGGAGAGTTTCGAGCGGCAGTATCAGCATGAGTTCAGTCCCATGCGCGCTGCAGAAGACTTCACTGTGATCCTCTTCTCCATTGACAACCTGGAGAAACTGGATCAGCAGTTGGGTCAGATCGCAGTCCAGAAGATCATCCGATGTCTTGCCGAGGCCATTGATAAGTATATCGGCATCATGGGGATCTCATCCCGCTACGGCAGAGGCGAAATATTGAGCGTGCTCCCTCACATGGACAGGGAGAGGACAAAGACCTTGCTCGGGGAGCTGTCGAATGTGCTGGAATGTCAAGATGTCTTCGACACTCCTGACGACCCCGACGCCTGTTCCTGCTTCTGCATTCGTGCCGGGCTGGCAAAGGGTCAGTCGGGAGCGGAACTCACTACTCTGGCCATGCAGGCCAGGGAACAGCAAGAGCTTCTCGCAAAACCATTTTCAAGACAGTAGAGGAGAGACGTGCGATGAAAAAATATACCACAGAAACCATGGTGGGTTTATTCGTCTTTATGGGGATCCTGTGTGTGGGCTACCTGACCGTGAAGCTCGGAAAGCTCAACCCGTTCGACAACGGCTACTACGAGGTTACCGCGCGCTTTTCATCTGTCGAGGGATTGAAACCCGGTGCGTCCGTCGATATGGCGGGAGTGGAGGTCGGCACGGTTGACCGGATCAACATTGATGCAGAGGACCAGGTTGCGGTGGTCTCTCTCGCTATCCGCAAAGGCATCGAACTCACCACGGATTCCATTGCCTCCGTCAAGACCAACGGTCTGATCGGAGATAAATTCATCAGGATTTCTTCGGGCGGGGATGACCAACTGCTGAAGCAGGGAGGCAAAATAACGCAGACCGAACCATCCGTCAGTCTCGAGGACCTCATCGCCAAATATATATTCGGAAAGGTCTAACCCGGATCCCTCACCGAACCAACGGAGAGTCAGACAAAGGACAGTTCCTGACCTCCTTGAAATATCTCTTCCCTTGCCTCATGAGCGATTAAGGGCGCGGTTCAGCCTGGTAAGAGGTCCCATTCGCACAGACGCCACTTCTGTCTTTTTGAGAGAAAATCAGCGAAATAAAATCTTGACCGCATGTAGTGATTTCAGTAGGTTATTTGTAGGTTTTGTTTCAGCGATGTTATTATGATAAGATATGCCATTACAATAAATTAAGCGAGGAAATATCACTATGAGTACCATCCTGGAAGTGTTTTCGGACTACATCTGACCCTGGTGCTACTTCGTTACCGGGCGTATCGAACGACTTAAACAGACGTATAATGTGGAAGCACGGTGGACGGCTTTTCCGCTTCACCCCGAAACACCCATGGAGGGGAGGTCCCTGGAGGATCTGTTCCGGGGCCGATCCGTTGATCTCGCGGAAGCGGCTGCGCGCCTGAAATCCGTGGCTAAGCAAGAGGGCCTGCCTTACAACGACCGCAAGATGACCTACAACAGCCGACTTGCCCAGGAGCTGGGAAAGTGGGCGGAGTCCCAGGGAAAGGGAGAGGAATTCCACCATCTCGCGTTCCGGGCGTATTTTGTTGATGGAAAGAACATCGCGGAAATCCCCGTGCTGATCGAAGTTGCGGAATCCGCGGGTTTGCCGGGGGAAGAAGTGAAAAGTATCGCGTGCGACAGACGCTTCAAGGAGGCAGTGGACGCGGACTGGTCCCGTTCCCGCCGGATGGGCGTCACCGCGGTGCCGACTTTCATGATGCAGGATGAGAGGCTGGTCGGGGCGCAACCGTATGAGGTTCTGGAACGATTCCTGGTTAGAATGGGGGTGAAAGAGCGCACCTGAGTTATCAATCCTCAGCCTTCGGCACGCGGCTTACCTGCTTGTGACCCCTACACCATGCATGAGTCAAGCAACGTCTTGACCTGCCGGCAAGGAGGACCCCATGAAAATTCATTACCAATCGGAGAGCAAGATCGCCACGATAC
>CAZONI010000218.1:0-3134 GCA_964581175.1 uncultured Desulfobacteraceae bacterium
ACGGCGGATCACCCATGCGGCCCGCAGGGAAATGATCGAGGCCGATATGGATCAGCCCCCCCAGGAAGGTTCCGGTAGTCAGGATGACCGCCTTTGACCGGAATCGCTCGTGAATCTGGGTCTCCACACCGTATACCGAACCGTCCCTGACCAGGAGTTCACGCACCGTTGCCTGGCGGATATCCAGGTTGACCTGTGCCTCAAGGACCGACTTCATCCTCTTCCGGTAGAGGTCCCGATCATTTTGTGAGCGTGAACCCTGGACCGCCAGTCCTTTCCTTGTATTGAGCCGCCTGAATTGAATGCCGGTCAGGTCGGCAGTATGGGCCATCTCTCCTCCGAGGGCATCGATCTCCTTGACGAGGTGCCCTTTGGCCAGGCCCCCGATCGCCGGGTTGCAGCTCATCACCCCGATGTGGTCCAGGTTCATGGTGAGCAGCAGGGTAGGATGTCCCATCCTGGCCGCAGCAAGCGCCGCCTCACACCCGGCGTGACCGGCGCCCACAACAATCACATCATATTTCTTGTCGTAGGTAGACATGGTAAAGTATCAGGACATACGTGACAGCTCATAGCTGATGGTAAACGAAAAGCGGCCGCTTATCACGTGCCGTAAGCTATGATCTGTGGAACGGATTCTGTATCATGATGGTCTCTTCCCGTCCCGCGCCTACCGAGATGATGGAGAGGGGAACTCTGGTTTCTTCCTGGATCAAATCAAGGTATGCACGGGCCTGGACAGGCAGATTCTCCAATCGCCGGACCCCTGATATGTCCGTCTGCCACCCCGGGAGTTCTTTATAGATGGGTACGCATTCCGCGAATCTTTCCAGGCTCGCCGGCCGCGACGGAATCCTCCGCCCTTTCAGTTCATAGCCGATGCAGACACGCAGGATTTCAAGGCCGGCCAGGACATCCAGTTTGGTGATGGCCAGACTGTTCAGACCGTTGAACCGAGCCGAATCACGCAACACGACCAGATCGAGCCATCCGCAGCGCCTTCGTCGACCGGTGGTGGCCCCGAACTCCATTCCCCGTTCCTGGATGAAATTCCCTGTCTCGTCCGTCAGCTCGGTCACAAACGGCCCTGCTCCGACACGGGTGGTGTAAGCCTTTACCACGCCCACAATATGATGAAGCTGCCCGGGACCGATGCCAGCGCCGGCACAGGCGGCGCCGGCCACCGGGTTGGACGACGTGACAAAGGGATAGGTACCGTGGTCGATATCAAGGTGGGTGCCCTGTGCCCCTTCAAAGAGGATATTCCTGCTTTCCTGCAACGCCTCTTCCAGCTCCAGAGAAACATCACACAGGAACGGTGAAAGTCTCTCTCCAAAGCCGAGGGCTTCTGTGAGGACGGCCTCGGCATCCAGCGCTTTCCCCGCCAGGAATCGTTCGAGATAGAAGTTCTTCTCCTTCAGGCTGGTTCTTATCTTCTTCTTCAGGGTCTCGGGCTCGGTCAGATCAATTGCACGGATGCCTGTTCGTCCCGCCTTGTCTTCATAGCAGGGACCGATACCGCGGCCGGTGGTCCCGATCTTTTCCTTCCCTTTTGCCTCTTCCCTCGCCAGGTCCACAGCCCTATGGTACGGCATGATAATATGGGCCTTTTCGCTGAGACCCAGTCTTTCAGGTCCCACTTCTATTCCCGCCCGGGCCAACTCCTCGATCTCCTCCAGCAGGACTCCGGGGTCTACCACCACGCCGTTTCCGATGAGGCACTTCTTCCCTTTATAGAGGATTCCCGACGGGATGAGGTGAAAGATGAACTTCTTTCCCTTCACCACAAGGGTGTGTCCGGCGTTGTTTCCTCCTTGAAATCGAACTACAAGGTCCGCTTCCGCGGTAAGGAGGTCAACGATTTTTCCCTTTCCTTCATCACCCCATTGGGTTCCTACCACAACGGTATTCGGCATTATCCACTCCTCATAAGCTTTATTGCTCTTTAAGGCACGTGCCTTGCGCCTGGCGGAACTATGCGATACCGAGATGGAACTTAAGCGATTTCAGAGTATTTTTCATGAGCATGGTAATGGTCATGGGACCAACGCCTCCCGGTACCGGAGTGATCCACCCTGCAATCTCCTTGGCGGCATCAAAATCCACATCCCCGCGAAGAATGGCTACTTTCTTTCCGGTCTTCTCACTGATCTTCTCTCCCACACGGTTCACACCGACATCAATAACGCATGCCCCTGGGTTGATCCACTCGGGCTTGACCAACCCGGGAACGCCGGCGGCAACGATAAGAATATCCGCCCGCTTGCAGTGGGCAGCCAGATCTTTGGTCCGCGTATGCACAATCGTGACCGTGGAGTTGGCACCGGGCCCTTTCTGGAGCATCATGTTGGCAATGGGCTTCCCGACAATGTTGGAACGGCCTACAACTACCACCTCCGCGCCGCTGGTCTCAACGCCGGCACGGACAATCATCTCCTGGATTCCGGCGGGGGTACATGGAGGGAATTTGACCTCTGCTCCGCCTATCATCAAACGCCCCACGTTGACCGGATGAAAACCGTCCACATCCTTGTCAGGGTCTATCGCATTCAGGACCTTCTTCTCGTCAATGTGTTTGGGCAGGGGCAATTGCACGAGAATGCCATGGATACTCCCATCGTTATTGTACTTATCGATCAGGCCCAACAGATCTTCCTCGGAAATATCTTCCGGCTGGTTGTCCTGGATCTCGTGGAACCCTACCCGGTTTGCCGTCTTTACCTTCAATGTGACATACGACACGGAAGCGGGATTTTCGCCCACAAGAATAGTAACCAGACCGGGGACCTTCCCATGCTGTTCCTTTATTTGTTTGACTTCCTCCTCGATCTCTTTGAGGATCTCTTCTCGTATTTCCGTTCCTTTTATCAATTTCGCGGTCATTTCATCTCTCCTTTCCTTATAGTTCTCACTTTCCGTGCCCTTTTAGAGCTTGCACAACTTCCCATGAAGACAGCGGTTTTGGATATCACAAATTGTACCGAAGATCAAACCTTTTATCCCACAGTTTTACGTCAAGGTAAAGGTTTTCACTTGACCACTTGACTCTGCTTCCCTTAAAAATAAATAGAGCGGTGGTGGTAAGGGAGGTGTTCGTGTGAATCCCAGTGGAGTGATTACCTTTATGAGCGATT
>CAZONI010000219.1:0-3123 GCA_964581175.1 uncultured Desulfobacteraceae bacterium
CGATGGCATGGTCCCATGCCGGTGATTTGGATTTTTCCAGACAGCGCCATTCGTTATAACGCTTTCCAGCTGATACACCAAATGAAGAGAAAGGTTCAGCAACGACTGCCTTTTGAATAGCTGAGATCCCGGTACTTGCCACAGCATCATTGGTCTTTCGCACCTTCGGCGGCGGGTTTGCGGAGGAAGCAAGTGTTGGGGGCTTTGTCTGACTTGAGGCGGGTTGGCGGTAATTTTTCCATTTCTGCGATTCAAAATAGAGGGAAATCGCGTGTGCGGCCTGGGAGCATTGCTGCGGAGTTTGTTTTTTAGAACGGAGCTTTTCGATGAATAAGCGAATTTGCTCGGATTTGGCATCAGGAGGCGGGTATTTCCTGCAAAAATCAAGAAAATACCGGAGCCATTTCCGGTAATGGACGTGGAAAGTCCCAGGGACTGCGCGTTGTAGTAAAGCTTTGTTGAATCGGGTTAAATCATTTTGTGGAATCGAAAGCATTCTGTTAATACCCGACCGATGGATGCATGTCAGGTGAGGCGAGGTGATAAGAACTTCCTTTTTCGGTTTTGGACTATATGAGAGTTCACCTTGTGTGTCAAGGGCAATGTCACGGTAAATTTGTTTTCATTGCTATCAATTGAGAATAGATTTGAGGATTACATCCCCATCCCTACCATCCCTGATCCCTGACCGTTGAGGGCCTGACAGCCAGCGAATGGCGATCCACAGCGTGATGGCTCGGGCGTTCGGCGCCGAGCCATCAAGTTATTCTAATGGTCTGATGATCTTCCCCAAATGGGAAGACCATCGGAACGCTCGAAAAACGGTTGCAACAATATTCCAGTGTGATTACTCAGTCCTTATGCCCTCATAGACCTGGGCCAGACTCGTCCGAAAAATATAAGCATTCGATCCTTCCTGGCTAGATGTCCAGTGAGGGGAGGCCCAGGGCTTTTCTCTTTTGCTCGATGTGGCGCCGGATCAGGAGGGCCGCTTTTTCCGGATCGGGTTCCACGGCAAAGCAGGCGCCGACCGCATCGTTGAGGCCTTCGGTCACCGTCTTGACCACGTTGACGCTCCCGGTAATCGGGGGCATCGGACCGAGCACGGTGTAGATACCTGAGGCCACCACGTAGACCCCGATGGAAGCGGCCTTCTCGGAATACCACTCGGGGGCGGCGCCGGCCAGAGGAAGATCGCTGATATCCGTCCCTAAGGTATTGGCAAGGGCCGCGGCCAGAACCAGGATACGGACATTATCCACGCAGCTTCCCACATGGAGGACCGGCGGGATTCCGAGGGCGCCGCACACCTCCTTGAGACCGGGTCCGGCAAACTTGATGGCCTCTGGCACCTTCAGGCCCGCCTTCGCATTGGCTATGCCCGCACATCCCGTGTCCAGGACGAGGATATCATTCTCGATGAGCCTCTTGGTCAGGGTTACGTGCCCGTAATCCTGTTTGATCTTGGGATTATTGCATCCCACGACCCCTGCTGCTCCCCTGATCTTTCCGGCCTTCAGAGCGTCTATCAGGGGATCGGGCGTGCCGCCGAGGGCGGAAAGAATCGCCTCCACCGAAAACCCGGACATGTACTTGACCGGCTCAACCGGGATGTAGACCCGGTCCGGATTCCGGTTCGCAAAATTCTCCACCGCTCTCCTGATCAGATTCCGGGCCAGTTCCCTGGAATTTTCCGGATGAAATTCATTATGCTCCATTTCGGGAAACTTGGCCTTGTCGCTGGTGGATATCATGAGCGTGTGGAAGCACTTGGCCGTATGCCCGAGGGAAGGCATGATGCACTGGTAGTCCACGAGCATCATCTCAACCGCGCCGCTCACGAGCACCAGTTCGGTCATGAGATGATTGCCGGCCATGGGAATGCCATGGCGCATGAGGAGCTCGCTGCCGGTGCAGCACACGCCCGTCAGGTTGATCCCGGCGGCGCCTTTTTCTTTAGCAAGCTGGATCAGGTCTTCGTCTTCCGTTGCCTGGAGAATCATTTCCGAGACAACCGGGTTGTGTCCGTGCACGACGACATTGACCTGGTCTTCTTTCAGGACCCCGATGTTGACGGTGGAATTAACAGGTTTCGGCGTGCCGAACAGGATATCGGAAACCTCTGTTGCGATGAGGGAGCCTCCCCATCCATCGGAAAGCGCGTTCCGCAAGCCGTGGAGGAGCAGGTTCAGCCAATCGTTGTCCACTCCCATGTGGGTGCGGTGCATCATTTCCGATGTCTCACGATCGATGCCCCGCGGGGTGATGCCCAGCTTTTCCCACGTATCCCGACGCTTTTTGGGCACCCGGGAGATGAGTTGAAGGCCTTTCTTCCGTGTGCCGTAGTCCTCCTGCATGGCAAATGCCAGTTCGCCTGCCACGGCGGAGGTATCCTTCCCTTCCGTAGTTATTCCGTATTCTGCTGCCACACGCATGAGTTTTTCGGGATCGGCGATCTCGTATCCCGGGGCCTTCCCCTGGCTTACCTTCTCCAGTACCTCCACCAGGTCACGGCCGTGGTCGGAATGGGACGCAGCGCCGGCCGCTATCATGCGTCCGAGATTGCGGGCAACGATTATGTCCGCATCAGCGCCGCACACCCCCTTTTGCGGCCCTTCACCGAACGGATCCACCCGGCAGGGTCCCATAACGCAATTGCGGCAGCTCAGTCCCATCTCACAATACCCGCACTGGGGCAGCTGGTCCTGAAAGCGATCCCACACGGTCTCGATCTGTTCCTGTTCCGCTCTGCCGAGCATCAACTGACCGTCGCGCGTAATGGTATATTTCTCATATTTCCTGGTCTTATCGCTCATGGCATCCCTCCTCAAAACGTGTCGCTCAGGCGTTGCGCCCGGACAGTTCGACATTGATCCTTTTCACCGTATTCAGGAGAACGAAACCCGGAGATTCGCTCACTCCGCGCTCTTCAGCCCCTGCGGAAACCCGCCTTGCCATTTCGTCCGTTTTTCTCTTCAGAGAACTGCTCTGTTCCTCGAACGTGAGGGCGCCGCATTTGCAGACCTCCACGCATGCGGGAATGAGTCCCTGTGACTGGCGCTCCACACAGTTGTCGCATTTTACGGCAATGGTCTTTTCCGGAGGACCCAGGCTGTCCTCGTG
>CAZONI010000220.1:0-3058 GCA_964581175.1 uncultured Desulfobacteraceae bacterium
CCAGACCTTCATCAAGGATGGCCTTGATTTCGTCCGGGAATTTGGGTGCCGGGGGGCACAATTTCAGAGCCAGGTCCAGCGGCGCAATGTCGGCGCCGTTGACGGTTACCGCTTCGTTCGAAAGCAGTCCCATGTTATACAGCGATTCGGAAAGCTCAATGTGCGGGCCGCCGTATTTGAATTCCACGTTTTTGACGCCTTTGAGCACCTTGTCGGCCAGCAATCCCATAGTCACCGGCTCATCATGCTCATGGTCGACCATGCGCACCCCCCCGTCGATCCCCCTGAATTTCATCTTCACCGGGCGGCTAAACGGCACATCGGTGACAATCTTGCCGTTTTCAAACCGGAATGTGGAATAGGCCATGTCCGTCAGGGCAACTTCCGGCGACCACCAGAAAGGGGTAAACCGCCTGGCCCACACCCCCTCGTAAACATAAATGCCGATTTGATCACAGGATTCCAGTTTCTCCGCGGATTCCCTGGCAATGATATTGGCAAGCCCAGGCGATGAACCGCACCCGACCAGGGCCGTAAGTCCCTTTTTCCTGAATTTTTCGTGCCATTCCGAAAATATCAGCCGGTAGCTTTCCACAAACCCTATTGCTTCCATGGGACCGGCCATATCCATGTAAGAGGCATTCACCGCAAGCGCCGTTTCCATGATTGTGAGGTCAAACTCGAGAGGCAGACCGTTGACCACCAGGTCGCAGCCTGCAGCAGCATTTATCACATTGGTTGCTTCGCGGGCATCCACAGACAGTGCCTTCGCTTTTTTCAGGGACGCAGCCAGTTTCCGGGCGGCCGCACTGTCATAATCCGCGCATATGATTTCCGATACGCCCGGATGTTCATCCAGCCGTTTGGCAATGGTACTTCCCTGGGCGCCGACGCCGATAATAAATATCTTTTTCATACACTGCTCCTTTCAATATTTCACAGGTGTACTGATTTACAATCCCGCATCCCGGAATACTGTCCGGCCTTCGAAGAGCGTCATGAGCACTCTTGTGCCGGCGATTTCCGATACGGGCAGTTCAAACAGATTGTTCTCAAGCACCACAAGGTCGGCCTTCTTGCCGGCCTGGATGGATCCTGTCTCGTTTTCAAGAAAATTGGCATACGCCCCGTTGATGGTAAAAGCGGCGATCATATCAGCCAGGGACATTCGCTCTTCAGGCCCCAGGATCTCGCTGGGATCCGTTTCACCCGGCAGACAGCGCGTCACTCCCATCTGGATGCCTTCCAGCGGCGGGCTGGGAACCTGCACGGGATAATCGCTGGCTGCGGCAAGCGTTACACCGGCGTTCATGAAGCTTTTCATGGGATATTCTTTTTCCGCCCGTTCCCGCCCCAGGTATTTTACCTCGAGCTCCCGAAAATACTCTCCTTTTACGTGCCAGAACGGCTGGGGGACCCCTATGACGCCCAGGGCGGCGAAACGCGAAATATCTCCATAATCCACGACATGCAGGTGGGTCATCAGGTGTCTTGCGTCCCGCTGACCGTTTTGGCGACGGGCATATGCCAGTGCATCGAGCGCCATGCGCACGGCCGCGTCGCCGATCGCATGGATGTGAATCTGTAGTTTCTCCCGGTCAAGCGCCTCGAAAAGCGCATTGAGGCCTTGCTGCCGCCACAGCGGGGCACCTCTGAAATCGGGCCGATGCGCATAGGGCGACAGCAGGTAGGCCGTACCGCCCTCCACGACCCCGTCCACAAACACTTTCGCGCCGGCAACCTGAAAGAGCGGATGAGTGTGCCCGGCGCAGGCGGCGGCCAATTGCGGCACCTGGGGGACGCCTTTTGCGGGATCGGCAAGCAGAGAGCCCCGCACGCGCAGGGTCAGCTCTCCGTTCTCCGCCAGTTGTTCATAGGCAACCATATTGTTCCGGGCGGCGCCAAACCCCAAGAGCATGCCTTCGCTGTCGGGAAATAGGAGCAGGGGGTCATGCACGGTGGTAATGCCGACCCGGGCGGCTTCCGCCGCAAAGATGCGAATGGAATCCTTTACCTGCGCAACCGTATACGGCGGCAGCATATTTTGAATCAGGTCATTGGCGTTTTCACGGAATGTCCCGCTGGGTTCCCGGGTCGCAGGATCTCTTTCAATCACACCGCCTGTCGGATCGGGCGTGTCTTTGGTAACGCCCGCGATTTCAAGGGCCCTGCTGTTGACCCAGATCGAATGACCGTCATTGGAATGCAGGGATACCGGGCGGTCGGCAACGACAGCGTCCAAATCCCCTTTGCACGGCCCCGCGGGCGGAAAAGCAATATTGTCCCAACCGCTGCCGTAAATCACCTCGAGGTCCGGACGGTGTGCGGCAAATTTCTGCAGCGCCGCCTGGTAGTCCGCCAGTGATTTCAGACCATGCAGGTTTAACGTCTTTTTTTCATCAAACGCGGAGGAGGCGTGTGCGTGGCTGTCGATAAATCCCGGCAGCACCATTTTGCCGCCCAGATCGATGACTTCGGTATTGGGACCGATATAGGCTGAAGCCCCTGCGTCGCTTCCAACGAAAATGATGCCCCTACCGCTTACTGCCACGGCTGCGGCCTGGCCGCGGCGCGAGTCCACCGTGTAGACAGCACCGTTTTTCAAGACCAGTTCGGCCTGTTTTTGCATGGTTGACACCTTTCCTTGCAGATGTTCAAACGCTGATAGAGCTTTCGAATTCCTTTTCTACCTCGGCCAGCGTGTCATCCAGCCTGGCAATGACGGTATCCATGGTTTCGTAGCTGATAATTCCCGGTGGTTCGATGCGGTTGACTTTAGCGTTATTGAGGGTTCCGCCGGTGACAATCCCGCGCTTAAAAAGGCCTTTGGATACCGCCCAGCCGATCTCCGGTGTGGGGTATTCAAGGCCGATCAAGAGTCCCTTGCCTCTGACATCCACCAGGATCGAATATTTCTTCTGCAGCAACCGCAGCTTCTGCATCAGGTAATCGCCCTTTTCTCTGATCCGGGCCGGCAGGTCGTTTTCTATGGTATACTTTAGTGCGGCAATGGCGGCTGCGCAGGCCAGGGGATTGCCGCCGAAGGTGGGCGAGCCCA
>CAZONI010000221.1:0-3000 GCA_964581175.1 uncultured Desulfobacteraceae bacterium
CCGATGATGGTCGTGACATGACCCGGGCAGATGAACCCGTCTATGTCAAGATCGCCTCCTGAGAGCAGGGCATCCATTGCCGGAGGGAGAAGTTTATGCGCCGACAGGACGAAGAAATTTTCGAGTTTGCTCTCCCGCGCCGTTTTCACCGCCGCAGCCACGGTGGGAGCGGTGGTCTCGAATCCCACTCCCAGGAAGACCACCGGATGATCGGGATTATTCCGGGCAATGTCCAGCGCATCAAACGTGGAGTAGACCATACGGACATCGGACCCCTTGGCCCTTTCCGCCTGGAGAGACGAGCTTGATCCGGGAACCCTGAACATGTCTCCGAAGGTGACGACGATCACCCCCGGTTCGCCGGCCAGCTTTATGGACCGGTCCATGTCTTCGGCGGCGGTGACACAGACGGGGCACCCGGGGCCTGACACCAGGTCGACCGTATCGGGCAGTAGGCTGCGGATGCCGTGCCTGAAGATGGCCATGGTATGGGTCCCGCAGATCTCCATGAGGCGAATGGGTTTCTGCGAGGCTTCCTTGATCTTTCGGGACAGTGCCTGGGCCACATCGCGGTCGCGATACTCATCCATGTGTTTCATTCTGATAATACCTGCCTTTCCATTCTCTGAGCCGCAGACCTGCGCAAACCGCCTGTCCCAGGGCAAGTCCGCCGTCATTGGAGGGCACAAGACGGTGACTGTAGACCCGAAAGCCGTCCTGCTCCAGCATGAGCGTCAGGCCGGTGAGAAGCGTGGCGTTCTGAAAAGAGCCCCCGCTCATGGCCACCTCCTCAATCCCGGTTTCCTCCCTGAGGAGACGGCATAAGTCCCGAAGCATGTGCATGATGGTATTGTGAAATCGTGCGCTGATGACGCCTTTCGAGGTACCATGAGTCAGGTCCTCTACGATGCCGTGGATCAGATCATCTGTCAACAGGCGCCGGAGATTTTCGCTTTTTTCCATCCGCCAGGGATACTCCCCCGTTTCTCCCCGGCGCCGGCGCATTTCCAGCTCAATGGGCGCCTGGCCCTCGTAAGCGTTTCTGTCCCGCAGTCCGATAAGAGAGGCTACCGCGTCGAAGAGCCTCCCACAGCTCGACGTGAGGGGAGAATTGACTCCTTGCCGGGCCATCTGGATGACGATCCCAGCCTCGGTCTCGTCCAGGTGTCTCACAAACGGGATGTCAAGGTCAAAGAGTTCGTCACCATAGGCCCGATGGAGATATACGAGAGCCATTCTCCAGGGAAATTTCGCGGCGACGTCGCCACCCGGGAGGGGGATGTAGTCCAGGTGGGCCTTGCGTTCGAAAGAGACCGGGTCCGCAAGAAGGATCTCTCCTCCCCAGATGCGTGCATCGGTTCCGAGCCCTGTCCCGTCCATGGCCAGGCCGATGACCGGACCCACTGTCCCGTGTTCCGCCATGCAGCTCACAATGTGGGCATGGTGGTGCTGGATTGAGACGAGCGGGATGTCCTCCTGCTCCCTGGCGAATCTGGAGCTGAGATAATCCGGGTGGAGATCATGGGCGATGACGGCAGGCTCGATTTCAAGGATTCTCTGGAGATGGGATATGGTGAGCTGGAAGAATTCGAAGGTTTCCAGATTTTCCATGTCTCCCACGTGCTGGCTCAGGAAAGCCCGGTTTTCTTTGGTGAGGCAGACGGTGCTCTTGAGTTCGCCTCCCACGGCCAATACCGGGGGAAGCTTGGGAAGGCGTTCGGGAAGAAAGATGGGCGCAGGGACATACCCGCGGGATCTCCTGATCTGTCTGGGGACCCGGTTGATAACCCGCACGATGGAATCGTCGCTCCTGAGATAGATATCGCGGTTATGGACCAGGAAGAAGTCCGCGATTCCCTTCAGATTTATGAATGCTGCGTGGTTTTCTATATTGATGGGCTCCTCGGTCATGTTCCCGCTCGTCATAACCAGCGCCCTGAACGGGGCGTCCATCAGGAGATAGTGAAGAGGGGTGTAGGGGAGCATCATGCCGAAATAGCGATTCCTGGGCGCCACCTGCGGGGAAAGACCGTGGGAACGGCGCTTTCGGAGAATCACGATGGGACGCCGGCGGCCGGCAAGGATGGCGGCTTCTTCGTCCGAAAGCCGGGCAATTTCCCGGGCCGTTTCGAGGTCCGGGACCATGATGGCGAGTGGTTTTTCTTCACGGTGTTTCCGCCTTCTGAGACGAACCACTGCCTTGTGATTGGCTGCATCCACCGCCAGGTGGAAGCCCCCGAGGCCCTTGACCGCCAGGATGGCTCCTTCCCTCAGGAGCCGAGCTGCCTCCTGTACCGGATCAGAACAGGGCACGGGGTTTCCGTCAAGGTCGTGAAGTGCGGTTTGCGGTCCGCATTTCCAGCAGGCATTCGGCTGGGCATGGAAGCGGCGGTTGGAAGGATCATCGTATTCAGCCCTGCAGGTGGGGCACATCTCAAATTTCTGCATGGTGGTGCTGGGCCGGTCATAGGGGATATCGCGGATAATGGTGTAACGGGGGCCGCAATTGGTACAGTTGATGAATGGATAGCGATATCGCCGGTCGCCCGGGTTTCTCAATTCCGAGAGGCAGTCAGGGCATATGCTCACGTCGGGTGAGATGAGCGCTGAGCGCCCGAGACCGGCCCTGCTTTCCCGGATCTTGAAGGAGTGTTCTCCCAGGACCGGAAGTTCAGATCGGTCTAGGGCGGAAATCTGGGCGAGGGGCGGGGTTTCGGAGACTATTGCTTCAAAGAAGTCGCCGATGCGGGTCTCCGGTCCCTCTACTTCAAGCAGGACTCCCTGTGCTGTATTGATAACGTACCCTGCAAGGTCAAACCGATGCGCGAGTTGATAGACAAAAGGCCGGAAACCTACTCCCTGGACAATCCCCTGGATTGCGCCTTTTGTCCGTTTCACCATCTCCTTGTCAGACCTTCTTCCTGGCCTTGACCTCTTGCTTGAGCCATTCATACCAGGCATCCAGTCCTTCACCCGTCTTGCAGGAAACCTCAAAAATAG
>CAZONI010000222.1:0-2991 GCA_964581175.1 uncultured Desulfobacteraceae bacterium
TAAAAAGTCTTTCCAAATTGAATATTCTTTCGCCTGTTTTCATTAAACCTTTATACCCGCCCATATCAATCCCTGTTGCAGATTCAATGAGCGCTCTCGCGTGGTCTTCATTCAAAGCTAAGAAAAACATGAAGTTACACATGCCGCAAGAATCAATGATACAAAACCAATCCTGCACATCCGCCCCCAGAAGTGGTTTATCGTCCCATCGAAGGGGGTCAACAGGACCGACATTGTGGTCTTTCGTGATTTTCCAGTGCTTAACGGAGTAGAGTGTAAGGTCATGGACTTCGCCTCGAATATGGCATGCACCGCGGGAGTTTGTCGCGTAGCCCAGCCCCATCCCCTGCAAACCCCTCGGGTCATAACTGGCAAAATCCAATTTCTTCGAACCCATGAAGAATTCCGGATGTCCGTATCTTTTAGCCAGGCGGTAGGACCCTTCAGCAAGGACATTACCGAATCCCCTTCTTAACGCCATGTCTTCGGTCAATTTTATTACGGCTTCAGAATTTCCAAAATTGAGAGGCATTCCCACATCTTTCTCGGTGAGATACCCTTTTTCGTAGAGTTCCATAGCACAAGCAATCGCCGCTCCTGCTGAAATGGTGTCCATGCCCATCTCATTACAAATAAATCCGGCTTTAGAAACAACCTCCAGGTCATTAGTTTCACAGCTCGATCCGAACAACCCTATAGTCTCATATTCAGGTCCTACGCCTTTTCCGGAAAACTTCGAATTCGTAACCCTGGTTACACGCCCGCAACCTACTGGACACGCGGGACATGCGAGCCCCATATTGTGTCTGGTTGCTATGGTCGTGGCCAGTGTCTCTCCGCTCAGTTTCTCCCACTGAGGATTCACGCCTGTTTGAAAATTTCTCGTTGGGAGGGCTCCGAATTCTTTGACGAGTGCCAACACCGCTGGTGTTCCCTGTTGATGGAAATGCTCGGT
The DNA here is from genome assembly GCA_964581175.1 of uncultured Desulfobacteraceae bacterium. Lineage (GTDB taxonomy): Bacteria > Desulfobacterota > DSM-4660 > Desulfatiglandales > Desulfatiglandaceae > B46-G9. The sequence continues at coordinate 956 of CAZONI010000222.1, forward strand.
ATCCTCTGTATCAATAGTTTTATATGCCTCATAGATTGCTTTTCGGAAAGCAACGCCGTCAGCAACTTTCAAGCCACCTGTGCCACGAACCGCTATTGCCTTCAGGTTCTTAGACCCCATGACCGCACCGACACCGGATCTTCCCGCCGCCCTCCCCATGTCATTCATTATGCATGCAAAAAGCACCAAATTTTCACCCGCCGGCCCGATGCATGCCACCTTGGCATCCGGGTCGGTCTCCGCGATAACGGCTTCTTCTGTCTCAATGCTGGATTTCCCCCACAGATGAGTCGCATCTCTCAACTCAACTTGATCGTTATTGATCCAAAGATAAACCGGCATTGAGGCCTTGCCTTCCAGAATGAGCATGTCAAAACCGGCGTATTTGAGCGCTGTGGCAAAAGCACCCCCTGCGCTTGACTCTGCAATAGCTCCCGTCAAAGGCCCCTTGCTCATAACCATGTATCGGCTTGCGGCCGGGGCGCCCGTTCCCGTCAATGGACCAGTAGCAAAAATCAGTTTATTGCCGGGGTTCAACGCATCTATTGCCGGATCCATTTCATCATAGAGATATTTGATACCCAGTCCTCTTCCCCCTATGAAATTTTCTGCGCTTGGGCGATCAAGTTCCTCGATAGTAATCCGAGGTTGACTCAAGTCTACCCGTAACACATTTCCAGTCCAGCCGTACCACATGACTAATCCTCCTGATAAGAGCCCAACAGGCGCTCAGCAACACTCTTCCTCTTGGCAGCAATACCTTGCCCTGCCTCTTCAAATTTAATAGCTCCCGCACGACATACACGCACACATTCAGGATAGCCGCCGCAGAGATCACATTTTTCGGCACATCCGTCAGAAACGACTATGCAGCCGAACGGGCAGGCCAAAGTGCACATCTTGCATCCCACACACCTCTCCTTATTCACCTTAACCACTCTTATTCCCGTAGTTGGCTCATTTTCGATGGAAATAGCACCTGCTGGACATGCCTTAAGGCACCATGGATCCTCGCACTGGTAACATACCACCGGAACCGCGGCAGATTTCTCAATAAAGACATTTGTGTGGATCGCGGATTTGAGAGGATTAAATTCCCCGTGGTGTATAAAAGAGCACATTAACTCACAATATCCGCAACCGGTACATCTGCCGATATCAATGACTAGACCTTTAGCCATCTATTTCCCCTTTCTTCTAATTCTAAAACCTTGCAGGAATCAACTCATCACGGTCTGCGACGGGACATGCCAGGGGAACAGAGAAACCCTCTTTTGCGACTCATCCCCCGCATACCGGTGGGAAAATTGCCACTTTGTCTCCTTGATTCAGTCCGGTATCAAGACCTTCCAAGAACACGATGTTCCGACCATTCTTGAGTATGGTTATGTCACTTCTCACATTGCCATCTCTGTCGAAAATCTTTTGGCGATGCTCCGACGAAACACAGAATTCCTCTAGGAGAGTTCGAATGGTCGGAGTACCTGCAAAATTGCTTTGCACCTTGGTTGATCCAAAAAATTTCTTGAGCAATCCATTGAAGGATATCTCTATCCCCTGACTTTTTTCTTCCTTCACGGACATTCTTCCTCTTCCGTTCAACCGCAGCGTTTCAAAACAAGATCCTGCTTTTCATTTCCTTGATGCGTCTATCTCTTCTTGACACTTTGGATGGCGGGAGTAAAAGTCCTCTTGACTACTCGAGGCGGACTAACCCTCTTATGTATGGACCTCAATGCGGAACGTGATTCCAACTCCTTTCCTTTATCTCCCCATCTATCCGAAATATATCGCTCCTTGGGCGTTTCCCTTTCTGCCTGCGATTCTTCAATAAATCTATCATGATTAGAGCCTATTATCTTTCTCTTCTCATCGGGCCGTCTTTCTAAGATACGAGGGCGGCCTGCAGTCTCTTCGGCCGGCGGAACCTTCCTGCTCATCTCATGGATCTCAGGTTGTTTGGCGAAACCGGCTGAAACGCTTTTCTGAACAACCCCGCTCTCCGGGGTCAAATGGAGTCCTTTATCCTGCCATCT
>CAZONI010000223.1:0-2898 GCA_964581175.1 uncultured Desulfobacteraceae bacterium
GGCAGCGGCATGCCTGAAATACTGGCGACCACCGAAGCCCTGATGACCAACCCCGGCCTTGTCCATGCGGCCATAATTACCGATGCCAGGTTTTCCGGCGCCACACGGGGACCCTGCATCGGACATGTCTGTCCAGAAGCTGTGGCCGGCGGACCGATTGCCCTGGTCGAAGACGATGACCTTATTTCCATCGATATCCCCGGAAGAAGTCTGGATATCATCGGCCATAAGGACGTGCGCCTCAGTTCCCAAGAAACCGAAGCCTTGCTTGCCGAACGCCGCAAGCGCTGGTCCCCGCCGGCTTTAGGACATCCGCCCGGAATCTTGAGACGGTACGCCAAGCAGGCGGTATCGGCTATCAAGGGGGCATATGTGGTGTAGTTCGGGAAGCGGGAATGGAAAAAGCTGAATTCATAAGGCCCGAAAGGGTTGAAGCTCCGCTTATCCTGGCCATTGATATCGGAACTTCGGCTGTGCGAATGCTTCTGTTCGACCGTCTGGGGAGAGCGACGGCAAATGCCTGCTGGCGGAAATTTTATGCGATCCGGACTTCCAGACAAGGTGCGTCCGAGGTCGATGCCGATGCATTGCTTCAAATCGTCTGGGAAGGCATCGACGCCGTCCTGGCGGAAGCAGGTCCGCTGGCAGAAAAGACGGCCGGTGTCGCCGCCTGCACCTTTGTCGGCAATATCATGGGGATAGATCAGAAGGCAAGGCCGCTGACGCCCATTTTCACCTATGCCGACACCCGTGCTGAAAAGCAGGTCCGCCGGTTGCGTCTTGAGTTTGAAGAGGGCGCGGTTCATGCCCGCACCGGCTGTCATTTTCATTCCAGCTACCTGCCGGCCCGGTTATGCTGGCTTATGGAGACCAGGCCTGAGCTGATGCGTAAAGTGGCCCGGTGGGTTTCGCTGGGGGAGTATATGGCCCTGAGGCTCTTTGGGGAAACCAGGGTGAGTTACTCTGCGGCTTCGTGGACAGGACTGCTGGATCGCAACCGGCTGGTTTGGGATGAACAGCTGTTGGCAGGGCTCCCGGTAGATGTGAGTCAACTGTCGCCGTTGACCGATATCAGTGCCCCGCAGCAGGGGCTGCGGCCTGAATTTGCCACGCGCTGGCCCGGACTTCGCGAGCTGCCCTGGTTCTCTGCGGTGGGCGACGGCGCCGCCGCAAACATCGGCACCGGGTGTGTTTCATCTTCCCGGGTGGCCCTCACCATGGGATCGACCACGGCTCTCCGGGCCGTGACTCAGGGGCCGGTTGACAACCTGCCGGAGGGGCTGTGGTGCTACCGGGTGGATGGCGCTCGCTCGCTGCCCGGCGGGGCCCTGAGTGAGGGCGGGAATGTTTTCGCCTGGATGAAGCAGACGTTGCGGCTGGGCGACCCGGCAAGCTTGGACCAGCGGATAAGCGAGGTAAAACCGGATGGCCATGGGTTGACGCTGCTGCCGTTTCTGGCCGGCGAACGGGCCCCTGGGTGGCAGGGCATGGCACGGGCTGCTATCCAAGGGATCTGCCTGGCGACCACCCCGGTGGAGATTCTGCGGGCCGGCATGGAGGCGGTGGCCTGCCGCATAGCCCTGGTACTCGACCGGTTGAGTACAATTCTGCCGCCGGATTTTCAGATCGTCGCAGGCGGCGGTGCGCTCAGAAAATCACCCGTCTGGCTGCAGATCGTCACAGACGTGCTGGGCCGGGAGATCGGAATCTCCTCCATTCAGGAGCCGTCCGCCCGCGGCACAGCCCTGTTGGCTTTCGAAGCCCTGGGGTTCGCAGATAATCTGGAAGATATCCCGGGTCTTATCGGGCATGCATGTTACCCGGATTCGAAGCGGCATGAAATTTACCGCCGGGCGTTGAAACGCCAGGTGAAGCTCTATGAAAGACTGGTCAAGGAGCCTGGGTAAAGCCCCTTTGAATAATTTCTTCCCGGAAACACAGGAGGCAATGAGGATGGATAGCTTCAACCTGCATGACAAGATATCCCTTGTAACCGGCGGCAGCAAAGGCATCGGGTTGGGCATCGCCCACGCCTTGGTCGAGGCCGGATCCGACGTCGCACTGGTGGCCCGGGATGAACCCCGGCTGGAACAGGTCCGGGAAGACCTGGCTGGAACCGGCCGGCGGGTGTGGACCTATGCCTTTGACATGAGTAATGTCGACAACATCGACTCGTTATCCGCCGCAATCACCAAAGACACCGGCGGTGTTGACATCCTGGTGAACAATGCCGGCGGCACCAGACGGGGTTGGGCCGAAACTCTCAGTATCGAGGACTGGAATTTTGTCATCAATTTAAACATGACTGCCGTATTCAGACTCTGCCAGGCATTTGCAAAAGAACGCATAAAAAGCGGAAAGAAAGGCAGGATCATCAACATTGCATCTCTGATGAGCGAAACTATCCGGGAGGAGAATGCCCCGTATGCGGCATCAAAGGGCGCCATCCGGCAACTGACCAAATCGCTAGCAATAGACTGGGCAAAATACGGCATCAATGTCAATGCCATTGGACCGGGATTTGTCCGGACGGATCTTACGCGCCCGCTATGGGAGGACGCGTCATTTGACAAATGGGTCAAATGGAAAACGCCGCAGCAACGATGGGGAAAACCTGAGGATATCGGTCACGCGGCTGTCTTTCTGGCAGCACCGGCTTCGGATTTTATTACCGGTCAAACCTTGTACGTTGACGGTGGTATGCTGAGCACGTTCGGCCCCACTTCCTGGTAAAGGCTCGGTGAGGATTGGGAGCATAATTCATTATCCGACCCGGTGAAAGGAAATGCGGCAGCACAAAAAGACGGCTTGTCATCCTCGTCGGTTTCTGCTAAAAAAATGAACATGCGCCCATAGCTCAGCTGGATAGAGTGACGGACTACGAATCCGTAGGTCGGG
>CAZONI010000224.1:0-2794 GCA_964581175.1 uncultured Desulfobacteraceae bacterium
CAACCAGTCTCAAGGATTGATGGAGTTCCTTCAGCCGTCTTTGGTTGACGGAATACCCCCTTAAAATGTGATCCCGCAGCACTTGAGTGGCCCAGATGCGGAACTGGGTGCCGCGCTTGGAATTGACCCTGTATCCGACAGATATGATGGCATCAAGGTTGTAAAAAGTAGTCTGGTAGACTTTGCCATCCTCAGCAGTATGTGCAAATTTTGCACATACTGAATTCCTTTCCAATTCGCCGGAACGAAAGATATTTCTCAAATGCTTTGTGATGACGCTGCGCTCGGTTTGGAATAAATCGGAAAGCTGTTTCTGGTTGAGCCAAAGCGTCTCGCCTTCCAGGCGCACATCCAGCGCCGCCTTGCCGTCCGGAGCTTGGTAGAGGACGATTTCGCCTTTGCCTGGGGTGCTGGTTCTATCGGGTTTCTTTGCCATCAGCCAACCAGATGCGGTGATGTCGGATGCGACTTATATATGCTTCTTTGCCCTTGAAAAAGTAATAGGGCTGAGGATCGGTGATACGGTCTCACCTCCCCCGTGGCCTGTCCGGTTTGGCAGTAACTTGTTTAGATTGTTACTACTCCCGGAGAAGATTGGTGTCAACCCCTTCCTTGGCCCCTGATCCCCCATCAAGGTATCATCTTCCCGCCAAGACGGGATTTCGCAGGGCGCAAGCCGCGTTGCCCTTGATTGCGGGTTCATGGCCACAGACCCACACGGACACAGGCGAAGAGTGGGAACATGGATTCCGGATAAGCCCTGTGGGCTTTCCGGAATGACAAAGGAGGGATACCGCAACGTGCTGCTGGCTAGTTCATTTTTTTCCCTTTCCGCTGAGACGACGGAAAGGGAAAAGACACCTTCGCGAATAATGACACAGGGACGGGAGCCGGACGGAACGGACTCGTGCGGTAAGTTGGTCTTTCACCACCTCATGCAATTCTTTTCAGCACCTCCTGCCCTTTCTTCGTCAACCGGTATTTCTGCCTACTGCTGCGCGGCTTGTCGGGAATGGTCATTTCAATGAGGCCCAGCTTCACAGCGATTTGTTGGTAATTTTCTCGAAAGTGTTTTTCATCCTTGAGCCCCAATTTATCCTGAATTTCTCCTCGCGTCATTTCTCCGGATACCACAGAAAGCATCCTCTTAACTTCGGGGGTGACTTCGGGGGTGACTTCGGGGGTGACTGACTCCTCACTTACAGGGCCGAATTCCGGCACCCTCACTACGATTCGAAATACATCGCCTTCAATCATCTCGGGATCGGCACCCCCATAGGATTTGCCATACCGCATCATCTTGCGCATGCCTGAACCGAGTTCATCGGCGCGGTGAATTTCCCGGAAGAATGCTCCGATCACGGGATTTTTGGGAAACGGCGTGAAATCTGTCGGATCGAGGACGCCAAACCCGTGAGGCTTGTTGCTGTTTTCGGTACGCACCTGACCGCGCTCTATAATCAGCTTGGCGGGAAACGCATTGGTGTATTCCCGATGGATCAGGATGTTGGAAGCTACTTCACGGAATATGGAATCTCGAATGCTGATCCGCTCCATTCCCTCCAGAAAAAAGGGGTCCGGCAGATGCTTCTGCACAAAGGCGATGATACGATCGTAGCTTTCGATCAGGTTCGTTCGCACCAGATCCCGATCGTCATACCGATCCAGGTTCACTTTGCGCAAGATCAGATCTGTGCGGTGATGCGGCACCGCTGACAGAATGAGCTGGTCATTCCCCAGCAACAGAATGCCTGCCAAAGTGATACCACTCTTGCCGGTTTCTGGATCGGCCTGAAAGAGCTGAGCGCTTTTCAGCAACCCTAAATCGTCCATGCCAAGCCAGGGGTGGTCGTCGCGCCAGACACCTGCGAGTCTGCGGCATTTTTCAATGAGGTCAGACCTCAGATCTTCAAGATTGGCAAATGGAAAGATCTTGTTCTCCGAGTAGGTGGTCCGTTTCCTGTAGTAAAGATCGCTCACTAAGCGCGTGTGATCAGTAATATCCAGATCTCCGTCTTCGTTCCGGTCGAAGATGCGTCCGTTACAGCGGTGTACCTGCGAGCTTTCCGGAACAAAGACGTGGAGCACGGTTTTTCCGTCAATCTCCGCTTCATCAACTGACAGATAGTAGGGTGGATTGATTTTCTGTGGGTTGTTGATGCCCGTTACAAAGTCTTTTTTGACCTGGACTACACTGTCAGGATCTACACCGGTCACTTCACCCGCATCGCTAACTCCAAACAGCAGGTCCCCACCATGGCGGTTGAGAAATGCACAAACGGTCTTGTAGATCTTCCGGTTAAGAGAGTGCCGGCATTCCTTGAATTCAACGGAGATGCCTTCGCCGTGTTTTATCAGTGTCTTGAGATCTACCATCAGTTCACTTTACTTCAATGAGCCTGAAGCCCAATAGCAATGGTGCCACTTTTTCTTTCTCACGCGTCGTCCAGCTCAATAGTTTGATTTTTTTGGTAATCTTTTTACAGAATTATGTCAAATAATTTAAAAGGTTCATTGCATCCGGTATATCGTGTCTAGTATATGCGGATTCTCCTTCTGTGGGAGGAACGCTGCATCCTGGAAGAGCTTCGTTTCTCACCGCGGCCGTTTTCTCCTGCAAATAATGACACGTGGAGAACCTGGTTGTCCAGGAGGAGGGGGGACGGATGAGGACCAAGAGCGGGGAGAGGGAGTGACGGTCAGGCGGATTTCTTCTTTGACCTTTTGGAATAGGCCGCGGCCGATTCCTTGACTTCAAATCCTATCTTTCTCTTGGGCTTGTCTTTAGCGTCTA
>CAZONI010000225.1:0-2782 GCA_964581175.1 uncultured Desulfobacteraceae bacterium
ATGGGGTCCCGAAAAAGAGAATCGCTGAACAGTTCTCCATAAGCGTCTCGAGCGTCACCAGGATTGTCAGGGAAGGATCCCCCGGGGAATCCCCCGAGGAATCAAAGAAGCCCGGACAACAGGAAGCAAGGAAGGCCGAGATCAAGAGGAAGATTGCGGAGATAGAGAGAAGGATCGCGGAACTGGAAGCAGAAATTCGCCGGTTGGAAGCCGGGAAGAAAAAGAGGAGGTGCTGGTTCCGTTCAAAGTGTTAGCGGGCAGGACAGGCGGCCCACATCGGAAGAAAGTGGCCGCTGTCGTATTAAATCGGAGCGTTACGGGATTTTCTCCATCGCAGAGAGGAGCGGGGCGTAGATCTCGACGGCAAGGTTTCGGAATGCCTCGTCAAGGGGGTCCGTGTTTCCGAAACAGAGGTGATAGTAATCGTCCTCACGTTCTCCCGTGCCCGGCACGAATTCATTTCCCACCCACTTTTCCCGGGCCTTTTCCAGGGCATATCCTCCCTTTTTTTTCTTATCCGGAATGAGCCGCGCATAGACAAGAGATGTCTCTGGGAAAAAGGGGAGCGGCTTTTCAAGACCCGCGAGGAAGAGGCCTGCCAGCTGCTCCAGGACTTCCCTCGGAGAATCTATCGGCCGATACTTCCAGGTTCCGTCGCCGGCGATCAGCATGCTCTCTCCGCTGCCCTCATGACTTTCCGACAGGTTGAGAAACAGGTGTTTTATCCAGAGGGCCATGTGGTCTTTCGCCTTGGCCCTGGCATACCGGTACTGGACCAGAAAACGGGGATAAATCCCGTCAATCCGGCCTTGTACCAGAAGGCCGTTCAGAGTTGTCTCCACCTCCAGGAATCCCGGTTCCATGTCTTCAGTCTGTTCGCGCACCTTTTGGGCAAAGGTATCCGCCCCCTCCTTGAGGCGTTCATACGTGCATTCGCCGGGCGTGCCGTGGGGAAGGCGGCCGTCCGCCTTGAGGACCCTGAAGACATGACCGCTTTCTTCTCCTCCCAGCCGTTTTCTGACCAGCGTCTGATCAACCTTGTATTGTTCCAGCCCGTCAAGACTGAAGGGTTCTATCTCATCAATGCGGGTATCTCTCTGGCCAAGGAGTATCCCCAGCCGCTCCCGCAGGAGGAACCTGGCGGGATGGGCAAAAAAAGCGAGAAAAGCGTCAAGGTCCACCGATTTCCATTGTTCTTCCGGCGGGGGAAGCCTGGTGGCGATGAAGGGGGACGGCTCCTGCGAGGGCAGGAGCTTCCGCCTCGCAGCGTCCAGGTTCTCCTCTGAATAACTGAAGTATTTTTCGTCCCCGCTGAAATAGGCGGGACTGAAGGCCTGCAGCCTGTGCCTGAAGAGAAGACGATCCTGCACGGAGCTCGACGAATCCTCAGACTGGAAATTCTGCTCCAGGTAATCGATCAATTCACTCACGATGACGGAGGGAGGCATGGTGCTGTTGTCCTCCGAGCTCTGCCCCACATAACTGATATACAGGGTTTCCCTGGCGGAAAGGATCGTTTCCAGGAACAGGTACCGGTCGTCGTTCCGGCGTGACCGGTCGCCCCTTCTCGGTTCCCTGGCCATCAGGTCGAACCCGAGTTTTCTGGTCTGGCGGGGATAGGCGTCATTGTTCATTCCCACGAGGCAGATGATTCTGAACGGGATGCTGCGCATGGGCAGCATGGAGCAGAATGTCACCCCCCCTGATATGAAGCCGGACCCGTATGCCGTTCTTGCCAGCTGTCTGAGCACATGATTCTTTATCGGATCGATGGTGACCTTCCCGGAAAATTCCGACACCGCCGCCTGTTCAGCCAGGCCGGTGAGGACGTTCCTGATCATCTGAGTCTCCCGTTCCCAGGGCCCCTCCGCGGAAAAGAACGCGTCCAGGATGTCTGTCAGCGTTCCGGCCCATTCCGGGAGGGTCCGGGCCGCTTCCAGCGCAGCGGTCTTCGTAAGCACGAGATCTACGAAGGCCGCGAACCTGCCGAGGACCAGTGCGTCTCCCCCCTCCACCTGGTCATAGGGGAGGATGTTTTCGAACATCCGGTCCTTGCCGGAACGGGGCAGGGCATAGCCCAGGAGAAGCCGGTCGAGCCCGAAAAGCCACGTGTTTTCGGGATATGGAGGGAGGCCCAGGGCTTCACGATGGGCAGCGTCCCTCCCCCACCGGACCCCGCTCTCACGGACCCAGCGCTGGATCATGAAGAGATCCTCTTCCGAGAGCCCGAATCTGTCCCGGATTGCGGGGCATTGGAGGAGCGACAGGACCTCGGCGGCGGTAAAACGTCCTTTCGGGAGATCGAGGAGAAACAGGAAAGGCTCCAGGAGGAGATTTCTGCTTCGGGCATCGCGGTCCGCGATGCTGAACGGAATCCGCATTCCCTCCTTCTCGGGCGCCGCAAAGACCGCCTGCACAAAGGGGGCATAGACCTCAATATCGGGCGCCATAACCAGGATATGCTGCGGTTCTAAGGAGGGATCCTGCTCGAAGAGGGAAAGAAGCCGATCGTACAGGACTTCCATCTCCCGCATGGGACTGTGGCAGGAGTGGATCTGGATGGACCGATCCCGGGAAGAAGCGAGGGCCTTTTCCTGTCCGCCTGATCCGCGGTCCTTGAGATTGAGGATATCCGACTGGATCGTCTGGAGCATGGTTTCCGGTTTGTGGTCATCGAAAACCTGGCTCTCTTCGCATTGGAGTTCCGCGACCAGGGAAAAAAAGTCGCGCCCGAGCATTCCCATGGATGCCAGGAGGCTGTTTCCCTCTTCCAGGTGAAGGA
>CAZONI010000226.1:0-2779 GCA_964581175.1 uncultured Desulfobacteraceae bacterium
GATTATGCCGGGCACACGGAAATCTATGCCGAGATGACCGGCACTCGTGATTACGCCATGATGCTGACCCACGGTGATTTCCGGGTCACCCATATTTCCACCCATGTCAGCCTGCGCCAGGCCTGTGACCTGGTAAAAAAGGATCGCATTGTACGGGTCATCGATCTGACCTTTGACGCGCTGAAGCGTTTCGGCAAAACCCGGCCCGCCATCGGTGTCGCGGGGCTCAATCCCCACTGCGGTGAAAACGGGATGTTCGGCCATGAAGACCGGGATGAAATTCTCCCGGCCGTGGGATATGCCGTTGGCCAGGGAAAAAATGTCGAAGGCCCCATCCCGGCCGATACAGTGTTTTCCAAGATGCGGGGTGGCATGTATGATGCCGTCATTGTCATGTATCATGACCAGGGACATATCCCGATGAAACTGCTGGGTTTTGAGTATGATCAGAAAACCGGCCGGTGGGGAGGGATGTCCGGGGTCAATGTCACCCTGGGCCTGCCCATTGTCAGGACGTCGGTGGATCACGGAACGGCTTTCGGCAAGGCGGGCGAGGGCCGGGCCAATCCCCAATCGATGATCGAAGCCATCGGCCTGGCGGCCCTTCTGGCGAAGAAATCCTGAAGGCAGAAGTCGATGCTCAGGTTTCGGTGCGCGTTCCTGTTCAGGGGCTGGTACAGGCGGGCGATTTGAACCTTTTAAAGGGGTGAATCGGTTGCCGCCTGCGATTCACACCGGGTTCCGGGCCTAAAAGGTCGATAACAGCGGAGCTGCTGAGGAGGGTACGGGCGTAATACGAATTATGAGACCAATGAGGAGAGTTGTTATGGAACGAATCGGATTCATCGGACTGGGAATTATGGGCAAACCCATGGCGCGCAATCTGATCAACGCCGGGTATCCGCTGGTAGTACACAACCGCAGTCAGGGTGCGGTGAAAGAGCTTGCCGGTGAAGGCGCTAGAGCAGCCCGGTCGCCCAAGGACGTTGCCGAGCAAAGTGACGTGGTCATCACTATGCTGCCGGATTCACCCGATGTGCATCAGGTGGTACTCGGGACCAAAGGGATTGTGGAAGGGGTGCGGCCCGGCATGCTCTTCGTGGACATGTCCACCATCGCGCCGGCCACCGCCCATGGGGTTTATGCGGCCCTGCAAGCCGTAAAGGTGCAATCCCTGGATGCGCCGGTTTCGGGCGGCGAGGTGGGAGCCAAACAAGGCAGTCTTTCCATCATGGTAGGCGGTGAGACGGAAGCATTTGAGAGGGCCATGCCCATTTTCAAGGTCCTGGGCAAGAACATCGTGCATATCGGCGATGCGGGCGCCGGTCAGGTCACCAAGGCCTGCAATCAGATCGTCGTGGGCCTGACCATACAGGCCGTGGCAGAAGCCTTGATGCTGGCCAAACGATCAGGGGTCGACCCTGCCAGGGTGAGGGAGGCGCTCCTGGGCGGGTTTGCCCAGAGCCGCATTCTCGAGTTACACGGGCAGCGGATCATTGATTCTGCCTTTGAGCCCGGGTTTAAAATCCGGCTGCACCGCAAAGACCTGGGAATCGCCCTGCAAACCGGCCGTGACCTGTCGCTGCCCCTGATGGGCACCGCTCAGGTGGCCGAACTGATGAACGCCCTCATCGCAAGGGGCAACGGGGATCTTGACCACTCCGCCCTGGCGTTGCTGCTGGACCAGATGGGGGGTGGAGAATAGGGCTGCCGTCTGCCGCTTACGGGTCGGATTATTCGAGATCTGAGATTAAGTTGCCACGATCATCGAATTTCATGGGACGGGGCGGACCGGTGACGCTGATCCCCTCCATGCTCTCTGCTTCCCTGAGAAGAGCTTCGGAGATGTTCATTTTTTCGAGGTGGAGGGTGCTGGCGATGTGAACGACGCGCGCCTCCTCCGGGGCCACCTCACCGACGGTTTTGAGGGCGGCTTCTATTGCCCGGCGGTCGCTGTCGAAGTAGATCGGAATCCTGACGGCCTCGGGACAGGATGAGGTGATGGCGTTCATGTAGGTGGCGTGGTAGTCAATTTTGTCAACCAACCGCCGGGTGGTAAAATCGGCATTGCCGATGGCGATGGCGTTGCCGCCGGAAGCCGGGGTCAAGTCCCGCACGAATATCCGCATGATGACGGGCTGCGACAGGGGATTGTGATAGGGGATGACGCTGCGCCCGATCACCTTTTGGTCCATGCCCGTACCGCTGATTTCTTTTCCCATCCAATCCACTATGAGCAGATCGATGGGGTTCAGCGGAATCGTGGGAAACAGCTGTTTGGCTTTTATCAAGAGCTCCCTTTCGGTCTTTTCGATGTCGGCAGCCGCCACCGCCCGGATGATTTCAGTTTCTTCACGCTGATTTTCTACCAGGGCGATACCGAAGGCGACCTTGCCGTGTTTTAATATTTCCCTGGCAACCGAGACCAAAACCCGGTAGTGTCCGAGGCGGACAATGGCGTTGTGATACCGGTCTGCCCCCTTTTGTTTACCCAGGCCGATGGCCATCATTTTTACCAGGCCGCTCTCGATTTCGCCCTGGAAATCCGTGTGGAGCTTTACGCGGTTTACTACGACGATGTGATCCGCCCCGGCGGCATTCTTGTCCAGATAAACAGGGATGCCGTCTCCGGTGGCGGCCACCTTGACGACTTCCATCGAAGATTTTACCGGCACTCCCATGGTCTTTGCGGTAATGTCATAGTGCGCCAGTATTTTTTTCTGGCCTTCAGCGGTGGCGCCGCCGTGGCTTCCCATGGCCGGAACGATAAACGGTTGGG
>CAZONI010000227.1:0-2755 GCA_964581175.1 uncultured Desulfobacteraceae bacterium
GATCCTTATGAGTTCAAATGATCCCGGATTCAGGTGGAGGAGGTGGGTGAATGACTCTATCTCATGGATGGGGATGCCCTTCATGCTCCTGGCGTTCTCAACCAGCGCCGGAAACTGTTCTTCTCCCCCGTCCACAAATCTAACGCCGCCGGGAATCCGTCCCAATTTCTCCCTGATTCCCTCCAGAAATACCCGCAGGGATTGTTCCTTTACCAGGCTTGACTCCACGTCGAACACCACCAGTTTTTTTGCCTTCCGGTAGATGTCTTCACTCTGGATTACAACACCCTGGCCTATTTCGTAGCAGGCCTCTCGCAGTTTCCCTGCCATTTCTTCGATGGACTGTTCCCTCGACATGCCCGGTTTTCCGGGCATCCGGCTGGTGTCTATGAGCATTTCCATGGAAAAGAAGTCTCCCCGGGCAATCATGCTGGATCGTTCAATATTGATAGTACGCTGGTGAAAGAAGGTGGAGACTTCCGCCATAATTCCCGGGCGGTCCGGGCCGAGCACGGTGACGAGGTGGCTTTCTTTCTCGGGCGGGCAGAGGGCCTGGTTCCGGTCATATTCCGTGACCATGATTTTGAGACCGGTCTCGGATTCAAGGGCGTTCAGATGGTCTTCCAGGTATTTCACGGGATGCCCGGAGGCGGAAAAGTCGATGATGAGGAATATGGAAAAAAGATTTCTCCTGCAGCTTTCCTCCACATCAAGGATATTGCCTCCCAGCTCGAATATACGCGTGGTGATCATGGAAACGAGACCCGGGGAATCAAATCCTACAGCCGAAAGGGTGATGAGCCGGTTCTTCTCCCTGGGTGCCGATGTGTCATTCGTCTTTGTCATAGAATACAAATAACTCCTCTTCGTAGTATCTCCCGTTGACGACCTGCCCGGGACCGAACCGTTTGACGCCCTTCCTTTTCAGCAGTTCGGAGAACCTCTTGTTTATCTCATCCATCGAGATATCCTCTTTGAGCCAGAGGGTCGGGATATCCACGTGGAGCGGGCGGGCGGGAACCAGGTGCCGGGTCGCTTTGGGCGGAAATTTCTTCCCTTCCCGCACCGCTTCCACCACCATATCTTTTGTGATCTGGGGCGTCCATATGATTAACTGGCCGGGTGCCGGGATTGCATCTGAATTGTGTTCAGTGATATTCTGGCAGGGGATATATCGGATGTCCACGCCCCTTTTTATCAGCCTGGCCTGGAACTCTTCCAGGGCATCATAGGCACTCACGGCATCGCAAACCGTCCCGTTATCGCAAGTGACCAGATCGCACGAGTCACTTGCTTGGATTCCCCAGCAATAGGGATTTTTTCGCAACACCGCGGTCAGGGTCTCTTTGTCGGGCAGCCTGCGGAGAGATGCCTGCATCGACGCAATAATGGTCCGAATCTCATCATGCCCGACGGTGCATTCAAATATCCTGAACCAGTACCGCAGTTGAACCGATTCCCTGAGGTAGTTTATTCTACATACCGGAATATACTTGAAATGGAGGGCCTTGAAAACGAAAAAACGGTGGTGTCCATCCAGGACCATATAGTTATCGTCAACGATGACCGGGTTCTGCAGGTTGGTCCAATTGCCGAATTCCAGGATCAGCTCATTTGCTGCATCCGGAATAATCTCCTCGTGCGCCACCAGGGAGGAGACGGGCACGATCTCCAGTTGCAGCTCCAGAGTTTCGGTTCTCATGCAGTACATAGTGTTATCCAAAAGCAGGCAAGACGGTTCCTTTCGCGATCTCTTTTCCGGAGTTTTTCCAGTTTCCTGGTTCAAGGTCAACGGCTTTGCCGTATACCCTACTTTAATCCCGACCCGTGAACCTCTCAACCGTGAACCGGATCTTTACACGAGATGATGAAGTCGCTGCACTGCCTCCTCGTATTCATCACCTTGGAAGCAAAACTGCAGTTCACTGAATTGCTCCCTGAGTCTTTTCACTTCTGTCGCCACCGATGCCCCTGGATCCTTTACAATGCTTGCCATGAGAGGAGCGAGGGCCCGAAACGCTTCCTCGTCCATACCGAAACGGGTCATTTCCGAGACGCCCAATCGCAGGGCGCCGGCTGCCGTAAAGCCTTCCTCTTCCGGTGCTGTCTGGTAATTGCAGATGATATTGTTTGCCTCCAACCGGCGTGCAACTTCTGGTCCTCGCGCGTAGCCCACCCTGACCACCACCTGGTGGGTTTCGGTAAAATCGATGGCTGGATCGCCGGCAACGTCAAGGCCTGAATCCTTCAGTGCCCTGGCAAAGGCCTTGGCATTGGCGATCACGCGGATCTGGTAGTCTTTCTTAAAATGGTTCATCTCATAGGCGGCCATGAGCAGGCCGAGCATGGTCCCCAGATGGTGATTGGAGACAGACCCGGGAAAGGTCCTTCGCCGCAGTGCTTCCCACAGTTCGTAGCGTTCTTCATCTTCCCTGAAGCGGCTTCCAACTACTCCGCGCTGCGTGCCGAAGAACGTCTTATGGGTAGATCCGGTTACCAGGTCCGCTCCTTCCCTGAAGGGTTCCTGAAAATGCGGCCCCACAAGCCCCAGGACGTGGGCCATGTCATACATGAGTATCGCATCCATATTCTGGTCTGTGAGAAAACGACTGATTTCCCCAACCGGTTCCCGGTGGAGTACCATACTTTTCCCCAGGATGATAAGCTCGGGTCTCTTTTGGTCTATCAGTTCAAGGGTTGCGGCAATGTCCATCTTAAAAGGATTTTCCCTGAGCACCGGGAAGTTCGTAACGGC
>CAZONI010000228.1:0-2747 GCA_964581175.1 uncultured Desulfobacteraceae bacterium
GCGGTCTGCAAAACCGTTATTCACCGGTTCGAATCCGGTTGCCGCCTCCAAGAAACCCCTTCATTAATCAATCCAATCATAAACCGGGGGCATCCTGCGTCATCTTAATACCTGCCGAGACCGGGCAGCCGCCCTTCCGGATTCTTCTTTCTCAAAGTGCCGGTATTTTTCCATCTGGTCTTTCGTCAGGACCGCAGAGAGGCGCCTTTCCACTGAATCCCGATTTTCCTGGATTTCGTGTCTCAAAGATCTCTCCAGGACGTGGCCTCGTTCCCTGTATTTTCTGATGATTTCATGCCGGTCCTTGGCGCCGTCCTGAATAATCTGACGGGCTTTTGCCTGTTGGACTTCGGTAAGTCCGAGGGCTGCCTCAAGCCGGTCAAAAGACTCCCGGGGCGTTCTGTGGTCACCTCTTTCATGTGCCGCTTCCCTTTCTTGCCAGCGGGCCTTCAATTTCGAGTACATTTCATCGATTTTTGTCCTCTGCTCCTCATTGAGGTCTTGTTTCACCGACTGAAGACCATTTTCAATGACGGCCTCCATCTCGGGTTGATATTTCTCCCTCAAATCTTGCAGCTTGATCCTTGTCTGCTCCATAATCCGGCGAACTTCAGCCTGCTGGCTCTTTGTCAGATTCAGCCTGTACGTCAGCCTTTCCATCAGCAATCGGGTAATGGGCGGCCGGTGTCCGCCCCTGGTGAAGTGTTCGAATCTGTGCGAAAAGTAGGCCCCTGTTCCCAACACTCCGGCGAAAGCTCCGACGCACAAAAGAAGCACTATTCCAACCAACAGCTTTAGTTTGTTCATCCCTTTTCCTCGCTAGTTTCCATCCATAAATGGCTATTTTTCACAATCTCATCGTCAATCTACGGGATCACTTGTGCGACGTACTAAAGTACGTCTCCGCGTAATCCCTTGACTTCCTTGATCTTGTAAAAAATATCTCATTTCCGGATTGGAAACCTGCCAGTGCCCAAACTCTATTTGTGGATGGGCACTCGCTACATCAGAAGTGATTGCAGCAGACCATAGTCCATCGGGTCATTTGCCACCAGTTTAGCCATCTCATAGTCAGGGACCATATGAAACTTGAGTATACAGATCCCGAGTATCAAGATCAGTGCGCAGGCTACCGGAGCAAAACGCCACAAGGCATTCCCGAATTGTTCAAAGAAGTTTATCCTTGAACGGGCACGGCGAATGCCTTGAACCTGACGCATCACTCGTGTCTGCCATTGGTCGCCGACAGCAACTTTCTCTTTTTCAAGGTACGCGACACGCAATGTCCTGATTAGATTCTCTTGCCGGTTCCTGGTAAATTTCATCATTTCCCCTCCCGGTCGTTCATCAGCCCGAAAAGGAGCTTCTGAAGCTTCTTGCGGGCGCGGAATGACCGAACTTTCACATTAGCCACGCTCCAGCCCAAAAGCTTCGCCGCCTCTTTCGAGGTGAGACCTTCGAGATAGACCAATTCCAGCACCATCCTGTCCCCTGCGGGGAGTCTTTCAAGGGCCCACTCCAGCACCTCCCGGGCTTCCTCTTGAGCGCCTTTTTCCTCAAACGACTGTCCCGCCCGATCCATGAGGACTTCCTCCAGCCATTCGCGATGTGTTTCAGATATGCGGCTCATGGGGATTTCCCGGGACCGGTACGCCTTCCGCCAGTAGTCGTAGCACGTTCGCACGGCAATCGAAGAAAGCCATTGCCTGAAATTCCCGTCGCTCCTGAAACCCGGGAGGGACTGGAAGGCCCGAATAAAGACTTCGTGGGTGGTTTCTTCCACCGCCGCATAGTTCACATGTTTTTTAACGATCCTGAGAACAAGGTCCGCGTACTTGAGCATAAGTGTTTCGAATGCATTGACATCCCCACCGAGGACCAGGCCTACTATCTGAGCATCATCGGAGTTGCCTGAATCATTGTGCATCATTACGTTCCAGCGGATCGATTCTCAAATGAATTCAAGGTCTGATCAAAGCGTTCACAAGGTCATTGAACAGGAGCTTCCGACGGCGAATTCAGGCGATGCCTGATTCCCTCAAAATTCCCTTTATGTCTCTTCTGCAGCAGGGCTAATTGATCAGGCGTCAATACCGCCTTCATCTCTGACCGCACCCTGGCTCTCAGGACAAAGGAGTCTTCCTTTATGGTTGAAAGCCGTTCAAAGGCCTCGCGTACGTTCGCTTCGTTGAATGGCTCGCTATGCAACGCCTCAAAGAGGTTTCTCCGAGCCTCGAAAGAGTCGTGTGCGACGTTTTTCCGTTCCATTTGGTACTGATCTAAGATTTTGAGCAGTTGGGATCTCTGAGCGTCTGTAAGGTTGAGTTTCAGGAAGGTCTTTAACCCGGCAATTCCGGGCCTTCCCCAGTGCCCATGGCCCATGCCGTCAAAACCTCCGGCAATCGCCGGCACCGCGCCTGCAAAAATTATCACAATCGCCAATGTCAGTGTCAAGAATTTGCTGCGTTTCATATGTGCCTCCTTTTTGGAATTTTCGAAACCCGCTTTCACTATCAAAGTCGCAGGAAAATGGAGAACGGTTACAACTTTCATTCTTCACGGTGTATTTTGACTTCAGTCTCAGCTGAACCCTCCACCTCTGGTGGAGGATCCGGATAGGTTCTCCCGATCCGCGGTGGGATGGCGTGGTGCTCAGGGAGGAAGCCTTTTCTGAAGTGACTGGTGAGAGGGCGCCGTCTTTTCGTGACTTATCAGTGGGGGAACCCGCAGTTCGACGCAGTCGAGAA
>CAZONI010000229.1:0-2668 GCA_964581175.1 uncultured Desulfobacteraceae bacterium
CCTTCTCACCGAGGTCTTTCAAACAGTGAGTCACCTGCTCAGGCGTGTAGCCGCACCTGGCAGGGTCGCCCCCAAGAGCCATAAGCATTCCCACAATGCGTCTGCATTTCTCACAGCGGCCGCAAGGATGGATGCCGTCCTCCTCCTTATGGGCGGCGTGGCACGAAACCTGTAACGCCTGCAAATCCGGATAGCGTTCCAAAAGGACCTTTTCGATGAGCAGCTCTGAAAGGGGTCTGAGGATGGAAAACTGGCTCACTTCCCATCCCTTTCTGTTGAAATAGCGGGTCAGGGCGTTGTCAAAATAGCGGCTCTGGTCGTACAGACCGTCATAGTGCGTAATCCCGGAGTGAGTCAGCCTGCGTGTGGTGTCGAACTCGTCGCCGATGACAAGGCGGCCGATTCTCCTTTTCCTGAGAATGGGGAGGACCCCGAAGAGAAAGACGGCAACTGTCCACAACCGGACGGGGTAATCATCCGATCGCACGGTTGAAAAGTCCTGGCGGACAAAGGGAAGGTGTCTGAGCATCCAATTGAAGAGCCTGTCGGCATTTGTCCATACCCTCGCCGTGTTGGGGACATGCCGGCTGAAATACCGGTACGCGTTCAGGGCGGTAAACCAGTGTCGCCCGGATTCATTCACGAAAATGGGGTGGACATCGCGCCCGATTTCTTTCAAGAGGCCGAAACTCAGGAGGCTGTCCTTTCCTCCGCTCGAAAGGACGGCGTTTTTGGCGAAATCAAGGTCCCAGATCCGTCCCGTCTTTTTCTTTCCCTCGGCTTCGGACCCATCAGACGGCTTCTCTCCCCGGAAGCGGAACCGAGCCCTCAGGTAATGATCCAGCTTGAGAGGGGGCATCCGGGGAAAGGATTTGAGCAGGAAAGGATTGGGTTCAAGGAACCTTTTCACGAAAATCTCACGAGCCGTGTTGCGGGCCATCTCCTCCAGGAAGCGTCTGTCATGCCTGTCATAAGGCCCGTGAAACACGATTTCGTCGCAGAAAAGACCGTAGTTGAGGGCAACCTGCGCAGAAAGCATGCAGGCAAGATTCAGGGAATCGCCCTCTTCGGGCTTGAAGACATCTTCTTCGAATCGGTACACCAGATCGAGCACATCCTCCCGATCGTCCTGGATGACCCGGTAAGGTGCGGTGACGCGGCGGGCCTCCAGGCGCACCGGTCCCACTTCGAGCCGCCGTATGACCCCCAAAGGCTCAAGGGAGTCCATGTTCCTGCTATTCGCGTTCAGGGTCTTCATTGCTCCATCCTCGTTCGGCGCCTGAGGAAAGGGGCCAATGCCTCCACCACCGGCGCAGCTCCATTCAGCAGGGCCTCAACGGCAGGGAGTCCGGTCCTGGCCGTGATATCCGCGCACACCGCTGGAATGTGGTCATGTTCCAGCTTTTCACTATTCACCGTCACTGCGACCACAGGTTTGCCCGAGAGGAATTCTATGGCCTGGATCTGTGTCTCCAGGGGATGAAGAAGATAGCCGGGGAAGCCGTCATATTCTTTCCTGGCAGGCGCGTGCTGAAGCACCACCGCATCGGGCCGCCCCGCGGCCAGGATCTCGAATCCCCCGGGATAGGCCGGATTCATGAGGCTTCCCTGACCCTCTATTATAATGACTTCCGGTTTTGTCTCATGCCACGCGGTCCAAACGGTGTGCTCTATTTCTCCCGAAACGAAATCGTTGATCAGGGAATCCATGATCAAGCCGAAACGGACGCCCTGCATCCACGCGGTTTGCCCGGTCCCGATCAATTCCGCCCTCAGTCCGCTGGCGCTGAATGCATCCGCCAGAAGCCAGGCCGTGGTCCTCTTGCCGACCGCAGAGTCGGTCCCCAGCAGCGCCACCTTCAGGGCGGAGACCTGTTCGATTTTCCCCGTGAAAAAGTGAAGGTCCTTTCCGGGAGGTGTCTTTCGCACGTCGCGGATTCGGATGCCATTCTCTTCCGCCAGGGCGACGATCTCTTCATCCTCGGACAGAAAATCATGGAGACCCGAGTCCACGTTGAGGCCCAGGCGGACGGCCTCCTTGACGTGTTCACGACTCTCGGGGCTGAGGCGGCCCCCGTCCGGAGCCAGACCCATGACCCAATGAGATGCGGGTGTGCCCCGTTTCAGGGCGGTTTCTACCGCTTCCGCAGTATCGGCGTATATGGGGATGCCTCTGGGTTTGCCGTCCAGGCATTCACCGGCATCTGCCCCTGCGTGGCGCGCGTCAACGACGCTCAATACATTGTACCGCTCCGTCCGCCGCACGAGACCGTGGGCCGTCTTGCCGTTGGGCGTCCCGAAAGCCCCTTGACAGTAAATGACGGCATTTCCTTCTGGAAAAGGACTCATCACTTTCTCCCTGTGAGGATCACAACGTATCGATCCCCTTGAAGGGGTTCCTTGCGATGTCTCTCCAGGAGCACGATCAATCCTGCCGTGGAGGCGGGCAGTACGCTCAGACCCTCCCTCTCTCTTAAAAGTCGCGAATAGGACAACATGTTCTTGTCACTGGCATACGAGGCCCAACCCCCTGTAGCTCTCACCGCCTCGAGGGCATAATCTCCATCAATGGAGTGCCAGTTAATCAATGGTTCGTTGATCGCCGTTTCCTTAATCTGTTCCGGTTTGAGGTCTTCACAGTAAGGAGCATTTTTCACGAACGCCCTTA
>CAZONI010000230.1:0-2637 GCA_964581175.1 uncultured Desulfobacteraceae bacterium
AGCGGCAGCAGTACCTTTTCCCGGAATTGGACTGTGTCTTCCTGAGCAAGAAGCGTGCCCGGGAGATAATTGACACCCTGTTCGAGATTATCAAGGAAGCCATGACAAAGGGTGATGACGTGCTTATCTCGGGATTCGGAAAATTCCAGGTCAAATTCAAGTGGGCCAGGAGCGGAAGGAACCCCCGGACAGGCGAAAGGATCATTCTCCGCTCCCGGCGGGTGGTTACGTTTCATCCTTCTCCGAAACTGCGGGACCGCCTCAACGGACAATGACTCCTGACTCATCACTCATGACTTACGACTCCTGAGTTCTGTCAAACACGAGCTTCCCATCCTTCGCATCCACCCGGATGAGATCTCCTTCCCGGACAGCGCCTTCGAGGATTTTCACCGCAAGGGGATCCTGTATGAGATGCTGGATGGTTCTCTTCAACGGCCTCGCACCGTACACCGGGTCGAAACCTGCATTGGCGAGGAAGTCTTTTGCCGAAGCACTGAGTTCCAACTTAATTTTCATGTCCTTCAGGCGGCGAGCTAATAACCCGACCTGGATATCCACGATCTTCTTGATCTCGTCGTGACCCAGTGAGTTGAAAATTACGATCTCGTCGATGCGGTTCAGGAACTCGGGCTTGAAGGTGTTCCGGAGGACTTCCATGACCCTTTCCCTCATCTCTTCGTCGTTTTTGCCTCCCAGTTCCTGGATCCACTGGCCCGCCACATTGGATGTCATGATCAGGACCGTATTCTTGAAGTCCACAGTGCGGCCCTTTCCGTCCGTCATCCTCCCGTCATCCAGGATCTGCAACAGGACATTGAACACTTCCGGGTGGGCTTTTTCAATCTCGTCAAAAAGGACGACCGAGTAAGGGTGTCTTCGAATGGCCTCCGTCAAATACCCTCCTTCCTCGTATCCCACATAACCGGGAGGGGCGCCGATGAGCCTGGCAACGGAATGCTTTTCCATGTATTCGGACATATCGATGCGCACCATGTACTGCTCGTCATCGAACAGGAATTCGGCCAGTGCCCGGGCCAGTTCCGTCTTCCCCACGCCGGTCGGACCCATGAAGATGAACGATCCTATGGGCCGGTTGGGGTCCTGGAGCCCCGAACGCGCACGCCGCACGGCATTGGATACGGCAATGATCCCTTCTTTCTGGCCTACCACGCGCATGGAGAGCCTTTCTTCCATCTTCAAGAGCTTTTCCCGCTCTCCTTCCATCATACGGGCAACGGGAATCCCGGTCCACTTGGCCACCACCTCGGCTATGTCCTCGCTATCCACCTCTTCTTTCAGCATCTTTCTGCCCTGCTGAAGTGTCTCGAGCATCTGATTTTCTTTTTCCAGGGCCTTTTCGAGTTCGATCAGGGTACCGTACTTGAGTTCTGCAGCCCGGCTCAGATCGCCCTGACGTTCGGCCAGTTGAGCCTCCGATCTGGTTGCCTCCAGCTTCTCCTTTATTTCCCTGATTCTTGAGATGGCCTCCTTTTCCTGCTTCCAGTGTGCAGTCATTTCCTCCGTACTTGAGCGAAGTTCGTTCAGTTCCTTTTCAAGGTTCTGGAGCCGGTCTTTTGATGCCTTGTCCTTTTCCTTTTTGAGCGCCTCCCTCTCGATCTCCAGCTGGGTGATTTTTCGCTGGATATCATCGATCTCGGCGGGCATGCTGTCTATTTCTATCCTCAGCCGGGAGGTGGCCTCATCAACGAGATCAATGGCCTTGTCCGGGAGAAACCGGTCCGTGATGTAACGGTGCGACAGGGTCGCGGCCGCCACAAGGGCGGAATCCTTGATCCTGACACCATGGTGCACCTCGTATTTCTCCTTGAGACCACGGAGAATGGAGATGGTATCTTCCACGGACGGTTCATCCACCATGATCGGCTGGAACCGGCGTTCAAGGGCCGCATCCTTTTCGATATACTTTCGATACTCCTTGATGGTGGTCGCTCCCACACACCTGAGCTCGCCCCTTGCAAGCGCCGGTTTCAGCATGTTGGAGGCATCAATCGCACCCTCGGCCGCGCCTGCTCCCACCAGAGTATGCATCTCATCTATGAAGAGGATGATCTGCCCCTGGGCGTCTGTGACCTCCTTCAGCAGTGCCTTGAGCCGGTCCTCGAATTCACCCCTGTATTTGGCCCCCGCAATGAGGGCCCCCATGTCCAGAGCCACCACCCGCTTTTCCTTGAGTGTTTCCGGAACATCCCCCTGGATGATCCTCTGGGCAAGTCCTTCCACGATCGCGGTCTTGCCGACACCGGGCTCGCCGATCAGGACAGGGTTGTTTTTGGTCCTCCTGGAAAGGACCTGGATGATACGTCTGATTTCTTCATCCCTGCCTATGACCGGATCAAGTTTTCCTTTGGCAGCGATGGCCGTGAGGTCGCGGCTGAATCTTTCGAGGGCCTGGTATTTGTCTTCAGGATTCTGATCCGTTATTCTCTGACCGCCCCGAATGTCGACCAGAGCCTTGAGAATGCTGTCTCTGGTGACGCCGGCCCGGGAAAGGATACGCGACGCTTCCCCGTCCTTCTGATCCGCAATGGCGATGAGCAGGTGCTCCAGGCTTACAAATTCGTCCTTCATCTGCTCCGCCTCGGAAAATGATTTGTCCAGGACGGCCTTTGTGCG
>CAZONI010000231.1:0-2627 GCA_964581175.1 uncultured Desulfobacteraceae bacterium
TCGGCATTATCGCCGCCTTTGCCATTCCCGCCTTTTCCACCTGGTTGCCGGACTACCGGCTGAAGGCCGCGGCCAGAGACCTGTTTTCCAGTTTTCAGCTTGCAAAGATGACCGCTGCCAAGACCGGAAGCTACAGCACGATCTGCTTCAAGCAGAAAATCGGCTCAACGACGTATTCCTACGTGGCCTTCGTTGATGCCGACAATAACCTTGAATACGATCCGGGGGAGAAGATCATTGCCCGGCGGCTCTGGGGCGAGGGCGACCAGTACGATGGCGTCTCTTTTGATCTCTCAAAGGGAGGAGGGGACGGGCTGACGTTTGCCAACAATGACACCGGCAATCCCTCCGTCGCTTTTCAGCCCAGCGGCATTCCAACGAGTAACAGCGGAGGCTTAGGCATGGGGACCGTCTATCTCAGGAATACAAAGGGCGTAAAGATGAAGCTGGTGCTCTCATCTGCGGGAAACCTCCGTATCGAATGAATCCGCCAAGCACCGGGAGGCCTATGCGGATCAAGGGAAGAAATAAAATATCGCAGGGCGCGGCAGGCTTCACCCTGGTGGAGCTGCTCATCGCAGTCGCAATAAGCGGTATTGTGATGGCAGGCATCTATTCCGTTTATGTCTCCCAGGAGAGTTCCTATACTGCACAGGCGCAGGCTACCGCCATGGAGCAGAACGTACGGGCAGCCGTGTACTTCATGCAAAGGGATATCTCCATGGCTGGATGCGATCCCAGCGGCACAGCCCATGCCGGGATTCTGACGGCCGCCGCGCATTCCATCAGGCTCACGGAAGATCTGAACGGCGATGGCGACGCAGCCGAATACAATGAGGATATTACTTATGACCTGTACGTGAAGGACGGTGTTCAAAAATTGGAGCGAAAGACTCCATATAGCATAAACCATACGGGCCAGGTAGCGGTGCAAGGCGTAGAGGTTTTGGACTTCGTGTATCTTGACGGCGCACGTCATGTACTGCCCACCCCGGTCTCTGATCCTTCCAAAATCAGATCGGTACAGGTGACGCTGCTTGTCAGGCCCGACAAGGAAGATCCTCATTACTTGAACACCGTAGTCTACAGGAATCAGTCCGGAGATGTAATATTCGGCCCGGGAAACGATCACTTTCGCCGCAGGCTTCTGACGGTGGAAGTCCGATGCCGGAATCTTGCCTTTTAACAGGGGAAATGAGGAAATGGAACGCAACCGGAGAACTTGCGCGCCGGGGAAGGAAAGCCAGAGGGGTTTTACCCTGCTCGAGGTGATAGTGGCCATTTCCATCCTCACCGTCGGCCTGCTTGCCGTTGCAACCATGCAGGGTTCCGCCATCATCGCCAACGGGAGCGCAATGGACGTGACCGACGCGACTGCTCTCGCGTCCGACCAGGTGGAAAAACTGGCTGCCGTCGCGTATGACGATGCCAGTCTTGAAGACAGGGACGGCGACGGAGTTTCCGGCCTGGATAACATTGAATTTGATGGCGATCCGCTTACAGCGGCCGATGCCGATTACGGGATCACCCGGCAAACGGCGCGGGGAAAAACCTATGCAGTTTACTGGAATGTCGCAGCGGACGATGCCGCGGTCGGAACCAAGACAGTACATGTGATCGTGACCTGGGAAGATCATGGAAGGGTGAAACATCTCACGCTTCAGTACATAAGGCCCCGTTTATAAGGACGAAAATGGAGCGCACAATGACTAATTCCTGCGGATTTGCAGAGAGGGAGACGGGATCCGTGCTGGTGGTTGCACTGGTCGTTCTCCTGCTGCTCACTGTTGTCGGGATTGCCGCCACCCAGATGAGCGAATCAGAACTGAGCATGGCGGGGAACTGGAAGTTCCAGAGGGAAGCCTTCTATGCGGCGGAATCGGCAAGCGGCTACGTGGCTCGCAGCCCCGGGCTCTATGATAATCAGAATATTACCGCCGGCACCCCCAGGTCTTTTTCCTCTCCCGAAGGCCTTTTGGGCCATAAACAGTCCTTTGACGGGACAGTCGAATATCTGGGTGCTTCTGCCGCGCCCCGGGGTTCCGGATTTGAAGTGGGCCGGTTCAAAGCCTATCGATATAAAATGCTGTGCAACGGGTATGGACCGTCCGGCGCCAGGGCCCTCATCGAGGTCGGGTTCTACCGGCTGGGTTTTTGAATCCATCGTAATGGCGCGCATCGTGAACGGCTAGGCACATGAGAGGCGGAATGGTAAAACGACGCGTATGGTTTCCGGGAATGGTGATCCTTGCCCTCCTGGCGATGCTCGGCGCACAGGGCCTTGCCGATGACACATGCCTGGTCTTCTTTTCAGGTCCGGACCAGGGATGGAGCAGCCTCACTTCGCCGGTTGTCCCCTCCGAGCAGACCATCAGCACCAATCGCGTATACCTGGGACTCTACCGACCGGAGGACGGACCATTCTGGGAAGGAGACGTGGTCAGGTTTGCCCTTTCCTCCGAGAACGAGATCGTGGACAAAAACGGCGATCCCGCGCTGGGCGCCGACGGGTCGGTACAGGCCGGAGCAGTTCCCTACTGGTCGGCAAGAGATTGGGCCGATCCCCTCAAGCCCAATTACGTGCCCAACGGTGAAAGGAAGATTTACACCTACCTGGGAGATTCCAG
>CAZONI010000232.1:0-2624 GCA_964581175.1 uncultured Desulfobacteraceae bacterium
TTGCCTTCAATGGAATGCATGAGGGCGGTTTCCTCGCCGCATACAAATGCACCGGCACCCTGATAGACCTCCAGGTCGAAATCAAAACCGCTGCCCAGGATATCCTTCCCCAGGAGGCCGTAATCCCGTGCCTGATTGATGGCTATATCCAGCCGGCGCAAGGCGAGTGGGTATTCCGCACGGCAATAAATATAGCCGTGGCTGGCACCGATCGCCTTGGCCGCTATGATCATGCCTTCCAAAACTGCGTGAGGGTCCGCTTCCAAGACACTCCTGTCCATGAAGGCGCCTGGATCCCCCTCATCCGCATTGCACAGCACATACTTGATATCGCCCTTGGAGCGGCTGGCAAACTCCCATTTCAGACCGGTTGGAAAGCCGGCGCCGCCACGGCCTCTCAGACCGGACTTCTTCATTTGGCCTACGATCTCTTCAGATGTCATTTCCAAAAGGGCCTTGCCCGCTCCCTGATATCCGTCACGCGCAATATATTCGTCAATAACCTCGGGGTCCAGGATACCGCGGTTTCTCAAGACTCTCAGAAGCTGTTTGGAAAAAAACGGAATTTCTTCCAATCCCGGAATGGTCTCAAAGGAAGCAGGCTCAACATAGAACAACCGCTTCAACGGTCTTCCCTTGAGCAAGTGCTCCTCCACCAGTTCAGGGACGTCTTCAACGCGGACCTTCTGGTAAAAAATCGAATCGGGCTGCACCACCAAAACCGGGCCCTGGGCACAAAAACCGTTACATCCGGTTGCGATCACCCGCACCTCATCGGCCAGCCCGCTCTCTACGATTTCTTTTTCCAGCGCTTCCTTGACCTCCATGCTCCCCGAGGCATGACATGCCGTTCCTCCGCAGAGGAGCAAATGAGTCCGATACGTCTTCATACAATAGCCTCCTTAGATCCGATCTTCTCCTTCGTGCTGCGGCTCCTTCATTCTGGCGAGGGCAAAATCCGTCTGCGCCTCTCCCAGCAGGACATGCCGCTTAAAAACCTGCCGCATCTTGTTTGCATCCATGTGCTGATAGATGACCGGATCCTTGTCCTTCATCTCCACAGTGACATTCGGTTCGCTGCTGCACATTCCCATGCATCCTGACGTCATCACGCGAATGTCCTGTCTTTCCGTCTCGCTCATTTCCTGCAGAAGCGCCTCCATAACTTCGCGTGCCCCTGCCGCAATCCCGCAGGTGCCCATGTGTACCGTGATCTTGACCGTAGAACCCCCTTCCCTGAGGGCAGTATCTCTCTTCACTCTCTCTTTTATCTTCTTGAGATCGTCAATCGTCAGTTTTCCCATTTTCTTTCCTCCAACTCCTGGAAACTCTGCCGGAATCTCTCTCCATCCGGCTATCCCGCCGTCTCGATTTGCGCCTCCGATTCCCGGATCACCCCATCCAGGTATTTCAGCACCCTGGGTTCATTTATTGCTACTTCTTCCAGCTCGCTCTTGATCTCACGGGTGTCGAAACGAAATTCTCTCCCATTCACTCGATGGGTGTACAGCAGGTCCACCTCGGGATGCCCCGCGATCAGGGCGCTTATACATCCCGCTATATTTCCGAGTGGGGGAAGATCTATGTGATCCAGGCGGAATCCCGCTTCAACGCGGGTACCCTTTCCTCTCCGGGAAGTGATGGTAAAAGTGCCGTCACACCTCCTGCTGGTTTCACGGAAGAGCGGAAGGCCCAAACCCACACGACGTGTACGCCTGGTGGTGTAAAAGGGGTCCACCACCTTTTCCAGAAGCGCGTCTTCAATACCGGCCCCATCGTCTTCGATAGTGATAGTAAGCCGGTTCTTCGCTTTTTCCTCCAGGATGGAAATGCGTATAAACCCGGCGCCGGCGTCCACTCCATTTTCGACAACATCGAGGATATGGAGAGACAATTCCCGCAATCATATCTCCACTGTTCTGCCCGATTTCTTCTGAAGGGCAAGACATAGCTCTTCGACGGTTGCGGTTTCCATTCTGAAAAAGGAAACGCGTCGGCCTATGTCCTTCAGGAAATGGGCATCTGATGAGGTCACGACGGGCAGCCCCAGATCCTCCAGGATACTTCTTCCCCCAGTGCCGGCCCATCGGGGATCGGAAACCTCAACGGCATCCAGCCGCACCCCTGGGGGAACAAAACCCAGTTGGCTCACCAGGCTGAAGCTGGGACGATCCACATGGGAGGCGATACACAATCCCCCGAGCCGATGGATCTCATGGACAATCCGATCGAAACTCAGGTCCAGGGCACCGATCAGCAATCGGTCGTTAAACCCTTCAACTTCGTCGTACTCATTCGCCCTGACCTGCTCGCCAAAAAACTCGGGCCTGTTTGTGCCCTTCAGGGCCCGGTACACGATCTCCTGCATGGAAAGGGCCTGGCTCGCCTGATCAAAAATAGCCAGCGCGTGAACCTCCTCCTTGGAGTTGATCTCCATTCCCGCGAGCACCTGGATCCCCGCTGCCTTCCCTGCACGAATGGTGGGTTCGACGTTTTCCGCTGAGTTGTGGTCACAGAGTGCGATGATGTCGAGTCCCACCTCCCTGCTTCTTTCCACGATCCTCTTGGGACTCATATCGAGATCGCCGCAGGGTGAAAGGCACGAATGAATATGCAAATCCGTC
>CAZONI010000233.1:0-2578 GCA_964581175.1 uncultured Desulfobacteraceae bacterium
CAGAGAAAGGAGATCCTAGGGGAAAACCTTAACCGGCTTATCCCTTCTCAATACGGCGACCACAACCGGTTCGTCGAAGAGTTCCTGAAAGAAAGGGTGCCCAACGTCATGGGGAAGAGCCTTCCCCTCACGGCCGTGCGAAAGAACGGGGAGGAATTCCCCATTGAACTGGGATTGAGCCATCTGGAAATGGACGAGGGCGTTACCTTTACGGCCATTATCAGAGACGTCTCTGAACAGAAGAGGCTGGAGAATAGCCTCCTGCAGTCCGAGAGGCTGGCGGCGGTGGGGCAGGCCGTGGCCCACGTGGCCCATGAAATCAAGAATCCCTTGATGATCATCGGTGGATTCTCACACCAGATCCGAAAAGACCTGGATGATGAAAAGGCCATTCAAAAGCTGGACATGATATACGATGAAATCGTGCGCCTGGAAAACCTTGTGGCCAACCTGGGGGACTTCACCAAGGAGTACCGGCTCGTCAAGAGGTCGACGGATATCAATGCGGTCTTGAGAGACGTCCTCAAAATCATGGCCGAAATCTACTCGCCCGAGAAATATGTCTTTGTTGAGCACCTCGCAAAGGAACATAAGGAAATTTCCTGTGACCCGGACAAGTTGAAGCAGGTATTCATGAATATCATAGCCAACGGAATCCAAGCAATGGAAGAAGGGGGAAGCATAACCATTTCCACCACAAACCTGCCCGATGCCGTCGAGATCCGCATCAGCGACGAGGGGATCGGCATTGATAGGGAAAATCTCCTCCACATCTTCGAGCCTTTCTACACCACGCGTGACAAGGGCTCGGGCCTGGGCCTTGCCATATCCTACAAGATCGTGGAGGCCCACCGGGGCGACATCTGGGCCGACAGCCGGCCCGGTGAAGGTGCCACATTTGTCATACGGCTGCCCTATAAGTAGATCGTCCGCGAAAATTTATTTGACTTCAACCATTCCTGCTGCTATATTTATAAGGTTGACGCGGGGTGGAGCAGTCCGGTAGCTCGTCGGGCTCATAACCCGAAGGTCGTAGGTTCGAATCCTGCCCCCGCTACCAAACAAATTCAAGGACTTACACTGATCCGGTGTAGGTCCTTTTTCTTTGGTGGGCTACTTTTGGGCTACTTTTTTTCAGGTCTATCACTTTCCATGCCCTATCCGCAACCTGATCCGTGTCCTGTTCCATGTGTATTTTCTCATAGGCTTTCATCATCGCAGAACCGTCATTTCTCGTCTTCTTGGGTATCCAGGCATAATATTTCGTGAAGATCATCTGAAGGGAACTGTGTCCGAGCATATGCTGAACCCATCCTATGTTCTCTCCCTCTGATAAACTGATGGTGGCAAATGTGTGCCTTGTCTGCATCATAGGACGGTATTCTACCCCTGCCTTTTTCAGTGCCGGTTTCCAGATGACTTCCCTCAAATGATCCGTAGTCAAAGGGTTCCCGTGAACATCGAGGAACACATAATCGGATTTTCCGTGTCGCTGCTCTTTCTGTTTTGTCAGAGCATCCGTAACAGGAGGCAGAAGATCTATATCCCTGTTTGATTTTCTGGTCTTTGTCCTTCCCTCCACACCATATACCAGTGTTTCACATATCCTTGCGGTCTTTCTGTCAAAGTGGACATTTTTCCATTTCAGGGCCGCCATTTCACCGAACCGTAAGCCAGTGAAAAATAGAACGACCAGACAATTCTTGTAGTGCGGATGAACGCATTCCAGCACCTTTATTACCTCATCCATTGATAAGGGATTTATGGTCGGCTCATCAATCCTCAGATTGTCCACTCTCGACATGACATTGTCCTTGATGATGCCTTCCTTGTAGGCCATGGTAAATACCGACCTCATGGGAACCAGGATATTATTTATCCTTTTCGCCGATCGGTTCAGTTCCGCTTTGAATTCTTCGACATCAAGATAGGAGATGTTTCTTAATGGACAGTTCCCGAACCGTGGCAGGATATAAAGGTTCATGGCACTTTGATAATCCCTCATGGTGGAATATTTTATCTGCCGTGACCTTATCCTATACCACTGCTCCGCCAACTCCCCGAATAGAGGGTCATCGTCCACTTTCCTTATATCGTCTACGGCCATCTCCTTCAAAAGGTCATCCCGCAACCTTCTTGCCTCTGTAATGGATGCGGACAGGGTCTTCCTGATGACCTGTTTTCCTTTCCGCATGCGGAAATACCAGACATCCCTCCTTTTCACCAGATTACGATTTTTATCCTTCGCCATAGGTTATATCCTCCGCTGCTTTTTAATTCGGTTGGAGGGCGAAAAAGGGCTGGGTAGAATCCCTCCCGCCTCTAAAACCTTCATTTGGGTTCATTTGGATGATTTTCAGTTCATTTCAGTCAGGACAGGGTTTATGGCAGGTCTGTTTTATTCACCGGATAGGGTGCCAGGCGCTATTTGGGCAGACTTGGGCACGAGTTCACCTCCAGGCCCTTACTCTGCTATTCGTTCGTCCAGAACGACTGCCATTTTGAGATTTTATTATGGGTAGTTTCGGGTGCGGCCTTTTTCAGGACTCAGGTTTCCTTGCGGCAGGGAAAAATCCGG
>CAZONI010000234.1:0-2571 GCA_964581175.1 uncultured Desulfobacteraceae bacterium
ACAAAGGCGTGCTCAATCGCGTTTTCAAGTTCGCGGACATTTCCCGGCCAGTCATGGAGCATTAACGCGGCCACAGCCCTTTGGGACATACCGACAATTCTTCTTCCCCGCAATTCATTGTAACGATGAACAAAATGGTCTACCAGGAGAGGAATATCCTCCTTGCGCTCCAGAAGCGGGGGCAGCGACAGCTTGATGACATTGATTCGAAAATACAAATCCTCTCGAAATTTTCCTTCCTGCACAAGATCTTCCAGGCTCCGGTTACTCGCTGCAATTACCCGGGCATTCGTCTTGACTGTCTTTGTCGATCCCAAGGGCTCGTAGACTTTTTCCTCCAGAACGCGCAGAAGCCGGCCCTGAACAGATTTTGAAATGTCGCAGATTTCGTCCAGAAAAATGGTCCCGTTCTGGGCAAGGGCGAATCGACCCAGTTTATCTTTTTTAGCGTCTGTGAATGCACCTGCCTTGTACCCGAAAAGCTCTGACTCGCACAGGGTTTCCGGAAGGGCACCACAATTGACCGCAATAAACGGCCCCTTTCTCTTGGGACTTTGATTATGGATAGCTCTTGCGAAGAGTTCTTTGCCGGTCCCGCTCGCGCCCTGTATCAGGACCGTACTGCCGCTCTCGGCAATCTGTGAAAGGATTGAGAAGAACCTGAGCATCTTGGGACTTTTGCTTATGATGTCCTCAAAGGAATGCTGTTTGAAAAGCTCCCTTTTCAAATTATTGATTGCGGATAAGTCCCTGAATGTTTCTACGCCGCCTATAAGTTTCCCTTTCGGATCCTTCAATATGTTCGTGCTTATATTGACCGGAAGACGCCTCTTATCGGCCCGCATGATGTAGACCGGCACGTTGACAACCGCTTTTTGAGTGTTAAAGGTCTCCTTGAGAGTACAATCAGTCTCACATACATTTGCCCGCAGAACCTCCGAGCATTTCCTTCCGATAGCATCACTCCTCGCAATCCCTGTAATCTTTTCGGCAGCAC
Source organism: uncultured Desulfobacteraceae bacterium (assembly GCA_964581175.1). GTDB lineage: Bacteria > Desulfobacterota > DSM-4660 > Desulfatiglandales > Desulfatiglandaceae > B46-G9. The sequence goes on from CAZONI010000234.1 coordinate 998, forward strand.
TGTTGAATGAAGTTATTCGCCAGCTCAAGTCTACGGTAAAGACCCCGTCTGCAATGCTGTCCAGGATGATCTGATAATTCTGCTCAATAGACTGTTTCATTTCTGCAGTGAAAGCACAGCCCTCAGCACACAGGCTCAAGGAGCCGTTGGGTAAGAGTGATTGCCGGGAAGTGACGGCAGGCCTTCTCTCGAAAAAGGTCAAAGCCGCATGTAACTGAAGTAAATTTCTCTCGTTCGGAACCTACCATTTAAGGATCGATAATGTCAATGCATGAAAGCTTGATTGTACAGATGTCCAGTCCGTCGGCGTCGCGCCTGGTATACTAAGTTTTGGGTGCATACTGTTCCCATACCCAAATGCAATAAGATTCACATTGTTCCCTGCTCGAAAATCCGAATCGGAAACCCGAGCCTGGATGTAGACAGAACTCCTTGATCATTCAATAACTTACTGACTTCGTTTTCAACTTGCCATACTTGGCATACAAATTGCCATAGTTGTCCTTAATGCAGCAAAAAAGGAGATAAATCGAGTCCCTGGATAAAAAGGACAAGGAGAAAGGAACGGGCATGAAACGAGGGCAAAACATAAAGTCCGTCCGGCGTGCAGTAACCATTGCCGCTCTTTTTGCTGTTTCGCTGCTCCCCCTATCCACGGGCAAAGCCGTGAATCCCGCGAAAGGTGAAAATCACTGCTTTACCTGTCATACAAGCGCCCGGGAGCTCCTAAAAATCACCAGAGAAATTGCCAAATCCACCAAGAACAAGCCCGGGGCCTCGCCTGAAAGCAAGGGGGAAGGGTGAGGCGGAGAAGTGGAGCCGTTGGCTCCGCACGAAAAAGTTTACGTCGACAGCTCATTTGCAGAGGACGAAAACCATGGACAGCTCGGCTGTGAGGAGTGCCATGGCGGCAATCCGAACGATCCTAACTGGAAAACCGCCCATAATGGCGTGGTTCGTGATCCATCCTACCCCGATCCCTCGGAAAGCTGTGGAGCATGCCATGACGATATTGCAGAAAACTATCAAAAAAGTCTCCATGTCAACCTCTCTCCATTTAAGAAAATCATCGATATGCGTGCCACTCCTGCCAAGGTGATTTACGAAAAGGTGAATGCGGCCAGAGAATCCCATTGTACTGTCTGCCACAGCAGTTGCGGGCAGTGCCATATCAGCCGTCCGGACACAGCCGGAGGCGGCTTCCTCGAGGGGCATCTCTTTCAAAAAAGGCCACCTGTGCATACGGTCTGTACCGCGTGTCACGGGAGCCGAATCGAAAAGGAGTATTTCGGCAAAAACAAGGGAATTCCACCCGATATTCACCGGCAGAAATACTTCAAATGCAGCAAGTGTCATAAGGCCGATGAGATGCATGGGGACGGAAAGGAGTATGCCAGCCGATATGCAGTTGAAAACGGTCCGAAGTGTCTGGATTGTCACCAAACTATCTATGACCCCAAAGCTTCGAATGCCAAAGATCACTGGGTTCATAAGGATGAAGTCAGTTGCCAGGTCTGTCATTCCCTTCCGTACAAGAACTGTTCCGGCTGTCACGTTGGAAAGGACAAGAACGG
>CAZONI010000235.1:0-2549 GCA_964581175.1 uncultured Desulfobacteraceae bacterium
AACGACCTTCGGGTTATGAGCCCGACGAGCTACCGGACTGCTCCACCCCGCGTCAGATTTTTAAGTTTACCAACAACTGTGACTCGAGTCAATCAAATTCTATTCGCTGGGGAGGCGAATAACGAAAGCGGCACCTTCTCCCGGATTGCTCTGGGCCCAGATGTCTCCCTTATGGGCTTCCACAATCTTGAATGAGATAGCAAGACCCAACCCGGATCCCTTTTCTCTGGTCGTGTAGAACGGCTCAAAAATATGCAGGAGTCTGTCTTCCTCGATGCCGATTCCCGTGTCGCTGATACGAATTTCCACGCCACCGGGAAGATTGGCGGTGGTAATGGTGATGCTCCCCTCATCTTCCATGGCCTCGATCCCGTTTGCAATGATATTCATGATCACCTGTTTCAGTTTGTCCGGGTCACAGCGTATTTCTTCCAGGTCAGGGGAGAGTTCTTCTTTGAACGTATATTTTTCCCGCTGATAGATTCCCTCCATGATCTTCAGGACATCTCTGATGACCGAGTTTATGTCTGTCACGCGCTTAACCAGCCTGTATTCTTTGGTGAAATCGCCGAGGTTTGCCACCAGTTTCTCCAGGCGACCGATCTCTTCGTAAATCATGTCAAGTTTCTGTATTGCCTTTTGGTCGTCCAGACTGCTCCGGATCTGGTGGGAAAATCCCCCGATAATCATGAGGGGATTCCTTATTTCGTGCGCTACATGGGCAACGGCCTCTCCCACCGCCGCCAGCCTCTCGGACCTCAGAAGATTTTCTTCCAGCTTCTTCTGCTCCGAGACGTCCCTGATAATAGCCGTGAATGTGATCCCCTGATCCATTTTCAGGTAGCTCAGTCCCATTTGGATGGGAAACTCTTCCCCGTTCTTCTTGAGTGCCGTGAGGGACAGGGTCTTTCCGATGATCCTGGGGGCCTCTTTCTCAAGGAAATGTCTGACGAATCTCCGGTGATCACCATATCTCGGGGGGATCAGTATGCTCAGGTCTTTTCCGAGGATTTCTTCACTGGTGTACCCGAAGATGCGTTGAGCAGCGTTGTTGAAAAGCATGATTTTCTGGTCTTCATCAATGCTCAGGATTGCATCCCTTGCTGTATCGAGGATGTCTTTGAACTTTTTCTCCGAGGTCTGGAATTTTCGGATCAGTCTCCGGTACTCGGTGACGTCCCGGGAAATTTCGACGAAATATTTTACCTCGCCCTCGCCGACAATGAGGGGATACATGATACGGATTATCTCTTTTTTCCCGTATTTTCCGGCCTCTCGCCGGTGGGTCACCTCAACGCGCTTTCCTGTCTGCATGGCCCTTGTAAGAGGGCACAGGAAATTTTCCTGGTTACAGGGCTCTTCTGCGTGATAGGTGACCTTGAAACACTTTTTGCCGACAGCATCCTCTTTGTCGATGCCGTGTCTCTCGAGAAAACTCTTGTTCACATTCAGGATCCGGTAATCCAGGTCGAGCACCATGATCTCCTCGTCTATCCCGTCAAAAAGCGTTTCCAGAAAGAGGTTATCCACTTTGAGATCCTCGATAACCTTCTTTTGCCTGGCCACGTTTTTTCTCAATCGGGCCAATTCCCGGGAAACCGGTTTTTCCTGCTTCGCTTCCATGAGCTTGCTCCAAGGTTCAGGCACCTTCCCAAAGAGAGTGCCCACTCACCCCTTTTCCGGAAATCTGAAAATGCCCCTACGCGCGAACGCGAGGCAAGTAAAAAACATAATGCCGGGAAATGATATCGAACATCTCTCGGGTTCCCTTTCTGATCCGTTCGTACAGATCCTTCATCGTGGCGGCGGCCCGCAATGCCGCCTGGTATTGCTGCACGTCGAAAAACCGGGGAGCAATGGGAAGCAGGACCTGATCGAGCGGGCCGTACCACGTAATGTCCAGGCGCTTCTTCATCAGGAAGATCCTGTTATACATGTCCCTCAGCAGGGCCGTGCGCAGGATTGGGCTTACCTGATTGATCATGCAGTCTATCAGGCCGACCAGGAAATACACTTCCCGCATCTTTTCCTCCACGTCCCGATAAATGAACAGGGCTCTGATCGTGGAATCCCTCCCACCCTTCACAGAAAAATGGGAGGGCAGCTGCACCGGGGCCTCGTTTCCGGGTTGAGAAGTTTGTTCTCTCTTCCTCTCGAATTCCAGTGAATCGGATCGCAGCATCTGAATAAAATGCACTGTTTCCCAGTGCGCCTGGCGGAACTCCAGCGGCCCGGAAGAGACCAGGTTGTCTGATAATCTCGCGGCCCTGCTGCTGAAGTCTATGATCTGCGCCATATTTTTCCCACAAAATGCGGATGTTCACTGTTACCGGAGCCGCAACCTCTGCATCACGGCCTTGGGTGGCAGGTCTCATGGAGCTGTATCAGTCGCTTCCGTGTCACGTGGGTATAGATCTGGGTGGTGGAAATATCGGAGTGGCCGAGCATCATCTGTACGGACCGCAAATCAGCTCCTGCCTCGAGGAGATGGCTCGCAAAGGAGTGTCTCAGGCTGTGAGGCGTGATGTTCTTCTTTATTCCTGCCTGGC
>CAZONI010000236.1:0-2547 GCA_964581175.1 uncultured Desulfobacteraceae bacterium
ACTCGATACGGGGGAATCCAGCCCGCATCCGCAGGAATGACCGCATCTGACAAAAGCCTCCTGCATCATGCGGCAAAATCCCAGGAAAGGCAGGAGGTTCAGAATATGGAAAATACCGGTCCCTGCTTCTGATTCTCGGCCTGGACGGGGAGGAGCTGGCAGGCGCTAGGCAGAACAGGAGCATCAACACCACGATCATGATCAGGGAGAGGACCACCACGATCATCTCCGTTTCATGAAATCCGCCGTTGCCGCCGCCATGTTTCTCCACATTTCACGCCTATGACCTTTAAATCGAAAATTAGGGTTGACAATTAATTATAAAAATTACGAAACTTACTTCGATAAAGCTTATGTTAGTCCAGACAAGATGAAGGGCGTTTTGGCAGGCAAATCCGAGCTTCGGGAGCCGATCAAAGATACAGGGCGTTTCCCTTGGCAGAAACTGACCAGAGTGGCGCACTACCGGATCGAAGTGAATGCCATGACCAGACCAATGACGGTGCGGCAGGCTGACGCGCCATTCGGGAAAAGAGATCAATGAAGAGGAGTGCCTCTGCCCAACGTAAGTGCCTGTTCATCAGCAGCGTTCAGAAGGAGCTGCAGGCCGAACGTCGTGCCATCAAAAACTTCGTGCAGAATGATCCCTTGCTCCGACGGTTCTTCGACGTTTTCCTATTTGAAGATCTGCCGGCAAGCGACCGCCGGACGGACGAAGTGTACCTTGAAGAGGTCAAAAGTTGCGATCTTTACGTAGGCCTCTTCGGAAACGAATACGGCGCGGAAGATGTCGAAGGTATCTCCCCCACCGAGCACGAGTTCGACCTTGCATCCGCCAAAGGCAAACCCCGCCTGATTTTCGTCAAGGGAACGGATGATAAAATGCGCCATCCCAAAATGCTCGAGCTGATCCGCAAGGTTGGCTCTCAGCTCATCCGTCGTCGCGTTGCCGATAAAAATGAGCTGACTGCCGCCTTGTATGCGTCCCTCGTTGAACACATGGAGCAGAGCGGCGATCTCCGCACTCTGCCTTTTGATGCATCGGCCTGTCCCCGGGCGAGCCTGAGCGATCTGCCGCAGGAGAAAATCCAGTCGTTTCTGGAAGCGGCCAGGCGCGAACGTAATTATCCGCTGCCTGCAACTACCACGCGGGAGAAGGCCCTGGCGCATCTCAACCTCCTGGACAATGGCAGTCCCACTCATGCAGCCGTGCTTTTGTTCGGCAAGGAGCCGCAGCGTTTTCTGCCCACCTCCGAAGTTAAATGCATGCACTTTCACGGTACCTCCGTTCGCAAGCCCATTCCTTCCTACCAGATCTACAAGGGGACGGCCTTTGAACTGGTGGACCAGGCGGTAGATTTCGTCCTTTCCAAGATAAACCGGCACATCGGGACCCGCGCGCAAGCCGCGCAGGCGCCGGCCACATACGAACTGCCCAAGGAGGCCGTGACTGAAGCCATCGTCAACGCCGTGGCGCATCGCGACTACACCAGCAACGCCAGCGTGCAGGTGATGCTCTTTGCCGACCGGCTCGAAGTCTGGAATCCGGGTGAGCTTCCCCCTTCTCTCACACCGGAATCCTTGCGGGAACCCCACGCCTCCATTCCCCGCAATCCGCTGATCGCCGAGCCGCTTTATCTAACCCGCTACATCGAAAAGGCTGGCAGCGGCACGCTGGACATGATCGCACGCTGCGAAGAGACCGGTCTTCCGTCGCCGGATTTCGAAGAACGGGCCAGCCAATTCGTGACCACGCTCTGGAGGGATTGGCTGACGAGCGAGGTACTTTCCAGATTTAATCTGAATGAGCGGCAGTTGACGGCTATCACATATATTAAAATCCACGGGAAGATTTCAAATGCGGAATATCAGCAGATGACTCATGCCATTAAAAAGACAGCCACTCGCGATCTGGCAGCATTAAAGGAAAAAGGCTTGCTTGAACAAAAGGGTAGTCGTGGTCCCGGAGTTCATTATGTTCTGGCAAAGAAAGGGGACATAATGGGGACAAAGGGGACATCTATTGATTCGTGCCGGGAAAACCCAAAATTCCTCGCCCCCCTCCTCCTGGAGAACCATGCCCTCCCTGTGTCATTATTCGAGAAGGTATCTTTTCCCTTTCCGCCGTCTCAGCGGAAAGGGAAAAAATCGGTTTCTCTGCGAACTCTGCGTCTTGCGGTGAGGAGAAATAGTTTCCGGGAGGACCTCATTTTCGGATGATGTGAGAATACTTGAACTCTTGGAAATGGCAGAGAATAATCCGGCATGGCATTGACCCAACTGTCCGCCCGAGTCTGTGTGGGTCTGCGGCCATGAACCCTCAACCAAAGTCGACCGAAACCCGCCATCTCATTTTCTGAGCACGATTTTAACCGGCTGAATTCGCTAACTTGCTGATCACCAGCAAGGTATTAGATGTAAGGCGACGAGGAGCGACGACCGAGGCGTATGAACAATACGTCGCAAGGAGGAGCGAGCGAAGGCAACGTAGCAGATGATACCTTGGTGGTGATCAGGGGGGCCAAGGAAAGGGTTGACATAAAGCCC
>CAZONI010000237.1:0-2505 GCA_964581175.1 uncultured Desulfobacteraceae bacterium
AGTTGACCCTGCAGGACGTTTCCCGGCCCGTTGGAAGGGATATCCCGAGACCGCCTCGCAGGCTCAAAATGCCTCCTTTGATCAAAGAGGCTGAACCCCCGAAAGTGACCGAAAGAGCGGTCCCGTCTCTGAACCCTCCCCGGCTCGATCCGGTGGTGTCTGTCCTCTCCACCCGGCCGGTAGAAAAGATCAGCGCACCGGCAATGCCGGATGTATCCACCCCATCGATTGCCGGATGGCGCCCGGAACCGGAAGCAAAACCGTTCGCGGAACCGGTGGCCGGCCCGATCGGCGGGCCGTCCGCGCCTGTTGTCACGAAGGAGAGCTATTTCGAGTTGGTCAGACTGTCTATTGAAAGGAACAAAAAATATCCCGAGATTGCCAGGGCCGGGAGGATCGAGGGACGGGTGGCAGTCGGATTTGTTATCACTCCTGACGGGAATATCAGGGACGTTGGAATCGTCAAAAGATCCCATTCAAGATACCTCGATGAGGCCGCCCTGGATGCGGTGAAAGGGGCCGCGCCCTTTCCCAAGCCTCCAAAGTCCCTTTTCAAGGAATCAGTCAACCTGGTGATCACCATTATCTTCGAGCTGCGGTAACAGATTCCGGGCATCCACGCCTCCGCACCAGAGATAATCTTCCTTCTTTGCGCTCGTTTTGCCTTAACTGCATGATGTTCGGCGTTTGCGGTTTGCTTTTGGTCTCGAAATCCCGTAGGATACTCTCACCACGTATTCCCGAATAAGGAGGGGGGATCCATGTTGAATATGGAGTGCAGGACCGGGCTGCCGGGCGAGAAAGTAATCCAGAGGCTCAAGAAGTTTTTCGGGAGCGGCGGCCTTGGACTGGATTTGACGGAAGAGGCCGAGGGATGTCTCACATTTTCAGGAGGCGGAGGGTACGTAACGGCAACCCTTTGTGAAGAGAAAGGGAAGATGCGGGTCGATCTCGAAACCCGGGAGTGGGAATATCAGGTCAGACAGTTTGCCGCCACTTTGCGCTAAAGGATTCCAATCATGGCCTGGAAAAGAAGGCCGGCGTGCCTCGGAGGCCCGTTTCCAACGGCCGCGGTACAGTGGGAGAGATGAGGATGTTCCAAGACAATCCACGGATCGGGTTTATCGGCTACGGCGAGGTGGCCTATCATTTTTCCAGGGGTCTGCAGGAGGACGGTATCCACACGATCTCCGCATACGACAGGAGTGCAGACCAGGGCGATCGGGGCGAACTGATTCGCAGGCGTGCCGCCGATGCCGGGGTCCGGCTGGTCCCGGGACTCAAGGAACTGGTGGAAGAGTCGGACCTGGTGATCTCCGCAGTCTGGGGAAACGTGGCCCTGGAAGTGGCCCGCAAGACCGCGGCCCTGGCCCGGTCGGGCATGGTCTACGCCGATATCAACAACACGGCGCCTTCGGCGAAGAAACAGGGGGCGGAGGTGCTCGAAGAAAAAGGCGTGGCGTTTATCGACATGGCCTTGTTCACTGCACCATCCGAAACCAGGCACCGCTCCTTCACCCTCATTTCGGGATCCGGAGCCGAGGCCTTTAAGACCGTCATGAGCCGCTTCAACATGAATCTGTCCATTGTGCCCGGTCCGGCCGGCCAGGCCACCACCATCAAGACCCTGGTAAACATCTACTATAAAGGGGTCCAGGCCGTCTGTCTGGAACTCGCCCTGAGCGCGCGAAAGGCGGGGATCGATCTCGAAGTCCTTGCGCCCCTGGTGGTGAAACCGGTGGCGGACTTACCCAGGGAAAAGGAACTTCCGTTCTGGATGATTCGGGGTGCTCTTCACGCCGCAAGGAAAACGGCGGAACTGGAGAGTATCATCGAAACGGTGAAGGAGTGGGGACTGAAACCCATCATGCTCGAGGCCACCAGGGCACGCCTCGAAACCATCTCCCGCTATGATCTGCAGCAGCACTTCCACGGAGAGTTGGCGATCGACGACTACAAGGTGCTCCTGGAGGCCATCGACCAGGTGGGCAGGGAAAAGGGTCTCGACATGGAATAAAGTGTCATTCTGGTAGGGACAGTTATTGGAAACGCTGCATTTCGAAGTCCTTACAGGCAATTAAGTAACGATAGCCATATTCAAGAACCGGCTCTTTTCGCTGATTTGTAACCTTGCACCTGATTGAAGCGAACCCCCGGTCCGGTTTGCTCCGGGATTTTTCCAGCTCCGTCCACCACGCATTCACTGAAAGAACGTCACCCGGTCGCACCGGATTGAACATTCTTGCCTCATGCATACCGACGCCGCTCAGGATTGCGACACTTCCGTGCCCCTCAACCACTACCCGGGTGCACGCTGCGAGAGTATGAAGGGAAGATGCAACCAGTCCGCCGAAGAGAGATTTTCTCGCCGCGTTTTCATCAACATGGAACTGCTGCGGATCAAATTTCTTTCCAAAATCGATAATCGCCTCTCGCGTCATCAGGACAGGTTGACAATCGAGACGTTCCCCATCTTTCAAGTCATCGAAATATCTCTTTTTCATT
>CAZONI010000238.1:0-2483 GCA_964581175.1 uncultured Desulfobacteraceae bacterium
CCGCTCTTTCCTCACAAAAATCCATCTAAAAGCGGTTTCAGGTGAATTTTTCATTGAAATTGGACTATTGCTATGATAAGACATACCGAGACTTTTCCCGGATGAACTCGCCAAACCATCATGTAAGCCGATTAGAGGACGATATTGAATCTCACGGCATCCCAAAAGATGACAGGCTATATTAAGCAGGATGAATCGACTGGGGGTTGAGTCGTTTTGGGCAGCAGGTGTTCATTTATTCATCTATACCATCAAAGCAAGGAGGAATATTATGACAAAAGCGGAGTTAGTCGCTGAAATCGCGAAAAAAAGTGGTCTGGCCAAGGCAGATGCCGAAAGAGTCCTCAACTCATTTGTAGATGTGGCCACGAAGACATTGAAGAAAGAGGGCAGGCTTGCCCTGGCAGGATTTGGCTCATTTACCGTAAACAAGAGAAAGGCACGAACCGGAAGAAACCCCCGAACCGGCGAGGCCATCAAGATCAAAGCCAAGAAAGTCGTAAAATTCAAGGCCGGCAAAGCATTGGCTGACAGCGTTTAGATTGCCGCCCCTGATTGTCCAAGGCCTGGGCTGAGACCTGCCCAGGCCTTTTTCCGGCGGACAGGTCCCCCTCTACCCCCGAGTCTTTGCGAGTGACCGGACGGCTTCCGCCACAGTCGTGAATTCTCTCAGCTGTATAGTTCTCACATCGAGCACGACCCTCTCTTTTTCCACTCGCGCGATAATGGGAGGATCATATGCCCGAAGCCACCGTTCCATAGCCAGGGCATCTTTCTCCCGCGGCATCAGGCACAAGAGACGTGTGGGCAATTCCAGGAGCGGGAGAGATCCGCCTCCCGCTCTTGATGTGCCGTCTTCCAACTCTACCGTAAAACGGCTGTTCCCCAGATTGCCTATCATTTTTCGAAGCCGTTCAGCCTTTCCAACCATTTCCCTGTACGAACCCAGCAACATCCTCAGCGTGGGGATGAGCCTTATCGCGGTCCGCTCGTCCCGGTAGAGCCGGAGGGTTTCTTCAAGGGCGATGAGAGTCAGTTTGTCGATGCGGAGAGCGCGGTTCAACTGGTTCTTCCTGATGGCATCCACAATGGACTTACGCCCCAGAATGATGCCGGCCTGGGGTCCCCCAAGCAGTTTATCACCGCTGAAAGAGACCACGTCCGCGCCTTGGGCCAGTGTCTCCTGCACTGTGGGCTCTTTCACCAGCCCATATTTCGAAAAATCAATGAGCGACCCGCTTCCGAGGTCCTCCATAACCGGAATGCCGTAGCGTCCTCCGAGATCGACCAAATCCGTCATGGGGACGTCTTCGGTAAAACCCACCAATTGGAAATTACTCTTGTGGACTTTCAGCAGGAGTGCGGTATCCGGGCCGATGACTTGTTCATAGTCAGCGAGATGGGTCTTATTGGTGGTCCCCACCTCTACCATGACAGCGCCGCTCCTGCGCATGACATCGGGGATTCTGAAGGATCCTCCGATCTCCACGAGCTGTCCCCGGGAGACGATCACTTCTCTCTCCCGCGCGAGGGTATCAAGACAGATGAGCACCGCCGCAGCATTGTTATTGACCACCAGTGCCGCTTCGGCCCCGGTCAGTTCCATCAGGAGGTCTTCCACGTGGACATACCGGCTCCCGCGTTTCCCTGCCTCCAGATCATATTCCAGGTTGCTGTATGCACCGCTCAGGGGCCTGAACCTCTTGAGGACACTCTCGGCCATCAGGGAACGCCCCAGGTTGGTATGCACCACCACACCCGTCGCGTTGATGACCGGCCTCAGGCTCGGTCTGGAAATGCGTGCCAGCTCTCCCACGACCTTTTCGGCCACAGTCTCCAGTTCAAGGTCATCGTCACCAATATCCCTGCCCTCCCCGATGGCGCCGCGAAGTTGTTCCAGGACCAGGTGTATGGCCTTGAGAACCAGGCTCCTGGGATACCCGGAAGAACCCTCCGCCAGTCCGGGCTCCATCAGCAATCGATCCACCCCTGGTATTTTCCGAAAAAGGTCCTGCCTGCCAGCCCCCATGACGCGCCCCCTGCGTGAATGTGATGATCGCCGCACTATAGATGACTTTTGCCCGTGCGTCAATCTCCTGCCGATTCTTTCCAAAAGCCTGCCCGTCACAAATGGAGATGAATACAGTCTGTGGGTTCGTGGAATACCCCAAATCCACCATCTAATTTCCGCATCATGAGTTTCACCGGGCGATTTGGCGAAATTCCTGATCACCAGCAAGGCATTAGATGCAAGGCGCCGAGGAACGACGACTGAGGCGTATGGAATAATACGCCGCAAGGAGGAGCGAGCGAAGGCAACGCCGCAGATGATATCTTGATGGTGGATCAGGGAATACGAATTTAGGTTGAAAAGGACATTATTCCTGTGCTATAAATAAAAACCTGCGGTGGGTGTAGCTCAATTGGAAGAGCACTGGGTTGTGGCCCCAGAGGTCGTGGGTTCGAGCCCCATCACTCACCCC
>CAZONI010000239.1:0-2466 GCA_964581175.1 uncultured Desulfobacteraceae bacterium
TCCAGCCACAAGTTTTCCTCCGGCTCCCATGCCGAAGGACGGATTGCCGGGAAGGCGGCCATCAAGTACATCGTTGAAAAGGGCGCCGCGCCGGCCATCGATACGGGCAAGGTGGATGCATTGAAGGCCAAGATACTTGCCCCGCTGGATATGTGGAACGCCCATTGCAAAGAGACCACGGATCCCGAGATCAACACCAATTATATCCTGCCCAGGCAGTTCATGTTCCGTCTGCAGAAGATCATGGACGAGTATGCCGGCGGTGTGACCTCGGCGTTCAAAACCAGCAAGTCCTTGCTTGAAAGGGCCATGGAATTATTCGTGTTTCTCAAAGAAGACTCTGAGAAACTGGCAGCCCGTGACCTGTATGAACTGGAAAGGTGCTGGGAGAACGTGCACAGGATGTGGCAGGGCGAGGCCCATGTACGCACCATGCTGTTCCGCACGGAGACCAGGTGGCCCGGGTACTACTTCAGGGCCGACACGCCCAAGATGGACGAGGCTAACTGGCACTGCTTCGCCAACTGTAAATGGGATCCTGCAACCGGTGAGTGGGAGATGATGAAACGGGATGTGTGGAATATTCCCGGTGTCTAAAAAGTAAACCCGTAAAAAGAATGCACCAGACATCACCGTTTGATGTCTGGTGCATTTCCTTGATCTGGGTGTGATGGAGGCCGCGGGCGCCGTCCTGAAGGCGGCTGAGACTTAGAAGGAAGCGTGTCTGGTCAATGGACATTTCCTGCGAGGAAATGGGTATTGACGAGGCACACATCAAAAACAGAACCCTGGAGGGAGACAATGGCAGATGCACAAACGACAAACCAGAGTATATTGGTGGTCGGCGGAGGCATGAGCGGCCTCACGGCTGCGCTTGAAGCTGCAGAGGCCGGCTATGAAGTGGTTGTCCTGGAAAAAAACCCGTATCTGGGTGGTCGCGTTGCCCAGATGTATCATTATTTTCCCAAGCTGTGCCCGCCGAACTGCGGACTGGAAATCAATTTCCGAAGGATAAAGCAAAATCCCCGGATCCGTTTTTTTACCATGACCGAACCGGTGGGAGTTTCCGGGCAGGAAGGGGATTATGACGTGACGGTAAAGGTTTCGCCCCGGTACGTGAATGAAAAATGTACCTGTTGCGGAAAATGTGCGGAAGCCTGCGAAGCGGAAATCGACAATCCCTTCAACTATGGGATGGACAAGATCAAGGCAGCCTATCTACCGCACGAATTTGCGTTTCCCATGCGGTACGTGCTCGATCCGTCCATAGTCGGAACGGAGGAGGGAAAGAAATGCCAGGAGGCCTGCGGGTACGGTGCGATCGACCTGGATATGAAGGAATCGACCTTCGACCTGAAAGTCGGCTCCATTGTATGGGCTGCAGGATGGACACCCTATGACGCGGCGAAAGTAGAATATTACGGCTTTGGGGAGTACAAGAATGTCATCACCAACGTGATGATGGAGAGGCTCGCCTCCCGGAACGGGCCCACCGGCGGGAAGATACTTCGCCCGTCCGACGGGAAAGAAGTCAAGAATGTCGCCTTTATCCAGTGTGCCGGTTCGAGGGATGAAAATTATCTACCCTACTGTTCCGGGATCTGCTGTCTCGCTTCACTCAAGCAGGCTACGTATCTGAGGGAGCAGTATCCTGACTGTGAGGCTACGATATTTTTCATTGACATACGTGCTCTTGATCGACTGGAAGACTTCTATGTCAAGGTCCAGGAGGATGAAAAAGTCAATTTCATCAAGAGCAAGATTGCAAATATCACGGAAGATGAGGAAAGCCTCGATCTCCTGGTCGAAGGAGAGGATACCCGTTCCGGCAAACAGATCAGGATGACATTTGACATGGTTGTCCTGGCGACGGGCATGGTCCCCAACAAGATGGAATTTGAACCCTCTCCGGAGGTTTCCTATGACGACTATGGCTTTTTGAGCTATGACCCTGAAAAGGCCGGAATCTATGGCGCCGGCTGTGTAAGGAGGCCCACGGATGTTGCGTCTTGTGTCCAGGATGCTACGGCAGCAGCTTTGAGGGCGATCCAATCAATCGCGAGGAGGTAACTTGATGGATAAGAAGACGGCAGTGTACATATGCACCGGTTGCGGCATAGGAGACGCCCTTGATATTGAAAAGCTCTCGGGAATAGCCACTGATGATTACGGTGCTGCGGTTTGCAGGAATCATCCCGCCTTCTGTGGCCCGGAAGGGGTGGAGCTGATCAAGAAAGATATAGAAGAAGAAGGAATCAATACCGTGATTGTCGCGGCATGCTCCCTCCGCGTGAATTACGATGTTTTCGATTTCGGACCGGACAAGATTGTAGAAAGGGTAAACCTTCGAGAGCAGGTTGTCTGGAGCCACGAACCCGGGAACGAAGACACTCAAATGCTGGCCGAAGACAATTTGAGAATGGGGTGCGTCAAGGCCAAGGATATCCAATTGCCGGTACCCTACAA
>CAZONI010000240.1:0-2400 GCA_964581175.1 uncultured Desulfobacteraceae bacterium
TCACCGCCTGAAGCAGATTGGTCATGATATAAGCCGTTTCCGGAGATATGACCTGGCTGGTCCGGGGTTCCTGTTCCTCCAGCACCTGCCCGTTCCGGTCCACAACCTTGTCAATGAAAATCGGAGTGAGAAGCATGCCGCCATTTGCGAATACCGAATATGCGCGTGTAAGTTCCATGAGCGAAAGTCCGGATGAACCGAGTGCGAGGGAGAGATCCGGGCTTAATTCCGATTCTATTCCCAGTTTCTTCGCGTACTGGATGGCATAATAAACACCTATCTTTTTCAATATTTTCACGGTAACGACATTCCGGGATTCTGCCAGCGCGGTCCTGAACAGTGTCGGACCAAAGAATTTTTCCTTATAGTTTTTAGGCTTCCAGTCTTCTTCTTCCGGCCCCTCTTTGATGCCGATATACGGGGCATCGATAAGAACTTCGGCAGGAGTCATGCCCTTGTCCAATGCAGCGGCGTAGATGAGAGGCTTGAAGGCCGAGCCGGGCTGACGCCGCGATTGGATCGCCCGATCGAACTGGCTGAGATCAAAATCCCTTCCCCCTATCATGGCTTTCACTCTTCCTGTGAAAGGATCCATGCAGATGATTGCACCCTGCACTCCAGGCTTCTGGGCAAGGGAAACGATCCATGAGAAGGGAGGGGTCGCCGCTTCTTTCACGCGAACAAGAATCACATCTCCCTTGTTCAACACCTGAGAAGGCTTCTTCAGGTTTACCGTATAGTAGGCCTTGTCGGGATCCGGTTTTCTGGCCCACTTCATTTCGCTGAAAGGCAGGAGACATCGCACATGGCCCACTTGTACCTCCACCCTTTCTCCGCTGTCATCCACTTTCTCCACCAGTCCTTGTACGACATCCCCCGGTGCCGGCGACTTTTCAGCGATCATTTTTTCCGCTTCTTCGAGGAAGAGCGGAATCTCATCGCTCGAGAGATGCCTCACTGGTGCTCCGTACCCCTCCCGATGGTCCAGTTCCAGCAGGCCTTTCCGGAGGGCCTCCCTTGCTGCATCCTGCATCTTCAGGTTTACGGTGGTATACACCTTTAATCCACCACGGTAGAGGAGATCATGTCCATACTTATCAAGCAGGTATTTGCGGACATACTCAGTGAAGTAGGGAGCCTTTATGAATGGGTTGTCGCGTTCTTCCTGAAAGATGAGAGGTTCCTCAAGGGCGGCTTCCATCTGATTCTTCGTTATGTACCCGTTTTCGAGCATCCTGCCGAGGACATACTTCTGTCTCGCCTTTGCCAGCTCGAAATGCTTCAGGGGAGAATACCGTGAAGGAGCCTGGGGCAGGCCTGCAAGCATGGCTGATTCCGCCAAGTCCAAATCTTTCGCGGGTTTTCCGAAATAGGTTCTCGCCGCGGCCTCAACACCATACGCCCCTTGCCCAAGATAGATCTGATTGAGATAGAGAAAAAGGATGCGGTCTTTTGAAAAATTTCTCTCGATCTGGATGGATAGTATGGCCTCCCTGGCTTTGCGGCGGTAGGTTCTACGGGAGTTCTTCAGCAGCAGTGACCTGGTTACCTGTTGGGTAATGGTGCTTCCACCCTGTTCAATCTTTCCAGCCTTGAGGTTCTTTACAAAAGCTCGAACAATCCCCAAGAGATCCACCCCTTCGTGTTCGTAGAATCGAGAATCCTCCGCTGCTACGAACGCGTGAATAAGGTGCGCCGGGAGATCTTGAACAGGAACGACGAATCGCTTCTCTTCCCAGAAGCTGCCAATAACCTGTCCATCTTCGCTCAGTATCTCTGAGACAATGGATGGACGATAATCCTGCAGGGATCCGATATAGGGGAGGTTGCTGGACCACAGGTACCAGAAGATCACGGCTGTACCCAGACCCAGAAAGACCGTAATTGAAAAAAACCACGCGCATATTTTTAGGAACGTTTTCACTCCGCTTTTCTCCGGTCGAGGGTCCTGTATTGAATTGCCTCTGCCAGATGGGGCGAGCCGATTTCCTCGCTATTCTCCAGATCAGCAATAGTCCTGGCGATCTTCAGGATCCGCGTATGGGCCCTCGCGCTCAGGCCAAAGCGTTCCATGGCCCTCTCCAGCAGAGAGCTTGACTGCTCATCAACCTTACAGAACTGTTTAATGAGGCGGGTATTCATCCCGGCATTCGAGTGAATTCTGGCGCCACGAAAGCGTGATTGCTGCATTTTTCTTGCCATAACGACCCGTCCGAGGATTTCCTTCGATGAAGACCCCTCCATTCTCGAGGCGAGATCCTTATAAGGTACGGCCGGTACCTCCAGGTGCATATCGATCCGGTCCATCAGCGGGCCTGAGACCTTCCCACGATATCGCTTTACCTGAGCAAACGAACAGGTGCATTCACGCTTTGGATCCCCAAAAAATCCGCACGGGCA
>CAZONI010000241.1:0-2351 GCA_964581175.1 uncultured Desulfobacteraceae bacterium
AACCCGCGACAATCACGTTGGCAACGTGAGGCTCTACCAACTGAGCTATTCCCGCGTATTCAGACCTTTTATTTTACAGGCCCGCCGTTCTTTGTCAATAAAAAACTGACCTCCCCCGGTACGCCGACTTCTGATAATGAAAGGTCCATTATACCGATTTTTCAATCATTCTTCACGAAGACTTCCCTGCTGAACTGGTTGAAATAATCCCATCCGGACCAGAGGGTAAGGCCCAAGGCCACCCAGAGGAATAGCATGCCTACCACGTGAAAATTGATATGCAGGTACGTATAGTGGAGACAGAGCGCAACGAGAGAAACGCACTGAAAGATGGTCTTGAATTTTCCCCACCGGCTTGCCTGAATCACGATGCCTTCGCTCACGGCGATACCACGCAGCCCGGTCACGGCCATTTCACGCGCGATGATCACAATGACCATCCACACAGGGATGCGCTCAAGCGGGATAAGCATAATCATGGTAACCGATACCAGGATTTTATCGGCCAGAGGGTCAAGAAATTTTCCCAAGGTAGTGACCGACGCATAGCGTCTCGCCACGTATCCGTCCAGCATGTCCGTGAAAAATGCCAGGGCGAGGAGCAGAGCGGCGAGAAAACTCCCGGGTTTTCCGGATATTTTCAGGAAAAGAAGCACAAGCGGGATGCAGGCGATCCTGAAAAACGTCAGGCTGTTCGGGAGGTTCAATACCTCCTCGCGAAAACGTTCTTTTCTCCTTCTCTTGTCCTGCATTTCCGTTGCTGCTGCGCCGCCTTTCTTCTCGGATATTTTAGGGCCGATTGGCACTATACTGTCGGTAATAGTTCATGACTTTGTCCACGAAATCCTGTGTTTCGGGAATGGGGGGAATTCCGTGATACTTCTCTACCAAATCGGGCCCCGCGTTGTAGGCGGCCAATGCCTTCTTGATACCCCCGAATCTGGCCAATAACCGGCTCAAATATCTTGTCCCTCCGAAAATATTTTCCTCGGGATCATACGGATCTTTTACCTCCATGGCGTCGGCGGTCTCCGGCATGAGCTGCATGAGCCCTTTGGCGCCTTTATGGGAGACGGCCCTGTGATCAAAATCGGATTCTGTCTTGATGATGGCCTTGATCAATGGGGAAGCAACGCCGAAACGAGAGGAAGCCTGCTCGATGATGCCCTCGTATTTCTTGATGTAAGTGGAGGCCTTTTCCCGGCGGGTTCGGATGTACAGCCGGTAGCGTGCGTCGTTCTTGACATTGGTAAAATGCCATACTCCGCTCTCGTCTTTGTATCGGTAGATATCAGAGAACGCCTGCGGGCCCAGGGAAACCAGGAACAGCACTGTTAAAAAACAAAAAGCGATTCTCTTTGTTCTATTCTCGCTGCCCATTCCTACCCCAGTTTCTTCCAGTCGGCGAGAAACTTTTCCAGCCCGATGTCCGTCAACGGGTGCTTAATCAACTGGGAAATCACCTTGTAGGGGATGGTGGCAATATCAGCGCCCATCAGGGCTGCATCCAACACATGGGTGGGATTCCTGACGCTCGCTACGATGACCTCGGTTTCATAGCCGTAGTTGTCGTAAATGGTGACGATCTGGTCAACCAATTCCATTCCCACCTGGCTGATATCATCCAGCCTCCCCACAAAGGGGCTTATGAAGGATGCGCCGGCTTTCGCAGCCATGAGTGCCTGTACCGGGGAAAAACAGAGGGTTACATTGACCATAATCCCTTCACCCGACAGGGTCCTGGTCGCCTTCAATCCCTCTTCGATCAGGGGAACCTTGACCACGATGTTGTCGGCCAGTTTAACCAGTTCCCGTGCCTCCCTGATCATTCCTTCGGCATCCAGACTTACCACTTCGGCGTTGACCGGGCCGTCCACGATGCTGCATATCTCCTTCAGGAGCCCCTTGAATTCCCTTCCTTCTTTGGCTACCAGCGACGGATTGGTTGTCACTCCGTCAACCATCCCCAATTCATTCGCTTTCCTGATCTCGTCAATATTTGCTGTATCAATAAAGAATTTCATGTCATGCTCCTTTTACTGTTCTTCTTCCTTCCGTTTTTTCAACCGCTTTTCAAACTCGTCGGCACAATCCGTGCTGCAAAAATAGTGGGTTTTGCCGTCGAACACCCGCCTTTCCGCCTCCCTGAGGGGCACGTAGGTCTTGCAGATGGGGTCCTGGACCATCTCGTCGATGCTTCCCTCGTTCTCCCCCCGCTGCCTCACGGCCTGTCCTCCTGTCAGGTATCTCCGAACGAACCTGTAAAGGAGGTATCCCAGGAGCAAGAGAATCAGTATCCGCATCTATTTGTCTCCCAAGGGAATCACTTCCTGGCCTTTCCCAGGACATTC
>CAZONI010000242.1:0-2289 GCA_964581175.1 uncultured Desulfobacteraceae bacterium
CCCCAAGATCCGCGATTGAGGGCATTTTGGTAATGAAATAAATTGAAAAACCTCGTTGAATCAGGTAGATATATGGTACAACCAAGCAACGCAACCTGAACCAACGAGGTGAGAATGAGATGATAAGACAAACAGTACTTCCTTTCAAGTTGGAAATGACGAATGATCTGATCACATCGCATGCGGGGCTGGCGGTTTTGGGTGAGTTTGCAGTGGGCCTTGGATTGAACGAGGCCCTTGACAGGTATCTGCCCGGTCCCGGCAGTGGGGCGGGGTATCTGGCGAGTGAGCATGTTTTTCCGATTGTATTGATGCTCAACGGAGGAGGCCGGAGCCTGGAGGACAACCGGGAGATCAGAGAAGATGTAGGTTTGCGGGAGATTTTGCCGTTGAGGCGGATGCCCTGTGGGCAGTTCGAGGCCAATGCGGTATTCTTTCGAATTGGCGTCTTGGCCTATAACATAGGCCGATTGTTGATATTGCTCACGATGGATGAATCGTGGCATCGTCATCAGGTGCAAACACTACGCTGGAAGCTCTACGGGACAGCGGGTAAGATTGTGTTTCATGGCCGGGCTGTCTATTTGAAAGTGAGTCGTAGTCTGCAAAAGCTCTTTTCAAGGGTGCGACTGAGGAGTTGGGAGTTTGCACAAACATAACGCTATCGATCCGAGATGTGAGCCAAATGGGACCATAAGGGCCGAGGTATGCCCGGGTTCAATGATGAATGCCATTCATTGAGAAAGCCGGGCACACCACACTTCAAATAGCCCCCGGATAAGCCTTACGGGACTGCCAGAGGAGATTTTTGGCCGCCAAAACGCGTAAACTACCAACTCACACAAAACCAATCGCGGATCTTGGGTATTTCTTGCATATTCCTCATTGATATGGGCAGGATTAAAATCCCCGGTAATGCCCGCGTACAGGTAGATATCCGTCTCGGACATGGTCTTGCTGAATTCCGCTTTATCTCCAATATGTAATTCCTCAATTGTCTTCCCGATCATGGATTTCTCTCTGCCCCTGGAGATGACCCAGCACGACTATTTGCTGAGGAGTTCCCTTGATATCACCAGCTTTTGTATCTCGTTCGTCCCTTCGTAAATCTGCGTGATCTTGGCGTCGCGCATCATCCGTTCAAAAGGAAATTCGGTCATGTACCCGTATCCGCCCGCTATTTGAAGCGTTTTCACGGTCACTTCCATCGCAACATCCGAGGCGATCAGTTTCGCACAGGCAGACAGGTAGCTCTTCTCCCTGCCTTGCCCAACATCCACCATGTCCGCCGCCCGGTACGTCAAAGCACGTGCCGCCTCAATCTTTGCCGCCATCTCCGCCATCATCCAACTCAACCCCTGAAATTTGCTGATCGGCCTCCCGAACTGCACCCGCTCCTTCGCATACCCTATCGCCTTATCCAGCGCTCCCTGCGCCACACCCACTGCCTGGGACGCTATCACCGGTCTCGACGTATCAAGTGTCTTCATGGCATAGATAAACCCCATGCCCTCCTCTCCAATGAGATTCTCAGCCGGTACCTCCATGCCTTCAAATACCAGTTCTCCCGTCGGAGACCCCTTGATCCCCATCTTGGATTCATGCTTCGCAACCGAAAACCCAGGTGTGTCCGTCTCTACTATGAACCCGCTGATCCCGTGCACGCCCTTCGAACTGTCCGTCATGGCAAAAAGGCTCATGACATCTGCAATCGGCCCGTTGCTGATAAAGCACTTGGATCCGTTGACAAGGTATGTATCGCCTTGCTTCACCGCCTTCGTAAGCATTGCTGCCGAGTCCGATCCTGCACACGATTCAGTCAGCCCGTATGATATCAGTTTCTCTCCCGATGCAACCAAAGGTCCGTATTTTCTTTTCTGGTCACCAGATCCCCCAATGTGTATCGGGTGCCATCCCAGGGATTGCACCTGAACAATGAGCGATGAAGAAACACATGCCCTCGCGATCTCCTCCACCGCCAGGCAAAGGTAGAGGTGCCCCTGGAAACACCCGCCATACTCCTCCGGGACGCTTAGCCCCAGCAGTCCCATCTCTTGGAAAACCTCTTTCAGGTCCCAGGGAAACTCCCCCTCCCGGTCGATTTCAGCGGCACGCGGCTCAACTTTCTCCGCCACCATCCGCCTGACCTGGTCAACAAACATCTTTTGGTCTTCATTTAATAATCCCATGTCGCCTCCATGAACCATATTTCCTGCAAGCTCAACCTAACCATTCTTATCTTCCAGGGCCCGCAGGATCATCTCGGGTGTAGTCGGAAACTCGGTGATC
>CAZONI010000243.1:0-2281 GCA_964581175.1 uncultured Desulfobacteraceae bacterium
ATTTTCACGAAGGAATGAATCTTGCGGCGCTCTACCAGGTCCCCGTTGTCTTCGTATGCCAGAACAACCATTGGGCCATCTCCCTTCCTCGCTCGAAGCAGACCCACTCCAAGACGCTCGCCCAGAAGGCCCTTGCCTACGACATGCCGGGGATCCAGGTCGACGGCAACGATGTACTGGCCGTTTATTCGGCAGCTCATGAAGCAGTGGAGCGCGCACGTTCCGGGGGCGGCCCCACCTTCATTGAGTGCGTCACCTACAGAATGATGATGCACACGACGGCTGACGACCCGAAACGCTATCGTACGGAAGAGGAAGTTGAGACCTGGAAAAAGAGGGATCCCCTGCCGCGTTTCCAGACGTACCTCAAGGACAAGGGCCACTTGTCCGCTAAAAAGATAGAAGCGCTGGAGGAAGAGGTCAAAGCCGAAATACAATCGGCCGTGGATCATGCAGAAACCCAGATGAAGGAGGGTGGCGATCCGATGGATATGTTTGATCATGCCTACGCGGAGCTTCCTCCTTACCTGCTGGAGCAGCGGGAAGAACTCAAGAAGGAATTGGCCGCGATCAAGGAGGAAAACCATGGCTAAGATGACGATGGTCCAGGCCCTTAACCTGGCGTTGCGCCAGGAAATGGAAAAAGATGATTCCGTTATCGTTCTGGGCGAGGACGTGGGCGTGGACGGCGGTGTTTTCCGCGTAACCGACGGCCTCTTCGACAAGTTCGGCGAACAGAGATGCTTCGATACGCCGCTCGCGGAATCGGGTATCGTTGGGATGTCCATAGGCATGGCGGTTTATGGTCTCAGACCTGTGTGTGAGATCCAGTTCTCCGGATTCAGCTATCTGAATTTTCACCAGATTGAATGTCACGCAGCCCGCCTTCGATTGCGCTCCCAGGGTCAGCTCAACGTGCCCATGGTGCTTCGCACGCCGTATGGCGGAGGGGTGCGGGCACTGGAACACCACTCAGAGAGCCGGGAGGCGTTCTACGCCCACATACCGGGAATCAAGATGGTCATCCCATCGGGCCCCCGGAACGCCAGGGCGCTCCTGACGGCAGCCATCCGCGATCCGGATCCCGTCATTTTTTTCGAAGGAAAAGCCATCTACCGCGCATTCCGTGAAGAGGTTCCCGAAGAAGAGGAAACCATGGCTATCGGAACATCCCAGGTCGTGAGAGAGGGGAAAGACCTGACAATGATCTCCTACGGGGCCATGATGCGCCCCACCCTCGATGCGGCCCGGGAGCTCAAAGAAAAGGACGGCGTGGAGGCGGAGGTGATTGACCTGCTGACAATCTCCCCCCTTGACGACCACCTCTTTGTGGAATCGGTGACCAAGACCGGGCGCGCCATGGTAATCCACGAAGCCCCCCGCAGTTTCGGTCCCGGAGCGGAGGTCGTGTCCAGGCTTATGGAAAAGGCCTTCTACTTTTTGGAAGCGCCCATATCCAGGATAACGGGATTTGACGTCACCATACCACTTTTCAGCCGCGAGAATGCATATCTACCCAATGTCCGCCGTATCGTCACTTCGGCCAGGAAAACACTGAGCACTTAATACGGAGGAAAGGCCATGGCCAGGGAGTTCAAAATGCCAGATTTGGGGGAAGGGATTCACGAGGCGGAGGTTCTCGCTGTTCTCGTCTCCATTGGGCAAGAAGTCAACGAGGGAGATCCCATCCTCGAGGTAGAGACGGATAAGGCTGCGGTTGAAATTCCGTCGCCTTACACGGGCACCATAGAAAAAATCCTGGTGAAACCAGGAGACACCGTCAAAGTAAATGATGTCCTCATGACCTTCAGCAACGGTGAGGAAGCCGTCACGCCTGAAAAGGCGGCACCGGCCGAGAAAAGTGAAGAGGCCGGGATCTCAGAAGAGGAGAAGCCGGCCGAGAAACGGGAAGAACATCCCCGCACTGAAGCCGCTGCCCGCCGGACAGAGGGACCCGTGCCTGCCTCTCCCGCGACAAGGCGTCTGGCACGCGAATTGGGTGTCGACCTTCGAGCGATAACCCCAACCGGCCCGGCAGGTTTGGTAACAGCCGATGACGTCCGGGCTTTTGCGAAAAAGTCCGAAAAGCCTGAAGAGAAGGTCGAACCGACAGCCGAAAAGGCCGCGCCGGAACAGCCCGTTTCCATTGCCGTTCCCCCCTTGCCCGACTTTACGAAGTGGGGACCGGTGGACCGCATCCCGGTGAGATCCATAAGGAAGGCCACGGCCAGGCAGATGACCATTGCGTGGGCCCAAATTCCCCATGTCCACAGCCAGAACA
>CAZONI010000244.1:0-2249 GCA_964581175.1 uncultured Desulfobacteraceae bacterium
CTGAGACCCCTCGGCCGGACACGAGAGAGAAGCAGCCGCACCTTTTCCTACAAGGATATCCACAGGTTCCTCTGGGAGATCATGCCTATACTCATTGTGGTGGGCGTCATTCTGACCCTGGGGGGCCTCACAGAGCTGCTCGGAATGATCGGAATTCGAGCCCGCATCCCGGGGTCAGTCTCCATCCTCCCGGGTCTTGTGGCTTCGACCATATGGATATGCTTCGTGAATCGCATCAAGATGAAAACAGTCTTTCATGAAGCGACAGGCAAAGGGATCCTGCCCATGCTGATCCTGGTGGCCTCCATCATGATCTTCAAGGGCATAATGAACGACAGCAAGGCAGTCATCCAGATTCGCGATGAATTGCTGGCTTACAGGATCCCCATCATCATGGTCATCCTGCTCATGCCGTTTCTATCCGGCCTGATTACCGGCATAGCCATCGGCTTTGTGGGGACCTCCTTTCCTCTGATCGTTCCCATGTTGCCGGCGACCGATCTGTTCACCTACCTGTCATGGGCCGCCTTGGCATACACCTTCGGGTACATGGGTATGATGCTCTCTCCCGTGCATCTCTGCTTTCTTGTCACCAAGGACTATTTCAAGGCGGGCCTGGCGCGCAGCTACCAATATCTCTTCCTGCCGGTTGTCGCGGTGATGGTGACCGCGCTCTTGTTGTTCATGGCAACGAGACTTATCTAGTTTCCATCCATAAATGGCTATTTTTCACAATCTCATCGTCAATCTGCGGGATCACTTGTGCGACGTACTAAAGTACGTCTCCTCGTAATCCATTGATTTTCTTGATCTTGTAAAAAATATCTCATTTCTGGATTGGAAACCTGCCAGTGTCCAAATTCTATCTGGGAATGGGTCGTATCAGGTCTCCGTCTATCTCGGGCCGAAGTGCGTGTCGTTATTCAAATACTCCTTCACCATCCGGATGATTTCTTTGCCGTACTGCTCCACAAAGAAAGGCCCGACGCCCCACACCCTGTGTAATGCATCGTAAGATGTGGGCAGATCCGACACCAGATTGTCCAGGACCCTGTTGGTGAAGATACGGAAGGCGGCAAGTCCGCTCTGCCTGGCCGTGTCCCTTCGCCATTCTTTCAACCTATCCCGGAGTGCGGGGTTTTCCATTCCCTGTCTTCCGGTTCGTGTGACACCTTTCCTAAGGTTCGTTTCCTTCCCCACGGCCGGCGCCTTTCCCTTTGTTCTATTGTCTCCGCTCCGGGATGCCACGTCCAGGGAACCGATCTCGTCCGGCCCCGAAGCACGTCCCCCTCCGGTGAGCTCGGCCCTTTTATAATGAATCCGTTTCCCCTCCTTTTCGAAGGTATGCTCGCTGAGGACGATCAGACCGGCATTGACGAGGGATCGCAGGAGGCTCTCAAAGTCAGATCTCGACAACACGGACCCCGGGCAGGCATCACTGTAAAGCTTTCCCGTACCGAGCCCGTCGACGTGCTTCAACAAAGAGATCACTTCCCCGATGATCCTTTTTTCCATTTCATCCGGTTTGCGGGACAGGGAGGCGACGCACCGGCCGGGGGCGCAGAAGTCGCACAGACCGCATTGGCGTCCGTGATCTTCCCGGTCGCCGAAATGCCGCACCAGATAGAGCATGCGGCAGGAAAAGGATCCGGCAAACTGTGACACCTCGTCAATCTGGCTGCGCCTGTGATCGCGCTGAATCTTGTAAGTGATTTCCCACCTGTCATGGCCCCGGAGTACCGTTCCGTCGGGACCGGCCACCGCGCCGCCGTGGATCCGGAGTTTTTCCAGGGCTGTCTCGAACTCATTCTGCTCCATGTTCAAATCACTACGCAGTGTTTCCGAAGGAGTTGGACGCCCTGCAAGCCGGTTGTGGATCCGTTTGAGGATGTTCTCGGGAGGGTAGCTTTTCTCGTAAAAGAACTCATGGACCCGCCGGTCGCCATAGGAATGCAGAAGAATAGCACGAGAAGGCTTTCCGTCACGTCCTGCACGACCGATTTCCTGATAGTAGGCTTCCAGGCTTCCGGGTAAGGCGGTGTGGATCACGGTGCGTATGTCCGGTTTGTCGATGCCCATGCCGAATGCGATAGTTGCCACGATCGCGTCGAGTTCCCCTGCAAAGAAAGATGTCTGCACCCGATCTCTTGTCTCCGGGGACATGCCTGCATGATAGGGGGCGACGGGAAATGCATTTCCGAGCGCGTCGGCCAGATCTTCCGTTTTCTGTCTCGTGGGGGCATAGATGA
>CAZONI010000245.1:0-2230 GCA_964581175.1 uncultured Desulfobacteraceae bacterium
GCGCCCAGGCAGAGTTCGAAGTCGCCCCTGTCGATCTTGTCCCTGAGGGTGGGATTGGCCATGAGTTCGAGTTTGAGGTTCACCCCGATATCGGCAAAATTGCTCTGGAGGACGGTGGCTATCTGCTCCCAGGTGGGCCGCCTCTCCGAGTAGATCAGGGTGAGGTTGAGACCCTTTCCATATCCCGCCTCCTTCAGGAGCGCCTTTGCCTTTGCCACGTCCCGATGGTACTGAAAGACCGAGGGGTTATGTCCCCACATCCCCTTGGGTATCGGGCCCCGCATCTGGACCCCGTTCCCTTTGAGCACAAAGTCTATGATGCTCTTGTAGTCCACGGCATAGTTGAGGGCCTGGCGGACAAGCTTGTTGTCGACCTTGGGCTTCTGGCAGTTCAGGTACACATACTCCACGAGCTGGGAAGGGTAGCGGCGCACCGCAATATCCGGATTCTTTTCCAGGGCAGGCATCTGGTCTATGAGGATCTCCTCTGCGATGTCGATGTCGCCGCTCTCCAGGGCCATCCGCTGATCCGAAGATTCCCGCATGAAGCGGATGATGACCTTTTTCAGTTTGGGCTTGGGGCCCCAATAGTTCGGTTTCGCCTCCAGGACGCAACGCTCCCCCCGGGACCACTCCGTTATCTTGAAGGGACCGCTTCCGTCCGTGTGCTGGGCCATCCAGGCCTGGGCCAGATCGCCGTTTTTTTCGTGCTTCATGACATTGGGATTGACGATGCAGGAGGCATCGGTAGCCAGTGTCTGCAAAAACGGACCGAAGGGGTTTTTGAGGTGAATCTTGGCGGTGTGGTCATCCACCACTTCCACCGATTTGATGGACCCCAGGTTGTCGGCCGGTCCTTTTCCGATCTTCAAGACCCGTTCAAAAGAGAACTTCACGGCCTTTGCATCCAGCGGCGTCCCGTCGTCGAACTTGATGCCCTTCCGGATCTTGAAGGTCCACATCATACCGTCGGGAGAAACGGACCAGGACTCCGCGGCCATGGGTTCCACCTCGGTGGACCCCTCTCCGTTGACCACCTTGTATTTTACCAGACGGTCGTACGAAGGATAGATCTGTCTCCAGTCCAGGTTGTCGCTGGACACCGCAGGATCCAGGAGGTGAATGTCGGAGGCGACGCCCACCACAAGGGTGTCTTTGTCGGCCGAAATGGACGGTCCGGCGATTCCGACGACGATGAGGAGAGAAATTGCCAATGCACACATGACCTTCTTTTTCATGATTTGACCTCCTTTTCCTAATCTTAGCAGGTTAGATTTTGAGAAAAACCACTGAAGGACGACGCATACAAAGAACGGCGCCGCAGAGAGAGAAGGACGGACCTTCCCTCCAGATTCCCATACGCGTTTGCGGCGGAACCAGTTGCAACTTCTGTTTTTTCTATTTTTATATCGATTTTAACCACTTGTCAACTCCAAAGTTGACCATTCCTGTGGTTTGATTGAGGGCAAATTGACAGAACAGAATTCAGCTAAAACAGCTGCTCAACCTTTGTGGCTCCTTCTCAGAGATCTGTGAACGGGAGTTCGTTCTTGAGCAGTTCCAACACCCGTTCCACTTCGGCAGCACACAGGCGTTTCTTGCTCGTGCGGTAGGCGTGTAAATTGAGGTTCTTCAGGTGCCCGGCTCTTGCCATGGCAGCGGCAAGCGGATCTTCCTTCTTCTTGATCAACCCGTGGGATACCCCCTTTTCCACCGCCTCTTCCGGGCTGTACGTTTTCGCGTGAAGGAAGGCTTCCGCGAAAAACTGTGCCGGCATGGCGGAGCGTCCTATCAGGAGCATCCAGCTGGGAAAAGGAATTCCGATCATCATTTCATTCATTTGAATACGGTACGGGCCGTCAACGACGAACCGGAGGTCGCATGCGAGGGAAAGCATGGCGCCTCCTGCGACTGCGTGTCCGCTGCAAACCCCGATCGTGGGAACCGGGAGTGCAAACACCCGCAGCAGCGTTCTGGCAAAGCTGTCAGCCAGGGCATTCACCTGGGCCGGGGGAAGCGTGGGCATCAGCTTGATGTCGAGACCCGCGGAAAAGTAACCTTGGCGCCCGGTGATGATGAGTGCCTTGGAGCCGTCGTTTTCAAGCCGATCGAGCGATTGGTTCATCTCCTCGAAAAAGGCGAAATCCATGGCATTGGCTTTCCCGTCATCCATCCGTATCGTGGCGATCTTGCTCTCCGATTGGTAATGAATTTTCATGGGGTCCTCCTT
>CAZONI010000246.1:0-2228 GCA_964581175.1 uncultured Desulfobacteraceae bacterium
CTATGGCCCCGCCTGATCCCAGTATGGTCTGCAATGGCTTGCCCCCCTTCTGTTTTCGGGAATTCCAAGGACAGTATGCGAATTATCCCTCCTTTTTGGTTTGCTTCCGAGCTTTCAGGGCATCAATTCACTTACCAATGTATCATTTTGAGCGGATATATGGGCGGCAGGGCTGCTTCACAGGCGGGAGGTCACGGGCGTCTTCCTGAAAGCAGAAGTTCTGCCTCACAGGTCGAGCTGTATTGAAATGGCCCGTTTTATTCCTTCCAGTTCAGCACTTGAAACTGTACCGGCTTGTTCAATCAGTCTTTTCTTACTTACAGTAGTAAGTTGATCAGCCATGGCTTTAGCCTTTTTTCCTCGAAATTGTATGTAAGTCTCCTAAAAGTGGCTTCAGTCCATTCAAGCGCCTCAGATTCCCTCACTTCATCAGCCGCCATCTCTCTATATGCGGCATAGATGTCTTTCTTAGTCACATGAGGCCGAACCAAGTCTTCGATAAAGCGGCTTATTTTTCTCGGGCCAATAATTTCGCGTAATCCTTCATAGACTTCTTCATCTATAGTCACAGTGAGTTTTTTTGCATATTAAACACCTCCCCAGATAATGCACGTATTGTACATGTATAAAAGTGCCTAAGACAAGAGACCTTTTCATTTGGAGCAGAATCGGGATAGGGAGGAGCCTCGCGACTCCCCTGATCCCACATCGCCGGGCATAATGACCACGGACTACGGGAGTTCGGTTGATTAAGTCGAGAGGTGAAGGAAGAAAGTTGGAGCGATCAGGGGAACAGCATGCGCATTGACACCCGGGACCGAATCACATAAGCTCTTATGGAAGCGGCGCGGCTGATACAACGCTGTCCCGGGAACGCGCTGTTTCCTTGCTCCGCTGGAAGAAGCTACCTTGGACAGAGTTTGCCAAAGGGAGATCGTTGATCATGCACAACTGGCAAAAGACATCCTGTGTGCTCTGTGCTCAAAACTGCGGGCTTGAGGTACTGGTCGAGGATAACCGGATTACCAAGGTGAGGCCCGACAAATCCAATCCCCGCAGCGAGGGATATGCCTGCCGCAAGGGCCTCAATGTTGCTCATCACCAGCACCATGGCGACCGGCTGTCTTATCCGCTTAAACGCGCCGGCAGCGGGTTTGAGCGGATCTCCTGGGAACAGGCTGTCGACGAGATAGGCGGGAAGCTCCAGTCCCTTGTCGATGACCATGGGCCGCGCTGCTTTGCCTACATGGGAGGGGGAGGACAGGGCTGCCACTTCGAGGCCGCCTTCGGGGTGCGCCTGCTGCGCGGCATGGGGTCATTCTACCATTACAGCGCCCTTGCCCAGGAGCTGACGGGTGAATTCTGGGCATGGGGCAGGGCCACGGGCAGGCAGTACCTGTTTGGCATTCCCGACCACCACAACACCGATGTTCTCCTTGCGATCGGCTGGAACGGGATGATGAGCCATCAAATGCCCCAGGCCCGCCGGTTCTTGACCCGTTTTTCCAAGGACCCGAAAAAGACGCTCGTGGTGATTGACCCAAGGCTCTCAGAAACAGCAAAAATCGCCGACATCCATCTCCCGATCCGGCCTGGAACAGATGCGCTCCTGACCCGCGCCATGCTCGCCATCATCCTGGCGGAAGGCTGGCAAAATACCGACTATATCGACCGTCACGTCACGGGGTTCGAGAAGATACGGCCTCTTTTTGACGGGTTTGACGCAAAGGCCGCGGTGAACGTGTGCGGGCTTGATTTTGAGCAGGTCAGGCAGGTTTGTTCCCTCATAGCCACGCGAAAATCCAGCATGCACCCTGACCTGGGAACGCTCATGAATCGTCACAGCACGGTCACGTCCTGCCTGCAGGTTATCCTGATGGCCGTCTGCGGGCGCATCGGAGTTCCCGGCGGAAACGTGATTCCCGGGCACCTGGTCCCCATCGGCTCCCATTCCGACGAACGGAATCCAAAGACCTGGCGGACGGTGACCACCGATTATCCGGCCATCACGGGTGTGTTTCCGCCCAACGTGATGCCCGAAGAAATCCTTTCGGATCATCCGGACCGGTTGCGGACGGTACTTTGCTGCGGGTCAAACCCCCTTCGTTCCTATGCCGATACCACGGCCTATGAAAAGGCCTTTTCCCGGCTGGATCTGCTCATAACCTGCGAGCTGGCAATGACCGAGACAGCCAAACTGTCCCATTACGTGCTGCCGGCACGGTCCG
>CAZONI010000247.1:0-2217 GCA_964581175.1 uncultured Desulfobacteraceae bacterium
GATTCTTCTCCTTCAACGCCGTCATAGGCGCGGCCCACCTCACATCCTTTGCTTTCCAGCATCATTGCAACGGTTTCCACCAGATCCGGATCATCATCAACTACCAGGATATACGGGTTAGACATAGCACCCTCCCTTCTCCATCTCTCATGTTCGATTACTCTCCCACATCCGGTCTCGGATAAAGCCCCCCCTGTTCGACGATTTCAGGGACTTTCTGTTCCCATTCGATGGCCATGATGTGGAATCCTTTCACCCCTGCCACTTCCTTGAGCTGTTGAATGGACTCCACGCAGATTTTGATCCCTTCCTCGGCCTGCTTTTCCTTCGGGACCCCGCTCATGCGTTTCACAACCTCATCCGGGACATCCATTCCCGGGACCCTGTTTTTCATGTATTTGGCCATGCCCGCGGACTTGAGGGGAGTGAGCCCGGCGAGGATATAGACCTTGTCCAGGAGCCCCCTGTCCCCTGCTTGTTTCAGCCACAGTTTGAATTTATCCAGGTTGTATATGCACTGGGTTTGAATGAATTCTGCGCCGGCGGCGATTTTTTTTGCAAGGCGGGACACCCGGATCTCGAAAGGATCGGCAAAGGGGTTGGCGGCCGCCCCCACAAACATTCGAGGGGGGCGTTTGATCTCCTCTCCTCCCAGAAACTTGCCTTCATCGCGCATCAGCCTGACCGTTTGTATCAACTGCATGGAATCGATGTCAAAGACATTCTGGCCGGTGGGATTGTCGCCGAAGATCTGGTGATCACCCGAAAGGCACAGGATGTTGTTAATGTCGAATGAGGCCGCCCCCAGGATGTCGCTCTGGAGCGCGATCCGGTTCCGGTCCCTGACCACCATCTGGAGCACGGGTTCGAGGCCCATGAGTTTCAGGCGAATGCATGCCGCCAGACTGCACAGCCTCGTGACCGAGGTCTGGTTGTCCGTAATGTTGATGGCATCCACGTAATCTTTGATCATCTCGGCTTTTTTGGTGATGATCTCCCCGTCACTTCCCCGGGGTGGGCCGCATTCAGAGGTAACCGCAAGATGTCCCGCCGCAAGAATCTTTTCCAGTTTACTGGGTGTCTTCGCTTCCGCAACCGTGCTCATAGTTTCACGTCCTCCCTCACCACTTTTCTGGGTCCTCCGGCCCTGTCCGTGGACCAGTCCTTTATGGGGGTCAGTTTTTCGTAGTCTTCCAGCCTGTCCAGTTCCTTGAGCCTGTCCACAATCAGCTGCCATGCGCAGTCCAATTCAGGATTGATCTCACATTTCCCCTTGGAAGAGCCGCCGCACGGCCCGTTCAGGAGCCTCTTGGCACAGCGGGAGATAGGGCAGACGCCGCCTGTCCTGGCGAGGATGCACTGCCCGCATGCCTGGCACCGTTCCGTCCAGACGCCCCGTTCTTCCGTTACCCCGAGAAAACAGGTGTTCACCCCCGGAAGGACCTGTTTTTCAACGTATTTTTCGGCCATGAACTGGACGCCGACCCCGCATGCCAGGGAGAGAACAACATCGTACTGATCGATGGTATTCCTGATTTCTTCCAGGTACTCATGGTCGCACTGCCTCTCCAGCGTGACCTCGTCGATCTTCACATCTTTTCCCTGATTCATGAAATACATGCGCAGGGCCGAGGCGAGAATGCCGACCTCTTTTTTCCCGCCGGCCTCGCACACCGTCACACACTCATTGCACCCTGCAATGAGAATGGATTTGTAATCCTTCACTTCTTCAATGATTTCTTCAATGGGTTTCTTGTCCGCAACAATCATCTCGAATGCCCTCTCTTTCTCTCAGGCTCATGCCGCCTTTCTCGCCTTGGCTGATTTCAGGGGATTTGGCCCCAGTTCTTTTATCCTTTCGGTCATTTCCGTCGCATAGGCGGCGAACTTGGTACCCTCTCCGGACGAGAGATTGTACATGTGCACCCGCCCCCCTCCGATGCCGATCGCATTGAGGATCACCTGGGCCTGTTCCACCCGCCTCCTGGCCCGGAGGTTTCCCTGGTTGAAGCGGCAGTCTCCCTCCATGCAGCCCACAACGTACACCCCGTCCGCGCCTTTTTCAAAGGCCCGGAGAATATGAAGGATGTCCACCTTGCCCGTGCACGGGACCCTGATGACCCTGATTGTATCCGGATACTGAAGACGCATGGAACCTGCCAGGTCCGCTGCGGTGTATCCTCAGAAATTACAGCAGAACGCCAGAATAACCGGTTT
>CAZONI010000248.1:0-2211 GCA_964581175.1 uncultured Desulfobacteraceae bacterium
TGTCTGGATCGCAATCATCGAACGGCTTATATTCTCGGGGAAATATTCGAGGTCACCGGGGAACAGGGAGGGTACATCCTGAACATCAACCCTGCGGCTTTCCGCAAGCGCCTCTCTCGCGCAAGGGAGCGCCTTAACGACTTCATGCAGCATCACTGCGGTCTGGTGAACCCCGCCAACCCCTGCCTCTGCACCAGACAGATCCAGGAAAGGGCCGAAGCCGGGCGGGTCGAAAAATCCCGGCTTCTGTTTACCGGATACCCGTGCCGGGCCCGCAAGGACCCGATTGTCACGAAAGGGATGCGGGAACTGGATGAGCTCGAGCGCGTGTCGAGTATTTTCAGGAGCCACCCCGACTACGCCGCTCCTCCTGCCTTTCTGAACCACTTGAAAAATCTGATGGATTCGGGCCGCTTTCAGTTGTTCAATTGACGTCCAAGAAAGGAGAAAAGATGATAGATGAAAAGAATGTGGGGATCGGCTATTGTGGACTGAACTGCGGCGAGTGCCCCGTCTTCCTGGCCACCAGGGAAGACGACGATGCGGCAAGAACACGGGTAGCAGAGGAATGGTCGAAGAAGTTCCATTGGAACCTGGTGCCGTCCGACATCAATTGCGACGGATGCAAGAACACGGGCGGCCGGATTTTCGGCTACTGCAGGGAATGCCGGATCAGGGAGTGCGGAAGTGAAAGAGGTATCGACAACTGTGCATTGTGCGAAGAATATGCCTGTGCAAAGCTTCAGGATTTCTTTTCCTTTTCCTCTGCCGCCAGGGCCGCCCTGGAAGCTCTCAGAAACGGCCGGCCCGGTTGAGGAGAAAGAGTTGAAGATACTGCCTCGATTCCGCGCTATTAATGTGAAGCAAAGGAGAAGGAAAAATGATATCTAGAATCTGGCACGGCTGGACGACACCGGAAAATGCTGATACATATGAGAATCTCCTCAAGACTGAGATTTTTCCTGGAATTGCATCCAAGAATGTATCAGGCTATCGGGGGATTCAGCTTTTGCGGCGGCCGACGGGCGACGAAGTCGAGTTTATAACCATAATGCAATTTGATTCCCTGGAGGCGGTCAAAGAATTCGCCGGTGAGGATTACGAACAATCGTATGTACCTGATAAAGCAAAGAAGGTGCTTTCGAGACATGACGGGAGATCACAGCATTACGAAGCAAAGGAAATCATTACATACTGAGCATGTCGGGAGTCACATTTCATGGAGGGGAACCGTGTCAGAGTTTGATAAGTACATTCAAATCGCAAAAGAGCTCAAAATGGCTAACGCCAGGATCATCTCTCCTGATGACATATACTTCGACATCCGGGCCATACTGAAGTGCAGGTGGGGATGTGAAGACTTTTTCAATCAGACAATAAAGTGTAATACCAGGAATACATCATTCCAGGAACGAACCGAAATGATCAAAGCATACAAGAATATCCTGCTTGTTCATTCCCATGATGCAAGGGAATTGAGCAAAGCGGTTCTTAAGATTGAAAGGATCGCGTTCCTCGATGGGCACTGTTTTTCTTTTGCGATCAGGACGTGCAACTTGTGTAAGAACTGTGCAGTCGATCAGGGCAAAGTCTGCCCGACCCCGGAGAAGGTGAGGCCCTGTGACCAGAGTTTCGGCATTGACGTATACAGAACGGTGAGAAACCAGGGGTTGCCTTGCAATGTCCTGCAAAACAAGGGCGATGTTCAGAACCGATACGGATTTGTTCTCATCGATTAAGGGATCCGGTTCATACAAATTGCATCAATAGGAACCGCGATCCTCGTAAGAAGCTGTATTTTCAGAATCCAAATGGGCAGCGTCACACACTCAGGAACTTCTTCACTGCCTGGGCGACCCTTACCACAGCCACGGAACATTCGGACTGCATCACGATCTGAGAAGCGAACCGGCCCACAGTGGCTCTTTCCAAAAGGCCGACCTTGGTGGCCCCCACAATCAGGAGATCAAACTCCGACGAGCGCTTCGCAAGGAACTCGAGCGGCTTGTCCGAGCTGGCCAGTTCAATCCGATAAAGCGCCTTCGCCGCATGCTGTCTGATGGCCTCGGCCAGAATCTTGCCCGAATGGGCCTTCTGTTCCGACGTGTAATCCGTCGGAAGGATGTTCATAAAATTGATTTCACCGCCGAACCGGTCCGCCAGGGCCCCTGCCAGCCGGACGATGAGATGCAGGTTGCTGCTCCCTCCCAG
>CAZONI010000249.1:0-2169 GCA_964581175.1 uncultured Desulfobacteraceae bacterium
TTTATTATTTATGCTTCGATACAAAAACATTTTATGAATAAAATATCTGCATAACAAAATAAGGATTAGTCCCGAGTGTCGAGGAACGAGTGTGTGGCAATGGGGTCAGCCCTTGACATTTGCCAGATTCTTTGGGCCTATTTTCTTATCCGTTTCGCGTAAAGGTAGGAAAAGGCTTCACACCAATTTTAATTGACAGCTCCGCAACGCGTGAAATGTATCGATCATGAAGCGGAAGCAAGAGGAGGAATAACGACATGCATCCGATAGGCCCGGTAAACGCGCTTTATCCCATGCCCACGACGCTGGTGGGAACAACCGTTCACAACAAGCCAAATTTTCTGACCATCGCCCATGTGGGCATTTTAAACCATGGGACACCCCAGTATCTTTCCATCGGTCTCGGGAAGATTCACTATTCCAATGCCGGTATCAAAGAAAACCAGGCGTTCAGCATATGTCTGCCCTCGGAAGAACTCATGGTTGAAACCGACTATTGCGGGATCGTGACCGGAAAGAAGACCGACAAGGCGGCCCTGTTCAATATTTTTTACGGGGAACTGAAGAAAGCGCCGATGATCCGGCAATGCAAGGTGAACATGGAGCTCAGGCTCCATGATGTCCTGGACTTTTCAACCCATGACATCTTTATCGGGGAATTGGTGCAGACCTATGCGGATGAAAGCGTGCTCACCAGCGGGAAAATCGATGTAGCGAAGCTGAGGCCCTTGCTGTTCGACATGGCCAGTGTAAAATACTGGCGTCTGGGGCCGTCCATCGGGGATTGCTGGAACATAGGAAAATCGCTGAAAAAGGCAGAGAAATAACCCACTATCCATTTGTTACCGGAGGAGGTGTATCCATTGTCAAAGCAGGTGAAGCACCCACGGGGGTGGGTGAACCGGCCACCCCGCTGATAGCCTAGGCCTTGGCAAATGCCCTTGCCGCAGCCACCGGTAAACGCTATTATCGGCTGCCAATCATACTTTAGCAGAAGCATGGTTTTTTCAGGTGAAGCTCCTGGCCGGTGCGTAGGTGCGTAGGGTCGGGCCACGGCAAGTTCTCGATGTGCAAAGAGCAATGTTTGAGTTTGCCCTCTGGAATTAACCTATCCGTCCATTTTCGGCCTGTGACGCATGCTTCAACTATCGGATTCCTCGTAGTGCTGTTTAATAGAAAAGCGTCGGAGGTGCTGCGAATAACCGTTGTCATCCTCTGTGGCCTTTTGCTGCTAGTGGG
The DNA here is from genome assembly GCA_964581175.1 of uncultured Desulfobacteraceae bacterium. Taxonomy (GTDB): domain Bacteria; phylum Desulfobacterota; class DSM-4660; order Desulfatiglandales; family Desulfatiglandaceae; genus B46-G9. Next base: position 1,240 of record CAZONI010000249.1, read on the forward strand.
TTGGGCGGCTCGTATTTCGCTCGGTGCTCACTGGCCGAGTGATGTCATCCTGTCATACTTGATCGGGATGCTTTGGGCATATCTTCTCATCCGTTTCGCGTGAAAGGGATTTACTCTTGGCCGCCATCGGGAGAAGTAGAGTATCAGGGCCCGTTTACCGGGAAGGCGCCACGAGGCATTGTTATGCTTCATGAAGGGTTCTTGGCAAAGGAGTGATAATCGGCTGAGCGTTGCGCGAGGTACTTAATTGACTGAAAATAAATTTCCAGTACTAACCCCATCCGAGGCTAAGGCGTACTATGACAAGTTCGGCAAGAAGCAGGACAGCCAGGGATTTTATGAAGATCCTGCGCTGGATGATTTGATCGCCCATGCGGGCTTTAAGGATGCCCGGAAGGTTTTTGAGTTCGGGTGTGGGACCGGCAAGTTCGCCGTTCGTCTCTTGGCAGAACTGCTGCCCTCCTCGGCGACCTATCTCGGCTGCGACGTCAGCCCGATCATGGTTGGTCTTGCGACACAGCGCCTTTTGGACTATGCAGAACGTGCAACGATAGTCAGGTCTGATGGGACCATACACTTTCCACTTCCCGATAATTCAATCGATCACGTAGTGTCCAACTATGTTCTCGATCTCCTGTCCGCAGACGATACAAGACTTGTTTTTACTGAGGCGCAGCGTGTACTGATCCCTGGAGGCAAGCTCTGTCTGGTAAGCCTCACGAAAGGCGTTACCTGCCTCTCTCGCGTGGTGACATTCCTCTGGATGACGATATTCCGGGCGCGTGCCTCTTTGGTTGGCGGCTGCCGTCCTATTTCTCTTGAACCATATGTAGATTCGGAGGACTGGCAAACAGAATATCGGAATGTGGTGACTCCTTTCGGGGTGCCATCAGAAGTACTTGTTTTAACCCGGAGGTAAGCGGGGATCAG
>CAZONI010000250.1:0-2161 GCA_964581175.1 uncultured Desulfobacteraceae bacterium
AAAGATTTTCATTTCATTATTTCCCGTTAAGTGGTAATAACATTTCTGCCAGCCGCTACGGTTGTACCAGATAATCCAGTCATCTCCGCACATAAAAATATGACCCATGTCTCCATCCGCCGGAGAGAAGGTATATTCACAGCGAAGAGCGAAGGAGAAGTCTCGGGAGAAAAGTGGTTATGAACCATTTGAAAGCACATGGAAAGGCCCTGCTGGCCCTTGAAGACGGAACAGTCTTCCGGGGCCGGTCTTTCACGGGGGAATGTGAAACCGTAGGGGAAGTGGTTTTTAACACCAGCATGTCTGGATACCAGGAGATCCTGACCGACCCGTCGTACTGCGGCCAGATGGTGACCATGACGTATCCCCTCGTTGGAAACTATGGGATCAACGAAAAGGATATCGAATCCGGGAGGGTCCAGGTGCGCGCATTGCTGATCAAAGAATACCAGGAATATCCCAGCAACTGGCGATCACAAAAAAGCCTGGCCGACTACCTCCAGGAATACAATATCCCCGGCATCGAGGGTCTGGACACACGGGCTCTTACCCGGCACATTCGCGTTTCCGGGGCCATGAGGGGCGCCCTTTCGACACGGGATCTTGATCCTGCATCCCTGGTGGAAAAAGCGCGGAATGCCCCGGATATGAGCGGCAGCGACCTGGTGCGGGAGGTGACCTGCCGCGAACCCATGTTGTGGAAGGAGGGAACACCGGTCCCGTTCCCCAACGGCCTGGATGGGTTTCAGTGGCCTGAAAAGTCAGGATCCTGGCGTGTCGTTGCTATGGACTACGGGGTCAAGTACAATATTCTCCGCTCTCTCGAAAAAAGAGGGTGCACGATCGTTCTGCTCCCTGCGGATGCAGACCCGGAGACCATCAACCGGCTCGATCCGGACGGCCTTTTCCTGAGTAACGGCCCGGGCGATCCCGCTGCCGTCACCTATGCCGTAGAGACGATCAGGGCCCAGATGGGCACGAGACCCATTTTCGGGATTTGTCTGGGGCATCAGCTTCTGGGTCTGGCGCTTGGCGGAAAGACATTCAAGCTGAAATTCGGGCACAGGGGGGCCAATCAGCCGGTGAAGGATCTGGCCACCGGAAAAGTGGAGATAACATCGCAGAACCATGGGTTTTGTGTGGACCTGGAATCGCTTAAAAGCGCGGATATAGAATTGAGTCACGTAAATCTGAACGATAATACTCTCGAGGGCATTATGCACAGGAAGCTCCCGGTTTTCTCTGTGCAGTATCATCCGGAGGCCTCGCCCGGACCCCGCGATGCCTCCTATCTCTTTGATCGCTTCATTGAGATGATGAAAAAAGACAGGCGCAGGGCGTAAGGCAAAAGAGGAAGGGTAACAATTTCTCCGAGGGAACTTGAAGAGGCTAACCGGCTCACCGGCGAACGGGCAAACGGGCCAACTTGAAAAAGACAAATGCCGAAACGAACCGACATTAAGAAGATACTGATCATCGGCTCCGGCCCCATAGTGATCGGACAGGCGTGCGAGTTCGACTACTCCGGGACCCAGGCCTGTAAGGCCCTGCGTGAAGAGGGATATGATGTAGTCCTGATCAACAGTAATCCGGCCACCATTATGACGGACCCGGAAATGGCGCATCATACCTACATCGAGCCCATTACGGCAGAGATCGTTGCGAAGGTGGTGGAGAGAGAGCGGCCCGATGCGCTTCTCCCGACCCTGGGAGGACAGACCGGGTTGAACACGGCCGTGAAAGTGGCTGAAACAGGCATCCTTGAGAAACTGGGCGTAGAAATGGTCGGGGCGTCCCTGCCTGTTATCAAAAAAGCGGAAGACCGGGAACAGTTCCGTAATGCCATGGAACACATAGGCTTGCGAGTGCCCAAGAGCGGCATCGCCAGGGACATGGACACCGCCAGGAAGGTTGCGGAGTATATCGGCTATCCGATTATCATCAGAGCCAGTTTCACGCTCGGCGGGATCGGGAGTGGTGTGGCCTACAACAGGGAGGAAATGGAGGAGCTGGCGAGCGCAGGGCTTGACGCCAGCATGATCTCAGAGATCATCATGGAGGAATCCCTCATAGGATGGAAGGAATTTGAACTGGAGGTTATGCGGGATTTCAAGGATAACGTGGTGATCATATGCTCCATAGAGAATTTTGATCCTATGGG
>CAZONI010000251.1:0-2138 GCA_964581175.1 uncultured Desulfobacteraceae bacterium
AATTACGGCAGCGGAAAAACAGAGGTCTCGATCAATCTGGCCGTTGAGCGGAAAAAAGCCGGTCTGTCTGTGCGGATCGGTGACCTGGACCTGGTGAATCCCTATTTCAGGACCCGGGAGGCCCGCGGTGCACTCGCCGACGCGGGTGTCGAAGTGGTTTTGCCGCCGGAGGAGTATCTCCATGCCGACCTCCCTGTGCTCAGCCCTGCCATAGCCGCAATGATACGCGACCCTGGCGACCTGGCGATTTTGGATGTGGGCGGCGAGGATGCCGGCGCCACGGTGCTGGCTGCCCTGGCCGACGCCTTCAAGGGCAGGAAGGTCCATACGCTCCAGGTAATCAACCACTTGCGTCCAGGGACGAGCACCTTGGCGGGATGCAAAAAGACACGGGAAAAGATCGAAAGGGCATCCCGGATGCCGATAACGGGACTCATCGGCAACAGTAATTTGATCGATGAGACCGGCCCGGAAGAAATAGAGAGCGGGTATGAATTCGTTCAAGCCTTTGCAGCAGAAAGCGGCCTCCCGCTGAAGTTTATTACCGTTCCTCGGGAATTGCTGAGGGATGTCGACAGAAGACGCTTTGCTTGCCCCGTTTTATCAATCGCCAGGCAGCTTGTGCCGCCCTGGAAAAAGGCGATAGCATTCTGAGAATGCCCGAATACATCTAAAGAGGAGCTTGACAGTATGGCCTATATACATGATATCGAAAGGGATCGTTGCAAGGGGTGCGGACTGTGCGTAAACGCCTGCCCCAAGCATGTTCTGGAAATTTCTGAAGAGGTGAATACCAAGGGGTATTTCCCTGCGTACCAGGCACATCCGGAAGATTGTATCCACTGCAGCGTGTGTTGCACCATCTGCCCGGATGTCGCCATCACCATCAGTGAAATCCCGGAAAAAGCGGCTGCAAGCCAGTAAATGGAGGATAACCATGAGCAAGGTTTTGATGAAAGGGAACGAAGCCATCGGCGAAGCAGCCATTCGGGCCGGCGGACTGAACTATTTTGCCTATCCCATTACGCCGCAGTCTGAAGTAGCTGAATATCTTTCCGGTCGCATGCCCGAGGTCGGTGGTATGTTTCTGCAGGGCGAAAGTGAGGTAGCGGTTTCCTACATGATTTTTGGTGCGGCTGCGTGCGGCGAGCGGGTATTTACCACTTCATCGAGTCCGGGAATCAGTTTGATGAGTGAAGGCATCAGCTATATCACCGCTGCCGAATGTCCGGCCGTGTTTGTCAACATCATGCGCGGCGGGCCCGGATTGGGCGGGATACTGCCGTCCCAGGCGGATTATCTGCAGGCAACCAAAGGGGGCGGCCACGGAGACTATAAACTGCTGGTTATGGCGCCGGCCAGTGTACAGGAAGCCGTTGAGATGGTGATGGAGTCCTTCGCCTTGGCCGAAAAATACCGCAATCCGGTGATGATACTCGGAGACGGACTCATCGGTCAGATGATGGAGCCGGTGGAATTTCCCGAGCACCTCAAGGCCAAACCGTCCAACAAGGACGCCTGGGCCACCAGCGGCATGGACACGCGAAAGTCGAACCAGCGCAACCTGGTGAAAACGCTGTACCTGGATCCCGAGGAGCTCAACGCACACAACCTGAAATTGAAAGCCAAATACGAACGGATGCAACAGGAGCAAGTCCGGTACGAGCCCTACAACCTGGATGGACGATACAGGCTCCTCATCGTCAGCTATGGGACCATGAGCCGGGTTTGCCGCACCGCTATCGATCACCTGAAAGAGGAAGGGTTGGAAGTTGGAATGGTACGCCCGCAACACCTGTATCCGTTCCCTGTAAAGGCAATTCTGGATGCGGCGGACAAGGAAGGCTGTGAAGCGGTCTTGAGTGTGGAGATGTCCATGGGACAGATGGTGGAAGATGTGGAGCGCAGTGTGGTCGGGAGACGTCCTGTTCACTGGTATGGTAAATGCGGCGGGGAAGTGCCGACACCGGAAGATGTGATGGCTGAGGTAAAGAAAATGCTGGAATAAGCAGCGCAAGAGCGAGAAGGAGCATCTATAATGGGAAAAACATTTTGCAGACCAGAGGCCATGGCGGACACGATAACCCATTACTGTCCGGGATGTACCCACGGAGTGGCCCACCGCCTGATCGCGGAGG
>CAZONI010000252.1:0-2102 GCA_964581175.1 uncultured Desulfobacteraceae bacterium
GCCGCCCTCGCGAACCTGGAAGCCCTTTTTTCCCATCTCGAGAGTTTCTACCAGAGCCACCTGAGACTTCTCGAACAGTTGGGCGCTGATTTAAGGTTGCCGGCAAAACAGAAGAAATGGTATCAAAATGTCTGCAGGATCCGGGAGGAATTGCTGATCGATTTTCGGAAGGTGCTCTTTGATCCGGCAAGGTTTTTCACAGACATCAGTCGTTTCTTCTCCCATGCTCCCACTCTCACCGGTTTCCTGCTCCCGGAGCTTATGGCCCTCCGCGAAGTGAACGTATCCGGTCGTCTCTATCTCAAGTCTTCCATTATAGACTACATTCTGGCTACGGCGAGAAAGATGCAAGCCCTGGTGCTTCGGGACAGGAAGGGGTTCCAGGATCTCGGGCTCCTGCACAGGCTGGCCCAACGTGAATTCGGACCTATGGCGGCGGGAATTATCGGGGTCAATGAATCTCAGATAGACCAGCTCGAACAGATCGTCGAGCAACTCCGCGGGAATCCTTCCCTGTTTCATGCCCTGATCAGATCCTTCCTCTTTCAGGACATTGGCCGGGTTCAGTTGCTGAGGGAGAAATATGCCGCCCAATATGACCCCGCTGACTTTTCGGCGGCAGGGGCATTTTTTCTCCAAAAGGAAGGTATTGCCAGACAATACGGCCTGGATACGGAATCGGAACGTCTTCTCGTCTTTCTCGTCAGGTATCACAGCCTCCTTCATCATATTGTTCGGGGAGAAATCGCCTTCAATGCACTCCAAGACATCCTCTCTCAAGAGAGCAAAGATCTTTTCGACGCATTTTTCGTGTTTTCATTTGTCATGCTTTCTGCTTTGCGTGAAGACCTGATGCTTGAAGACCTTGCCGGTCGGCTTTTTGAAATAAGGGGCATGTGCTTGAGAGTATTAAATGGAAAAACGAACTTTCAGAAAGAAATGGACACCATGTATACGGAAAGGGGAGATCTCTATCACGGTCTTGTAGATTTTCAGATGAAAGGGCTTCCTCCGGGAGTCTCAACCACGGAATACATCGCATCTCGCGCATGGAAACGCTGCACTGCAGATGAGAAGACTGCTTCGGGCCAGATGATCTTCGCTCTGGAACGCCTTCTTCGGCTCCGTGGAATCCGGCATGTGGAATTCAATGACCTATTTCAGTGCATCCTGAAAGTACCCCTCAAATTCATCTACACCAAGCGGCATCTTTCAAGCATCGGATATGCCACCTATGAAAAAGAGCTCTTCGAGGCCCTGCGCCTTTATAATTCTCTCCAAAACCTCGGAGAACCGGTACGACATTTTATTCTGGATCTTCTCATCAAGGACCGGGTGCACATTTACGGGTATGAGAAAATCAGCGGATACCTGAATTACGAAAATCAGATCAAGCTCCTTCTCATCGGGCTCCTGGCCACGAAAAAACTGAACCCCCTTGACACCCCGATGACTATCGATTTCTTGCCCATGGATGAGGATATTCACAGTCGGTACGAGGCTGTTAATGACTTCTTAAACCGGCTGCCGATTGAAAAAATATGGGGGTCGGGTCAACAAATCACCCAATTTTTCAATGCCAGGACAGGCATCCTGATCAAGAGTCAATGGAATCAGAAGGTCCTTTCTGTCAGCTTCAAAGATCATATCCACTTTGACGAAAAGGTAGACCATATCAATACAATCAATGACGTGGATGAGCTCAAAAACTATTTTCACTACAGCCTCCAATCCCTGCGAAAATTCTCCTTTCATACCGATGACTACGAGGCGCACCTTGAAAAAGTTTATGAGGAAAGGCTCAAACAGATTGCCGAGCTCATCCTGATCCAGACAAAAAAGCAAATGGCCCTCATTGATAGCTTTGACGAACTCCATCGCCTGGTAAACGATCTTGAATCGCGGAGTCTCGAGTTGGGCTTCACGGTCGAGCAGACCCACCGGCTGAGGGACCTGTACGAACTGCGAAAAGATGTTCTCAAGCGTGACAAGCTCAGAGAAATTGAGAAGACGCTTGACGCTGCCCTGGACAACCACGAATTGAACGACTACTGGAATAGTACCAAATGGTTTCTGCTCCACAATCGGATCTTCCTCGGAAA
>CAZONI010000253.1:0-2025 GCA_964581175.1 uncultured Desulfobacteraceae bacterium
CCTTCAGCGGTGGCGCCGCCGTGGCTTCCCATGGCCGGAACGATAAACGGTTGGGCGCCGATTTTACGCAGCTGGCGGATGGTTTCAGCGACAATGACGGGCAGGTTGGCGATGCCACGGCTGCCGACGGTTATCGCCACGCTCTGGCCGGCCGCAATAATCCGTTCCGGCTTGATGCGGGCGATTTCAGCGGCCACTTCCTTAGGAATATCCAAAAGGGGAGAGGTTTGAAATGTCTGGCGGATCGGGATCATGGCTGGTAGTTTCATTCTTTCAACGCTCCTTATCTCCTGCAAAGGTGAGTCAGCGGCGTGTGTTTTTCTCTTGACGCCTCTCTAATATTACTCTTATTTACAATTATCACTTCTCAATCTAAGACACAATCTGAAATTAGAGTCTTTTTCGGGGATGGTGGAAATCCCTTGCCTACAAGGGAAGAGAGGTTTTGGTTGTCGCAAAGCGACTTGTCACTCCGGCGAAAGCCGGAATCCAGCCTGGCCGCTGGCCGGTGGGCCAGTTTGATCGAGCAGGAAACTTCGGTCTTGTAGCATGAAGTTTCATACAAGGAAAAGTTGTTGCTCAGGGCGTAAGCGTCCGCGGGAGCAATTGCGGAAAGGAGTCAATCAATGACAGGCGTACAGCAAAAAAGCAAAGCGCTCAGGAAAAGCTGGGTGCAGTTTGACACCCTGTGCTGCGGAACGGGGTGGGATGAGGCGGACCTTGAAAATCCTCAAATTTTAGTCGAAGACGCTTTCGGGAGCAGTCATCCCGGCAGTGTGCACCTGGATGTCCTGTCGCAGGAAGCCGCAACCGGGGTTTACCAGCAGGGCGGCAAGCCCGCCGGCTTCCATGGAACCGACATCTGTGACGGATGGGCGATGTCCCATGATGGGATGAATTTCATCCTGCCGTCCCGCGAGGTTCTCTGCGATTTGGTCGAGATCCACGGGCGGGTGATTCCCTGGGACGGGTTGGTGGTGGTCTCATCCTGTGACAAATCCATCCCGGCGCATCTGATGGCGGCAGCCAGGCTGAATATTCCCGCCATTCACATTCCCGGCGGCAGCAACCGTGCCGGTCCTGCGATGTCCCACAGCCTCCTGGTGGGAGAGGTGGCCACCCGGATGCATCAGGGAGAAGATGTCCGGTCTGAAGTCAGAAATTATCAACTCTCCGGATGTCCGGGTGCTGGCGCCTGCCAGTTCATGGGAACGGCCAGCACCATGCAGTGCATGTCCGAAGCCCTGGGGATGGCGCTACCCGGCACGGCCCTGGCGCCGGCCGGCCTTTTTGAAATCCGCCGTCTGGCCCGCCGGGCCGGGCGTCAGGTTATGGACCTTTCCCAAAAGGGTATTATGCCCTCTCAAATATTAACCCGCGCGGCCTTTGAAAACGCCATCAAGGTCCACGCTGCCTTGTCCGGCTCCACCAACGCCCTGATACATTTGCCGGCGATCGCGCATGAACAGGGTATTGACATCGAGGCGGATCTTTTTGACCGAATCAATCGGCAAACGCCCTACCTTGTCAATGTGCAGCCCTCGGGGAAATATGTGAGTGAAATGATGTGGTATGCCGGAGGTGTCCCGCGGGTACAGCTTGAGCTGAAAGATATGCTGGACTTGGCGGTCATGACCGTCACCGGCAAAACTCTGGGTGAAAATCTTGAAGACGTGCAGGAAAACGGTTTTTTCGAGCGGGGAGAAGGCTATCTGGCCAATTACGGGTTGAACCGGGAAGAGGTTATCCGCCCTGTGGCCAGGGGGAAGGGCTACGGTTCCATCGCGGTTTTGCGCGGCAATATCGCTCCCGAGGGCGCGGTGGTGAAATTTTCCGCGGTGAAGCCGGATATGCTTACTCATGAAGGACCTGCCAGGGTTTTCAATCGCGAGGAAGCGGCCCTGGATGCCGTCTTGAAAGGCAGGATCGCCCCCGGCGCGGTGATTGTCATCAGGTATGAAGGCCCCCGGGGCAGCGGCATGCCTGAAATACTGGCGACCACCGAAGCCCTGATGACCAACCCCG
>CAZONI010000254.1:0-2004 GCA_964581175.1 uncultured Desulfobacteraceae bacterium
GGAGGCAGTGAAGGATCGGGAATCACGGTTGAAGAAATCGGGGCCGGGCTTAAAGAGGCACTTCGTGTCGGCTCGGAGAATGTGGTTTCCCGACTAGGGCGTGTGGATGGTTTTAACAAGGATTCAGCTATTCATATACCGCTGCCAAAACAATTAGAGACTGTAAGGTCTGTGTTGGATAAGGTTGGCATGTCCGGACGGCTTAGTGACCTTGAGTTGAAACTCAACCGAGCCGCGGAGGTGGCGACTCCAAAGGCAAAGGAGCTTTTCTTGCAGGCGATTACTGAAATGAATTTTGATGACGTCAAAAGGATATACAATGGCCCGAATGACGCTGCTACCCAATATTTTCGAAGCAAGATGTCTCCATCTCTCGCAAAAGAGATGGAACCCGTGGTCAATGAAACCCTTTCCGAAGTTGGAGCTGTTCAGGCGTATGATAATGTTATGAAAAAGTACCGGTCCGTTCCTTTTGTCCCGGATGTAAAAGCCGACCTCACCGATTATGTCATTAAGAAAGGAATGGACGGGATTTTCTACTACATGGCCAAGGAAGAGGCTGCTATCCGCACGAATCCCGCCAAGCGGACGACCGAATTATTGAAACGTGTATTCGGCGCGCATTAGAAGGGTATGGAACGGTGGGTCCATATGTGGCGAGGCAAACACAATTTCAAGTGTCGAGGCGAGATGGTGCCGGGCAAGATTCAGGGGAAAAGGCGTATTCAAATCTCGACACTGTCGGTTTTTCTATACCGGATGAATAGTCCGGAAGGCGTGAGGGAGCCTGAACTGCACAAAATAGCAACAAAATCCGATCAGGGGCATTTTGGCACGGAACGTGCTTACGTTACATGCTCAAGGGTGCCCGGCTGATAAACGGGCACCCTTGAGAACAGGAGGTGCCCTATGAATCGAAGAATCATCACCATTATTCTGGCTGTTGTTATCCTTGCGTGGCTGTTGCCGGGTACGGTCTTCGCCGACCCGAGACTGGCGTGGGATGCGAGCAGTGGTGATATCACCGGCTATCGAGTTTATTACGGTCTGTCCCAGGGCAGCCATCCAAATAGCCAGAACATCGGCAACGTCACCGAGTATGGGCTGACCAGTTTGCCGCTGGAGGAAAGCAGAACGTATTACTTTGTTGTGAGAGCGTATAACGGGGCGGGGGAAAGTGGAGATTCCAATGAGGTCTCATGGCTTGTGCCTGACAGGACGCCCCCCTCGCCTCCCCAGGGGGTGACCGCCCAATAGCAGGAAATCGGGAATGCTGAAGCAATGACCTGCGTAGGCGGTGGGCCCTTCCAGGGAAGATGATCCCTGGGGCCATGAAACAGAAAGGGATGGTGTTTTTTCACCATCCCTTTCTGTTTCATGGCCCCAGCCGGAGCGGCGCGGATCTCCATTTACTCCGGTAAGTCCTGAGTTGACATTTCTGGCCTTTTCCGGGCACTGAAAACTGTACGGCGCCTTCCCGGTCCGTCCTGAGAATGCGGCATTTCGCCAGCCTGAGTCTTTGCAGGGTCGAAGGATGCGGAAACCCGAAGCGGTTTCCCTTTCCGCAGGATATGACACATATTTGTGGCGCCACTGCCGCCAGGAATTCTCCTGAGTTGGCGGTGCCGCTTCCATGGTGGGACGAAAGCAGCACCTGACTTCTGATGTTGCCGTGCACCCTTTTGAGCAAAGCATTTTCACCCCGCTGTTCAAGGTCACCGGGAAAAAGAAAGGACCGCCCGTGATAGGAAAGCCGCAGCACCAGGGAGCGGTTGTTGAGGGATTCAGGTTTTCCGGCGAACTGGAAAGCGTGGGCAGAGAAAGCCGGATGCAGGATCTCTATTTTCACTCCGGAGACATCGCTTGCGCACGACAGAAAAGCAGGATCACGGATCTTGATTCCCCGGGACGAGAGAACGTCCATGAGCTCAGAAAAAACCGCATCAGGAGAATGATCTCCATTGAACCAGAATTCCCTGGGATGAAAGGCCCGTGCCAGAAAGA
>CAZONI010000255.1:0-1973 GCA_964581175.1 uncultured Desulfobacteraceae bacterium
CATTCAGCACATTTTTTACATATCTCACTTGTTATTATGTTCTCCATACCTTAATCAATCCTGTAAATATTTTATATGGTTATTGACAAAGCTTCTTCTATCATAATGCTTTCCAACTTCTTGCGGGGCTACCCGGCTCGTATAAGAGATCAGAGAAGAAATTGATCTCACAGGGCACATCTCTGTAAGATGAAAGTTCCAAACAACAATCGTCAAACAGGAGGTGCGCCCCATGAGGCTCAAGGATTATGGCCGAAACCCCGCCAAACGTAAAGAGTATGTCAGCCAGAAGGGGCTTTTGCTGGTCGGCATCGACATCAGCAAGGCCAAGCACGACGCTTGCATCGACACCCTTCCCGGCGGCAAAAGCAAAACCGATAAAAAAGACGTCCACAGCATCTTCGATCTCCTCTGTCAGGGCAAGTTCTTGCTGCCGGTCGTCCGGGATCCGGATCTACAGGCAGCCTACCGGATGATGCAGCCGCACATGGGTTGTTGGTTGTTTGGTTGGGTCGGGCCACAACAACTTTTTGATTATTCAGATGTTATGTTCCAAAAAATAGGTATTTTGAATCTACACGTATTTTAGAGGGCAGAATCAAACATTATTCTTTGCATATCGGGCCCTAGCCGTGGCCCGACCCCATCCCACAAAAATATTTAGATCTCTTTCATACTAATTAGCAGGTCTCGGCGATCCACCTGGACCGATATTGCCCCCCCGCCCGGGTATCGGGGATCCACCCGGTCCGACGCTCCCATCTCCGGGAATAGGAGAGCCACCCTGGCCGGTATTTGTAGAGCCACCTTGTCCTGGGACTGGGGACTGTCCCTGATTGTCATTGGGGCCGGTTTGCTCGTCTTCTCCATATTGGCCAGCCGGGAGATTCCAGGCACTTCCCTTTCCTTGGGGAGAAAGCATTATATTCTTATCTGCTGCGCAAAAGGCCGGCCTTTCCCAGGTACTGGAGGTAACACACCAAGCTAAAACCAAAATTGAAAAGAGCAACAACCGTTTTTTCGTTTGATTATTTAAGATTTTTGCCATGGTGATAAAACCTCCATATGAAAAAATTAATGATGCTTATTCGATTTACCAAAACACTATAAACCCGATTGCATTGCATTCAGTCCGTCAAGAATGAAGACCCCGTTATTTGCGTTATTATTTACTGCTATAATCGCCGCGGATCAGCCGCAAGCGGGCGGGCAGGCTTGCCTGTTCGTTTTCGCAATTGTCTGGCCCATAGCGTCAGCCACACTAGGACAAACGCGAGTAGCAGCAAGAAAACTTTGAAACCTACCAAAAACCAAAACCAGACGCTTCGTACCTCGTGCCAGGTGGCTCCCGGACCCCATAGGGTGAGAACCCAGGCGGTTTGAGCAGGCACCACCAGAAGGCAGATAATCCACTGGATCAGGAAAATACCCACCGCAATCAGTAGCGTCCACCACCCAGCCACTGCCGCGGAGCGAATCTTTATCTCGAAATTGTCGCTCATGAGTCCTCCCCCGTCGCCCGTCTCGGAACGGCGCTTGGCACGAAAAGTCAGGGAGCGACGAGATGGCACCAACAAAAACCTCTCCGCCGCAACGGCGATCCAATCAAGTGCGCCCAACGTAATGTATTAGGCAGGAAAAATTCTGCATATTAATACTGTATATTTTTTGTAAAATAGCGTATGTCATTCAATACGCATCTCAATGGAGTGCATTATCGCACACCGGAGAGAGCATGCAAAGGGAATATTTCTTCCAAAAACCGACAAGTTCATCCTGTTGACCCTGTTAAACATGGGAGTTGAAATGGAACTGGTATTCTTGGGTACCGGGGCAGCGTGGGGCTTGCCGGAACTCCACTGTCCGTGCAGGATATGCGCGGAAATGCGGCGGAAGGGCGAAAAGAGGACAAGGACGGCCCTCCTTTTGAAGAGTGCCTCTTCCCTTCTCATCGACTGCGGACCCGATATCAG
>CAZONI010000256.1:0-1897 GCA_964581175.1 uncultured Desulfobacteraceae bacterium
ACTTTTGTCCCTTCCGTCATCGTAGGGAAGTACCAGGATATTGAGGCCGCCCTCAACCTGGATCGGTGCAGGGCCCGGGGCATAGAGTTCAATCGCAGGAGCACGGGAGGCGGCACTGTGATCATGGGACCGGATATTGTAGCCCTTGGATTCGGGATTAACGTGGACTATCCCGGCCTGAAGGGCGGCGTGGGCGGTGTGTTTGAAACCATGAGCCGGGTGCTTGGCAGGGCCCTTGAAAAGGTGGGCATCAATGCACGGTTCCAGCCAAAAAACGATCTGGAGGTAGGAGACAAAAAGATCGCCGGGCTCTCGGCAGCCGCAGAGACTGGAAACAGCCTCCTTTTCCACACAAGCCTCCTGGTGGACTTCGATATCCCCCTGATGATGGATATCATGAACACTCCCCTGCTAAAGCTGCAGGACAAGGGATACAACTGCTTCAGCCGGCGAATGACCACGGTGCGGCGGGAAGCAGGTCGGGATAGGAACGTGAAAGAGGTCATCGATGCTATCCGGGCATCTTTTGAAGAGATCTTCGACATCCGGTTCCGTGAAGACGAACCCGATCCCTGGGAAAGGGAAACCATAGACCGTCTTGCCAAAGAACGGTACACCTGCCAATCCTGGATCTTTTCCCACAAGCACCCCCGGGCCAGGATGGGAATCGGCCGGTTGAAGACACGGGGCGGTCTCCTGGAAATCTACCTTTCTCTGGCAGGCGGTTCCATTGAACATGTGGTGATAACGGGAGATTTCTTCTCCACTCCAGGGCACATCAGCAGGCTTGAAAACGCCCTCAAATGGACCTCCGCCAGGAAAGAGCGCATAGAAAAGACCCTCTCTTCGGTGTGGGAAGACGAGATGATCTATGGCGTGGACGTTCCAACGCTTACCGCAGCCATCCTCAAGGCAAAGGACAACCAGGTGAGACTGTGAACCCGCCGGAACAGAGCCCCTCATATGCCAAGATGAGCCAGGCATCAGCCATTTCCCTCGGGCTCATGGGGGGCCGCATGTACCGCGGCGCCGTGAACAGGTGCGTCAACCTGCTCGTCCACTACCCCGAGGGGTGCACGGCCAACTGCGCCTATTGCGGCCTTGCCAGGAAACGCCCCGGATCATTCCAGGAGAAGAGTTTCATCCATGTGGAATGGCCGCTTCACGCCATGACGGACATTGTTGGCGCCATTAACCACGCACCATCCTATGTCCGAAGGACATGCATCTCCATGATCACCAATCGAAAATGCTGCTCCCATACCATAGAAATAACCAAAAGGCTGAAGAGCGAGACGGGTCTGCCGATCTCCATACTCATCAGCCCCACCATTCTCAAAAGGCAGGACCTCGTGGAGATGAAAAGGGCCGGAGCCGACAAGATCGGGGTAGCCATTGACCTGGTCACCTCGGAACTTTTTGACCGGTACCGCGGAAAGGGTGTGGCCGGGCCCCACAAATGGGGAAAATATTGGGAGATCCTGGACGACGGAATAGAGATTTTCGGACGCTCCAATGTGGGAGTTCACCTCATGGCGGGCATGGGAGAAACCGAGGAGGAGTTGGTGTCTCTCATGGACCGTACCTGGAACATGGGAGTCGTCAATCACCTCTTTTCATTCTTCGCCGAGAAAGCGTCGATCCTGGCGGACAGGCCCCAGCCTCGCTGGTCTTCGTACCTGAGGATACAGTTAGCCCGGTACCTCATCGAGGAAGGGATCGCTTCGCAGCAGGACATGGCCTTTGATACCAACGGAAGGATAAAGGCGTTCGGGATCGATTCGAGCAGACTGAAAGATATCATCTCTCTGGGAACGCCTTTCATGACGACCGGCTGCCTCGGTTCCGACGGCGAGGTCGCGTGCAACCGTCCGTTCGGAAACTGCCTTCCGGACGT
>CAZONI010000257.1:0-1872 GCA_964581175.1 uncultured Desulfobacteraceae bacterium
GCTACCTGGGGATCCGTGTAGATAACGGCAGGTATGGCGCGCGCATCAAAGGCGGAAGGCTCTCCGGCGATGACTTCAGCCGCCACCTTGCCTTCACGGAATGCCTTGTGTGCCAGCAGCGGCCCACCGGCAACATCGCCGATGGCGAGAATCCGCTCGTCGGAGGTCCGCTGGGTTTCATCAATGATAACGTATCCTCGTTCGTTTACCTTCACCTTGGTGGTCTCCAGGCCGATACCACGGGAATTCGGAATCCTGCCTATTGCGATCAGCACCCGGTCGAATGCCTCCTCCCAGTTTTTGTCTTTTCCGTCAAATTTTACGGTGACGTCGGCGGCATTTTCCTTCAATGCTGCGATTTGGGTATTAAAATGAATGGCAGCAAACAGCTTTTCCAACCGGCGAATGAGAGGGGCGGCCAGGTCTTGATCGGCGCCGCGGATGAGCCTGTCGCTTCGAACCGCAAGAGTGACGCGGCTGCCCAGGGACGCGTACACACTCCCAAGCTCCAGGGCCACGTAGCCTCCGCCGAATACGAAAAGTGACTTCGGGATGTCTTCCAACTCCAGGGCGCCGGCTGAATCCATCACACGGCCCTCCCCCTGAAAGGGGACATCGGGCAAGGGCAGCGGACTCGAACCTGTGGCCAGGATGGCATGGCGGAATTTGATGTGGCTGACGTCTGACCCACGGAGCCGCACGGAATCGGACCCTTCAAAAACAGCACGGCCCTTTATGCGCTGCACTCCGCGTTTGTTGCAGAGTGTGATCAACCCATCGGCCATTGTATCGATAACCTGCTGCTTCCAGTCTCGAAGCATCTTCAGGTCGATCCGGGGTCGCTCAAACGTGATTCCCATGGACTCGGAGCGTTCGGCATCGTGAATGAGTTCGGAAAGATAGAGGAGTGTTTTAGAGGGGATGCACCCCCGAAACAGGCATTCTCCCCCCGGTCTTTCCTCCATATCGACCATGGCCACATCCAGGCCCAGATCCGCGGCCCGGAATGCCGCGGCGTACCCTCCCGGTCCGCTTCCAATGACCAGGACCTCGGTTTCTTCTGTCAGTTCTCCCATTACCATAAGCGGTGTTTCTCCATTTTGAAATTGGCTCTTATGAACACAGAATTTCTCCCGACAGGATGAGCATTTCCTGCGGGCAAATGAAGACTACTGTGCGCAAGCACGCCCACAGGCGCTAAATCATGTTCATCAAAAGTGCATCCGGATCTTCGAGGACATCCATCAGGACTTTCATGAAGCGCATCGCATCAGCCCCGTCCAGCACCCTGTGGTCAATGGTGAGATCAATCGGCATCATGAGCCGTGGTACGATTTCGAGGCCCTTATCCCCCCTTTCCCTGACCACCGGCTGCATTCTTGAAGATCCCATTCCGAGGATGGCAACCTGGGGGTAGTTGATGATGGGCTCAAAGAATCCGCCGCCCATGGGACCCACGTTGGTGATGGTGAAGGTGCCTCCCTGCATCTCTTCGAGGGTGGCCTTGCGGTCCCGGGTTCTCTGGACAAGGTCGTTGAACTCGATGGCCAATTCCGTAATGCTCTTCCGGTCAACGTCGCGAATTACGGGGACGATGAGTCCTTCCTCCGTGTTTACCGCCACTCCAATGTGAAAATAATTCTTTATTATGATCTCTCCCGCTTCCGTGTCCAGGGTGGCATTAAAATTGAGATAGGTTTTGAGGGCCGTGGCAACGGCCTTTAACGCAAAGACGGTGACGGTCAACTTGCCGCCTTTTGCTTCAATCTCAGACTTATGCTTTTGGCGGAAGGCCTCAAGCTCCGTCATGTCCACCATGTTCTGGCTGTGGACATGGGGAATTTGGGCCCACGCAATGGTCATCTGCCTGGC
>CAZONI010000258.1:0-1853 GCA_964581175.1 uncultured Desulfobacteraceae bacterium
CCGACAGGTGGAGTAATAACACCCATCTCAGTTATGAGAACAATCACCACGCCAAACCAGATAGGGTCAAAGCCGAGCGCCACTGCGACAGGATAAAAGATGGGGATGGTGAGCATGATCATGGCAAGGGCATCCATAAAACAACCACCCAAAAGATACACCAGGATGATAATCCCCATGATGGCTGAGTTAGGTAACGGAAGGGTGCTTACCCATTGGGCCAGATTGTACGGCAGCCTGGTCACCGCCATGAAATGGCCGAATATCACGGCGCCGGTCACAATCACCATCACCATACAACTGATGCGCGTGGTATCGGCGAGCGACTTTAAGAATCCCTGCCAAGAAATTTGTCTCCTGACGACGGCCAGCGAAAGAGTCAGAAATGCCCCTGCTGCGGCTGCTTCAGTGGGTGTGAAAATACCGAAAAATATGCCCCCCATGACCAGGCCGAATATCAAGAGCGTCTCAAAAACGCCCAGGAAAGACCGTATCTTTTCCCTGAGGCTGGTCTTGGGCCCTGGCGGCGCCAGGTCGGGATTTTTCAATACACGCAAATAGATGGTTAAGAGAAACAGGATAGAAAGGAGAATCCCGGGCAGAATTCCGGCAGCGAAGAGCTTTCCAATGGACTGTTGCGTCAAGATCCCGTACACGATAAAAATTACGCTCGGGGGAATGAGAATGCCCAGGCTCCCGGCGGCAGCCACGGTCCCCGTGGCCAGGCTCATGTCATAGTTGTAACGCTTCATTTCCGGTATCGTTACCGTTGCCATGGTGGCCGCCGTTGCATTCGTGGAACCCGAGATGGCTGAAAAGCCGGCGCATGCGGCCACGGTCGCCATGGCTAGTCCTCCGCGTCGATTACCTATGAGCACATAAGCAGAGTCATACAGGCGCCGGCTGATTCCGCAGTGGAAGGCAATTTGTCCCATAAACACGAACAGCGGGATGATCGTAAGACCATGAGACGAAAACATTTCGAAGACATCCCTGGCTAAAAGGTTCAGACCCGCATGCATGTTCACGACATAACTGAACCCCAGAAAACCCAGGACGCCCATGACAAAGCCGACAGGCATATTGGAAAAAAGCAGTACCACAAGTGTGATCAGCCCAATGATAGCTATCGTTGTTAAGCTCATTTGCCAATCGCCTTATTCAAATTCTTGAAAAAATCCGTTAGCAATACAAGGCATACCGCTGCGGCAGCAAAACCAACACCGTACACAAAGGGATAGTAGGGCAGTTGCAGGGTGAGGGAGACCTCTCCGCTTCTCTTCAGGTCTTCCGCATAGAGAACAGATCTCCATGCAATCATACAAAACAAATAGAACCCCAGGGAGTCAGTAAAAACAGCGATAATTCCCTGGACTCTTTTCGGAAAAAGACGAACCACGAGACTCACAGCCACGTGTCCGTTTTCAATGGAGGTGTGCGCCATTGCGAAGGAGGCCGCGACAGCTCCCAGATAGCAAACCAGCTCATAGGTGCCGGGTATCGGACGGAGGGGCCCCAGAAATTTCCATCCGTAGAGGTGCAAAAGGGTCACGCAGAGCCGCAGGAAAATGTCGGCACAAGTGAGAAGCATCATGAGCACAATTGCGAGCCCTGCTGTCCAATACATCCACTTCGCCAATTTCCTTGTTAGTGTATCAAGGAATTTCATCTTCCATCCCATTGGATCAATGTGCAAGGAGGCTTATCGGAGGCCCCGAATCATCCTGCTCAGCTGAGTAGCAGGAGGGGCGAATCTCCGCTGCGGCTTACTCACAGCGGGAATATATCGGATGAGAATGAGGTAGTCAAGGAAAAGCAAGGAGTTCTTTTCTCTGAAGCTCCTTAGGGGGTCG
>CAZONI010000259.1:0-1853 GCA_964581175.1 uncultured Desulfobacteraceae bacterium
CCGCTTCATTTACCACCCCGACCGCCTTTGTCATCGGAGGCGGCGTGCTGCCCACAATGATCGGATACATGGGACAGCGTTATTCGTTCGGATTCGGGATCGTGCTGGTCGGCGTAGTGACCATCCTCGTATCGGGGCTCGTTCTTTTTGTCAAGCTGGTGGAAGAAATGGAGGCAGGCTGCTAGCCCACTTGAGAGGTCTTGGTTATGTGAAAAGAAGGGGGTCAGCCCTTCACGGGCTGTTGCATTCTATTTACGAGATGTCAGGAGCCCTGAATTTAAACCAGCTTCGATTTAGAGGACGGGTTTTACGGCGCTGAACCCGTCATCCACAATGAGGTTCATGCCATGGACGGCATCGGAATCCGCTGAGGCAAGAAAAAGGGCGGCCCCGGTCATATCTTGTGGGGGAACGAAGTCGCGCCCGGTGGGCGTGTTCCTGGCGACAACTTCCACGAAATCTCTATTTTTCCGATCTTGTTCATTGAGCGGTGTTGCCGTCGACCCTGGGGATAATGCATTAACATTGATGCCCGCAGGCGCAAGTTCTGCCGCCAGCGCCCGCATCATGTTGAGAACGCCCCCCTTACTGGCGCAATAAGCAACCCCGGTACTGTACCCGAGGGACCCCGCGATAGAGCCCATCAGTATGATTTTGCCTTGCAGGTTTCCCTTCATCACGGGAACCACAGCCTGGACTGTCAGGAACACACCCTTCAGATTGATATTCTGAGTTACATTCCAATCCTCCTCAGTCAGCGCTTCAATGGGTTTGTTGATGAGGATGCCGGCATTGGCAACCAGTATGTGTACGGTGCCAAAGGATTCGACTGTCTTTTGGACAAGGGCCACCACGTCTGCCTTTTTAGACACATCACATCGTACAGCCATAGCGATTCCGCCACCCGCGACTATCTCACCTACCGCGGATTCGGCAGGTTCCATGCGCCGGGCTGCAATAACAACCTTTGCGCCTTCCTTGGCGTAGCGCTTGGCAATCTCCTTCCCTATACCGGAAGACCCTCCGGTAACGATTGCCACTTTGCCGTTAAGTTTCATTCTGTTTGCCTCCAAATCCGGGAAGTTCGGCGAGGTTTTCGGTTGGATTCGAGATCCCGGCATCGATAACACCGATGTCGACAGCGGCAATACCGATGGCATTTTCGCCGATCCTTTTTTCATTGGGCCGCAGCTTTTGTAGATCGGTTATAAGAAAACCGGGTTTAAGTGTCAAGTGAAGACGGGGGCAGCCCTTGACATTTGCCAACGCACCAAGCATCGCTACCAGGCCCACTACAATGGCGTTCGCACCTAAAGTGACCAAGTACGGACCCCTGATACTTCTGTTATTGCTCCACCTTGAGTTCTTCCTTATATTTTCTGTATAGTCCCCTCACCTGGTGATAGGTCAACCCCATGGCCCTGGCCGCTTTTCTCTGGTTGAACCTTGATTCTTTGAGGGCCTTTTTCAACAACAGCAACTCCATTTTCCGTATTGCCTCCTTAAAAGGCATCCCTGTGATTTCATTCAGTGCAAAGTCCCTGACTTCCTTTTTCTCATCCCCTGTTTCCTCTGAAAGCTGACGCCCCGGAGAGAGATTGAATGGCTGAAAAACGACGGTCGTGATGAGTGGCGTATCGGAGCGGTATACAGCGCGTTCCACCACATTCTTGAGTTCCCTGATATTTCCAGACCAGTTGTAGCTCTCCAATTTTGCTGCTGTCTCCGGGCTGAACCGCGGTGCATCCTGCCATCCCAGTTCAAGGGCCATCCTTCCGGCAAAGTGGTTTGCGAGGAGCAGGACATCCCCTTTTCTTTCCCTCAGGGGAGGCAAATAAAGGACCTCAAAGGAG
>CAZONI010000260.1:0-1834 GCA_964581175.1 uncultured Desulfobacteraceae bacterium
TTGAATTGTCTATTTCTTTTAATAAGAGCAAGGGGAGAAGTCAAACATAATTTTTATTCAAAACCCTTTCTGCATTTCTGATTGACAACACTTGAGCATAATCCTATAAACTGAACGTGTTTGATGAAATCAAACAATCCGGCAGCCTCCACGTTCCAGTTCCTCAGGAAGAGAGCACTGTCAAACTGGTGCCCCCCTCGGAGGTGGTTGAAACCCCTCGCCTTCAGGCGGAGAAAGTTTTGGGTTGTCGCGGAGCGACTTGTCATTCCGGCGAAAGCCGGAATCCAGCGATTACAGTGTTCGTGATTTCTGGATGCCGGATCAAGTCCGGCATGACGACCGAAGCAGTCCGGTCGCAGAAGTTGATTTTGATCAACTCTCATAAAACCCCACGCCTTGAAGGCGAGGGTTGTTCAGTTCCAAATAATTCATAAGGGGACGATTATGGATTACAGTCTTTCCATGGAACAGGAAATTTTGCGGAATTCAGTACGGCAGTTTGCGGAAAAAGAAATCAAGCCGGTAGCCCGGGATCTGGATGAAAAGGAAGAGTTTTCCTATGACACCATGCGGAAGATGGCCGAAATAGGGCTTTTCGGAATGTTTGTGTCTGAGGAGTACGGCGGTCAAGGCATGGACTATGTTTCCTACATCATCGCCACAGAGGAAATAGCTCGTGTGGACGGGTCTCACGCGGCTACGGTCGCGGCCGCTAATTCTCTCGGAATCGGCCCTATCTACTATTTCGGAAATGAGGAGCAGAAGCGCGAATACCTTCCAAGGCTCTGCAGTGGGGAGGCCCTCTGGGGGTTCGGCCTCACGGAACCCAATGCCGGATCCGATGCGGGCAATTCAAAGACAACCGCCGTGCTGGAAGGAGATGAGTGGGTTGTAAACGGGAGCAAGATTTTCATTACCAATGCTTCCACCGACATCAGCGCCGGTGTCACTGCCCTGTGCCGTACAGGAACCAGGAGCGATGGTCGTCCCGACCTTTCCTGCATTCTTGTGCAGCAGGGGACCACTGGGTACGAAGCGCGTCCCATGCACGGGAAGCTCATGTGGAGGGCTTCTAATACCAGTGAACTCTATTTTGACGACTGCCGTGTCCCAAAGGAAAATCTGCTGGGACCTAAGGGGGACGGTTTTCACCAGATGCTGGGTACCCTGGACGGCGGCCGCCTTTCCATCGGCGCCATGGGGCTCGGCGGGGCCCAGGGATGCTTTGAAATGGCCCTGAAGTACAGCAGGGAGCGGGAGCAGTTTGGGAAACCTATTTCCAATTTTCAGGTGAACGCCTTCAAGCTTGCAGATATGGCGATGGAAATCGAGTGCGCCCGCCTGATTCTGTATAAGGCCTGCTGGCTGCGGGACAACAAAAAACCCTTTGCGAAAGAGGCCGCCATGGCCAAATTGCACTGCTCCGAGGTGATGTACCGTTGCGCCAACCATGCTGTCCAACTGCATGGCGGGTACGGGCTCATGAAAGAGTACGACGTGGAGCGGTTCTACCGTGATCAGAAGCTCCTGGAGATCGGTGAAGGGACCTCCGAAGTGCAGCGCATCGTTATCTCACGGCTGATCGGTGCCCTGTAATTCCATTTTGCATTCAAGCGCTACCGGCGTTGGCTGCGTCGCGGACTCCTCGACGTACTGTTCATGTACGCCTCCGTCGCCCGCTCCTTGCCGCCTAGGTATCATCTTGAATGCAAAATGGAATCGGTCATCTGAGCTCTTAGGCTTGGACTTTGTCATTTGGCATTGGAAAAGGCTTCCATGGCCTCTTTTTCCAGTTCCTCTCCCCGCCCTTCGTAACGCGGCGAAAAGTGAAAGG
>CAZONI010000261.1:0-1833 GCA_964581175.1 uncultured Desulfobacteraceae bacterium
TGACCTTGGCTTCCTCTACGGTAATCACACCCTCCTTGCCCACCTTTTCCATGGCATCGGCGATAATGTCCCCGATAGTGCGGTCGTTGTTTGCCGATATGGTGCCGACCTGAGAGATTTCCTTTCGGTCTTTTGTGGGTTTGGACATCTTCTTCAGTTCTTCAACCACCATATCAACGGCCTTGTCAATTCCCCGCTTGATGGGCATGGGGTTGCCGCCCGCTGCCAAAAGCTTTACCCCTTCACGGTAGATGGCCTGGGCCAGGATTGTCGCCGTGGTGGTGCCGTCTCCCGCTACGTCGGATGTCTTGGAAGCCACTTCCTTGACCATCTGTGCACCTATGTTTTCAAACTTGTCTTCCAAGTCAATTTCCTTTGCAACGGTCACCCCATCCTTGCTGATCTTGGGGGAACCCCAGGATTTTTCAATGAGGACATTCCGCCCTTTCGGTCCGAGGGTCACCTTCACCGCGTCGGCAAGGATATCCACGCCTCTCAGCATCTTCTCTCTTGCCTTTGCACCATATTTAATCTCTTTTGCCGCCATTGCTTAAGACCTCCTTCAATCACTTTTCTATGATACCCAGGATATCATCCTCTCTCATAATGAGATGTTCCACCCCATCGATCTTGATTTCATTGCCCGCATATTTACCGAAAAGTATGCGATCACCCTTTTTGACTTCCAGGGGAATCCGTTTTCCGTTTTCATCCCATTTTCCGGGACCAACCGCTACGACCTTCCCCTCTTGTGGTTTTTCCTTGGCCGTGTCCGGAATGATGATCCCGCCGGCGGTCTTCTTCTTCTCTTCAATTCCGACAACAATCACCCTGTCGTTTAATGGTCTTATTTTCATTTCTATCCTCCGATTTAAAATAGTTATGGCAAGCTGAGCGGCGGGCGGTACTACTCCGCAGGGGTTTTGCCCAGCATCTTTCTAAGTTCCTCCCCCTGCACAACTTCCTTCTGGGAAACGAGTTTGGCCAGGTCATCCAAAATATTGCGGTGAGCGGTCAGGATTCCTCGCACCCTTTGATGAGCCTGCTCGATCACCAGGGAAATTTCTTCATCTATCTGGCCGGCTTTCTCTTCACTGTAGGTTTTACTGGGAGCAAAACTTCCCGGAATGAACATAGACTGACGAGCTCGCTCATAGGTCACCAGTCCCAGTCGATCGCTCATGCCGTATTCCGTGACCATGGCCCGGGCCATGTCCGTAGCCCGCTGCAGGTCGTTTTGGGCCCCCGTGGAGATTTCTCCGAAAACCAGTTCCTCCGCCACCCTGCCCCCTAAAAGAACGGCCAGCCTGTCCAGCAGCTCCGAACGGGTCATCAAGTAGCGGTCCTCGGTGGGTTGTTGCTGGGTATATCCAAGAGCCGCGATCCCCCGGGGAATAATGGAGATTTTGTGCACCGGGTCGGCATGATCCACAGATTCGGCCACAATCGCATGTCCGGACTCATGAAAGGCAACAATTTCTTTCTCCTGCGGATTCATCACCCGGTTCTTTTTCTCCAGCCCCCCAACCACCCGGTCTATTGCCTCGTCGAACTCCGCCGGTCCGACCGTTTCCTTATTTTTCCGGGCAGCCAACAGGGCGGCCTCATTGATGAGGTTGGCCAGGTCAGCTCCCACAAAGCCGGGGGTACGTCCTGCGACCTTGCGGAGATCGACATCGGGAGCCAGGAGAACATTCCTGGAATGGATTTTCAGGATGGCTTCCCGCCCGTTGATATCCGGGCGGTCTACCAGGACCTGCCGATCAAACCGCCCAGGACGCATCAAGGCAGGATCCAGAATTTCCGGCCGGTTGGTGGCGGCCATGATGATGA
>CAZONI010000262.1:0-1715 GCA_964581175.1 uncultured Desulfobacteraceae bacterium
GTGATCTGGGGCGTGTTCGGAGGCCTGGCAACCATCTACGGACCGGTGGCCGCAGTCTTCATTCTTTTTCCAATGTTGGAGTTTCTGCAATTCTGGTCCCAGTATCGGACCTTAATGTTCGCTGCGATTATCCTCCTCATCCTGCTCTATATGCCTGAGGGCCTGATCCCCTGGATTCGGGACAAGATAGAGAAGGAGTGCCCCAGGTGCAAGCTCAGAAACGCGGCTGTCCGGAAGACCTGCCGCGCATGCACGGCTTCCCTGGACTAGTTCTGTTCCCCGATCTGAGAATGATCTTGGAGCGGGCAGCGGTCAAGAAGACAAAGAAGCATAGTCGAATCAAGAGGATGGAAAAGTATGGATACGAAACAGGCTTATATGTCCAAGCCCTGGCTGAAATACTACCCTGAAGGTGTGCCGGAAGAGCTGGAAGTTCCGGAAATATCCGTACCGGAACTTTTCGATCAGATGGCGGATAAATTCAGCAGCAAGCCCGCGTTGATCTTCTACGGGAAAAAGATCAGCTACGGACATCTCAAGGAGCTCGTCAACCGCTTTGCCGCCGGGCTGTCAAGCCACGGGGTCAAGAAGGGCGATACGGTGGCGCTGTACGTGTTGAATTGTCCCCAGTACGTGATTGCGTATTTCGCCGCCCTCAAACTGGGAGCCAAGGTAACGCCCATCAGCCCGGTGTACACCAGCAAGGAAGTCAAACATCAGCTCGAAGACAGCGATGCACGCACGGCAGTCTGCCAGGACATCCTGTATGACAACCTGGAGAAGGCCGGGGTCAAACTCGACAACGTGATCATCACGAGCATCGGCGAGTATCTCCCAGCCCTGAAGAAATTGTTCGGAAAGAGCGCCATGGCCAAGGCATACGGCGGCATGCATGTGCCCACTCCCGAGGAAATCAAGGAAGCCGGGCTGATCCCCTTCCAGGAGCTGATCACCAAGTACCCTCCTGAACCCCCGAAGGTCGTCATCAATCCTGCAGAAGATATTGCCGCGCTGCCCTATACCGGAGGCACCACCGGCCTGCCCAAAGCTGCCGTGCTCACCCATCGCAATATGATGGCGGCGCAGGCCCAAGTCATCAATTTCTGGCCCTATTTCGAGGAGGGGAAGGAAGTGTCCATGGCCTTCCTGCCCTTTTTCCATATCTACGGCCAGGTGGTGGTCATGCTGACCGGCCTGGCCCAGGGTTTTACGCTGGTCCTTTTCACCACGCCGGATATCGACGAGATCCTCTCGGCCATATCCCGCTATCAGGCCTCCGCCTTCTACGGGGTCCCTACCATGTTCGAGTACCTGAAGGACTATGAGAAGACGGATCGAGTCAACTGGAAGCGACTGAAGCTCATTCTTTGCGGAGCAGACACTCTTCACGATTCCACCCTCGACGCGTGGGAGAAGAGAACCGGTTCCAGGATCGTTGAAGGGTACGGCATGACCGAGACCACTTCCGTCAGCCATGGCAGCCCTGGTGACAGGTCCAAAAAGGGCTCTTTCGGCGTTCCCATTCCAGGAACGAAGGCAGCCATCATCGATCATGCGGGGACCGATTTCATGCCGGTCGGCGAAGTGGGGGAATTGATCCTGAACGGCCCCAACATTATGCGGGAGTACTGGAAGCGGCCGGAAGGAACGGCGGAGAGCTTCCTGGAGATAGACGGTGAAAAGTGGCTGCGAACCGGAGATCTCGTGAGCATGGA
>CAZONI010000263.1:0-1695 GCA_964581175.1 uncultured Desulfobacteraceae bacterium
TTTACTCGACCAGGATGAATGCCTCGCGTCCTTCTCCGCAGGTATAGCACTTCTCGGGTGGGGGGCCTTCCACGGTATACCCACAAACCTTGCAGACATAAAGCTTGCCCACCTTCGGGTCCTTTCCTTCCTTGAGAGCGGAAAGGGCCTTTTCAAAGAGGTTGAAGTGCGTCATTTCAGCTTCCTGGGCGTAGAAAAAGCTGTTCAAGGCGTCGTTGCGGGCGTCTCTTTCCGCCTGGTAGACGAACATGGGATACATGCCCGTGGCCTCTTCGGATTCCCCTCTCAGGGCGCTTTCCGCATTCTCCAGGGTGGTTTTAACCTCTCCCATGGCCTTCAGGTGCCCGTTGGCATGGATGATTTCCGCATCGGCTATCACGCGGAAGAGTCTCGCCATGTTTGGAAAACCCTCTTCTTCAGCCCTCTTTGCATACGTGCGATAACGACGATTGGCCTGGCACTCTCCGGCGAAGGCCACTCTTAAATTCTTGCTGGTTTGATCAGACATGATTCCCCTCCTGAAAATAGTATGAACTGCATGCGTTGCCTTGTGCGAAAAGTATAGGAGTCAGGCCGGCCCTGGTCAATCACAATTCCGGCCTCCTCCCTTTGCGGGCATTTATCCGATCAGGGACGTTCCGACCGAAGCCGGGCTCTTACGGCGTCCGAGACGGCCTCACCGACTTCCCTGGTCGTCCCATTTCCTCCCATATCCGGCGTGCGCAGGTCCGATCCCTGGAGAAACGTCTCGATAGCCTGCACCACTGCCTCACCCGCCTGCTTATAACCTAAATGTTCAAGCATCAGGGCGCCCGCCCAGATCTGGCCGATGGGGTTTGCTATGCCCTTACCGGCTATATCCGGGGCTGAGCCGTGAACCGGTTCGAACATGGACGGATACTCTTTTGCAGGATTCAGATTGGCCGACGGAGCGACGGCGATGCTTCCTGCCAGGGCCGGTCCCAGATCAGACAGGATGTCACCGAAAAGGTTACTGGCGACCACCACATCAAACCATTCAGGATGCAGGACGAAATTCGCCGTCAGGATGTCTATGTGATATTGATCGGTCCGGATGTGGGGAAAATTCTTTGCCATGGCGGCGAATCGTTCGTCCCAAAACGGCATGGTGTGGATGATGCCGTTGGATTTGGTTGCTGAAGTGACATGCCCGGCGGCTCTCCGAGAGGCCAGCTCAAAGGCGTAGCGCATGACCCTGTCAACACCCTCCAGGGTAAAAACCGTTTCCTGTACCGCCATTTCGCGGTTCGTTCCCTGGTAAAGCCTGCCGCCTATCTCCGAATATTCCCCCTCGTTATTTTCACGCACGATCACAAAATCGATGTCTTCCGGACCACGACCTTTCAACGGTGACGTCATGCCTTTCAGCATGCGGACCGGACGCAGGTTAATGTATTGCTTCATCTTCCTGCGGATCGGCAATAGAAGCCGCCATAAGGAGATGTGATCGGGTACGCCGGGAAACCCCACCGCTCCCAGAAATATGGCGTCATGTTCCCGGAGGCATGTGATGCCATCTTCAGGCATCATTTCGCCCGTTGCAAGATACGTCTCACAACTCCAGGGATAGCTCTGCCAGTCAAACAGGATGCCGGTGGAGCTCGCAACAGTTTCAAGCACGCGCAGCCCTTCGGGAACGACTTCTTTTCCTATGCCGTCACCGGGAATGACGGC
>CAZONI010000264.1:0-1503 GCA_964581175.1 uncultured Desulfobacteraceae bacterium
GAACCCGACTGACAAAAGAAGGAAAGCAACTCCTGGAGAAATACAGCAGGCTCAAAAGTGCCTGTGTGAAAGCCGACAACAGGATTTTTCAGGAAATTTTCGGGCAGGCGGGGGGCGAATCAAAAAAGAATGAACGGTAAAGTCAGGTTGAAAATGTTCAATTTTGTGCACGGTCGGGAAAGGCGAACATTTTGCCCACAGGAATGTATGGAGCGGTTTCGACGACTGAGGTTCGAGCCTGACACAAGGGTCGGCAAAAGGAGACGCGCTTAAATTGGCGCAATAGTCCAGTGGAGGTTACAGAAGTAATGAACGACGAGTCCACAGAGATATTCCTGAAAGAGATCCGAATTCCTGTCGTAGCAATCGTCGGGACTTCCGGTACGGGAAAGACAACGCTGATTGAAAAACTGATCCCCGTACTGAAAAGAAAGGGATTCAGGGTGGGAACAATCAAGCACGATGTGCACGGGTTTACCATCGATCAGCCGGGAAAGGACAGCTGGCGTCATAAGGAAGCAGGGGCAAGCATGGTGCTGCTCTCTTCTCCTCGTCAGGTTGCCATGGTGAAGGATGTGGCTCATGATACTCCGCTGGATCAGCTGGAATCTTATTTTTCCGGAGTGGACATTATCCTGGCAGAGGGTTATAAGCGAGGGAACAGGCCGAAGCTGGAAATTTTCAGGCCCGAAGTACACGAGAAGCCGGTGTGCGGGAACGATGATAATCTCTTGGCAATGGTCACTGACGCCCCCGATGATTTCGGGGTGCCGCGTTTTTTGCTGAATGATGCAGAAGGCATAGCTGCTTTTCTCATCAGCCGTTTCGATTTGGCCGGGCGCACTGAATGCCCACCGAGAGAGGCGGCATCGTAGACGGATGCGTTGAAAAACCTTAAGAAAGGAAGAATTATGGCGGGTGTACCGTTAATCTTTGCGATCCCTTTCCACTTGCCGTTTGGTGGATTTTACGGCAATGATATCATTGAGATGATTGTCCATGCAGGACCAATGGTAAAATTTGTGCTGTTGATCCTCCTGGGGTTTTCCGTGGCTTGCTGGACGATTATCCTGATGAAATTTCGTCTGGTGCGTCGTGCGCGGCATGAGACGGAGTTGTTTCAGGACATGTTTCTGGAACCGATGGATTTGCGTAAGATATATGCAGCGTCAAAGGACCTCAGGTACAGTCCTGTGGCTCGGATGTTCCGATCCGGATACGGGGAATTCCAGCGGCTCCGGAAGATTTATGCGACCTCTAATCCCGGGGGCGTTGCCGGCACAAAGAGTCCGCCGCCGGCAGAACGTTCGCGACAAATAATGGTGGACAACCTTGAACGGTCGCTCCAGAAGGCCATTGTGGCACAAGTTGAAAGACTGGAGCGAGGGGTCAGTTTCCTTGCCACGACGGGGAATACGGCCCCTTTTATCGGCCTTTTCGGGACCGTTTGGGGAATCATGCAATCCTTTCGAGGGATAGGTTTGAAAGGATCGGCAAACCTTG